>JAZRJL010000076.1:0-49001 GCA_045645805.1 Clostridia bacterium | reverse complement strand
GGGTGAAATATTTTTTAATATATAAACGGAGGAACAGTAGATTATGTCCATAAAGTACAAAAGAGTAATGCTTAAAATAAGCGGAGAGGCACTTGCAGGTGGCAAAGGCTTTGGTCTTGACAATGAAACGATTGCATCAATTGCTTCAAAAATCAAGGAATGTGCAGATATGGGTTGCGAAATTGCCATTGTTGTTGGCGGCGGAAACTTCTGGCGCGGTAGAACAGGCGAGGGTATGGACCGCACCCGTGCAGACCATATGGGTATGCTTGCAACGGTTATCAATTCGCTTGCACTTTTAGATGCGCTTGAGCAGCAGGGTGTTCCAACCCGTGTTCAGACTGCAATTGAAATGCGTCAGATAGCTGAGCCTTATATAAGGCTCAAAGCAATGCGTCATCTTGAAAAGGGAAGAGTTGTTATCTTTGCTTGCGGAACGGGCAACCCGTTCTTCTCAACAGACACAACAGCGGCACTTCGTGCGGCAGAAATTGATGCAGAAATCATTCTTCTTGCCAAAAAGGTTGATGCTGTTTACGACAGTGACCCGCATATTAACCCCAATGCAGTTAAGTTTGACTCACTTAGCTACATTGATGTACTCAATCGTGGTCTTGGAGTTATGGACTCAACAGCGACTTCTCTTTGTATGGACAACAGTATACCGATTCTGGTATTTGGTCTTGATGACCCCGAAAATATCAAACGTGCCGTTATGGGTGAGGAAATCGGTACAATCGTAAAGTAGATTTATCAAAATTGAAAGGTGGATTATATTATGCAAAATGCAGAAGCAAGAATGAATAAAGCAATAGCTGCTCTTGAAAATGATTTGGCGGCAATTCGTGCAGGACGTGCAAACCCTGCAATTTTAGACAAGATTTCGGTTGAATATTACGGTGTGGCAACTCCTCTTCAGCAGGTGGGTACAATTGCTGTTCCTGAGCCAAGAAGCATTACAATTCAGCCATGGGATGCTTCAATCCTTGGCGAGATTGAAAAAGCTATACTTAAGTCTGATATTGGTATTACACCAAACAACGACGGCAAAACAATAAGACTTAATTTCCCTCCCCTTACCGAGGAGAGAAGAAAAGAGCTTGTTAAAGGTATTTCAAAACGTGGCGAGGAAGCAAAGGTAGCACTCAGAAACGTTCGCCGTGACTCTCTTGAAGGCTTTAAAAAGCAGAAGAAGGACGGAGAAATTACCGAGGACGACCTTAAAAATCTTGAAACAAAAATTCAGAAGCTTACCGATAAGTTTGTTGCAAATGTAGATACAATTATTGCAGCAAAGGAAAAGGAAATCTTAGAGGTATAACCTTATGTTCTTTAAAAAAAGAAAGCAAACGGCAACTTTGGATAAGGATAATATTCCGCAGCACATAGGGATAATTATGGACGGCAATGGCAGATGGGCAAAAAGTCACGGTCTGCCCCGAAGTGCAGGACACCGTATGGGTGCGGAGACTCTTAAAAAAATTGTTATATACTGCAACAGCATAGGCGTAAAGTCTGTTACGGCATATGCATTTTCGACCGAAAACTGGAACAGACCTCAAAAAGAGGTTGATGCACTTATGGAGCTTCTTTATATGTATCTTCAACAGGTGGAGGAACAGTTTGGCGGTACAAACGTGGTGCTTCGTGTTATTGGTGACCGCACGCCTCTTTCGGATAAGATTAAGGAAGCAATTCTCTATGCCGAGGATTATACAAAAAATAATACGGGACTTGTACTTAACATTGCCCTTAACTACGGCGGCAGAGATGAAATTTGTCGTGCAGCAAGGCTTGCCGCAAAGGATGTAGAAAGCGGCAATATAAAGGTCGAGGACATTGATGAAGCGTATATGTCAAATTTGATGTATACCAAGGATGTTCCCGAGCTTGACTTGATTATTCGTCCAAGCGGTGAGGTACGTCTATCCAACTTCCTTTTATGGCAGGCGGCATATGCAGAGTTCTGGTTTGACTCTATAAACTGGCCGGACTTCTCGGAAAAGGATATGGAGCGAGCGGTGCTCGATTATCAGAAACGGAACCGCAGATTTGGGAAAATATGAAAATTTAGGCGGATTTTATATCCGCCTATTTTGCAAATTGGAGGAATACAAATGAAAACAAGGATTATAACGGCGCTTGTGTTGATTCCGCTTTTGGTTGCGGTTTTGTTGTCAAATGTCTATGTTATTTCGGCTGCGGTTGCAATTATTGCGGTTATGGGTCTTTTTGAATTTTACAAAGCAACCGGATTAAATAAACACACTGCATTGTGTGCGGTTGGGTATGTTGCTGCGATTTTGATTTGTTCAAGGACATACATACCGGTACAGCTTTATATGACAGCGTTTTACATTGGCTTTTTTGCGGTATTTTGCATTATGCTTAAGGAGCATAAAACCATGGGAGTTGAGGATGCAGGCATTTTGATTTTCAGCCTTTTATATATCCCGTTTTTACTTTCGACCCTTATTGACATAAAGGGCTTGCAAAACGGCACACTTCTTTTGTGGATTGTGTTTATTGGAGCTTTTGCCACCGATACTTTTGCATACTTCACGGGAGTCTTTTTGGGAAAACATAAGCTTTGCCCTGAAATCAGCCCCAAAAAGACAATCGAGGGGTCAATAGGCGGAACGGTTGGGTGTATTGCATTCTTGATGCTTTATGGTGTGCTGCTTGAGAGGACATTTATGCTTGATGTAAGCTATGTTAAGCTTGCGGTTTTGGGAGTGATTGTTTCGCCTGTTTCTCAGATTGGCGATCTTACTGCATCAATTATTAAACGTAAATATGGTATTAAGGACTATGGAAGTCTGTTCCCTGGTCACGGCGGAATTCTCGACAGGCTCGACAGTGTAATCGCCGTTGCTCCGCTGGTTTACATTTATCTTAATGTAGTTGGGATATAAGAGGAAGGGTTTATGAATATTTCAATTTTAGGCTCAACAGGCTCTATTGGCACACAAGCCTTGGAGGTTGTTGACGATTTAAAGGGAATAAAGGATATAACAGTTCTTGCAATTACCGGGAACTTCAATGTGGAACTGTTGGAGGCTCAGGCGCGGTGCTATAAGCCGTCCCTTGCGGTGGTTGCGGACGAGAAAAAGTATAACGATTTAAAGTGTCGGCTTGCAGATACGGATATTAAGGTCAGCACAGGCGAAGAGGGTCTTTGCGAGGCGGCGACTCTTGAGAAGTGTGATATGGTGCTTTCATCAATTGTAGGTTTTGCGGGACTTGTCCCCACAATGAAGGCAATTGAGGCAGGTAAGGACATTGCCCTTGCCAACAAGGAAACTCTTGTGACAGCAGGTAGCCTTTTTACCGATGCGGTAAAGCGGCATAATGTAAGACTTTTGCCAGTTGACAGCGAGCATTCGGCAATTTTTCAATCTCTCCACGGTGGAAATCGTGGCGAACTGAAGAAAATTCTGCTTACAGCATCGGGCGGTCCGTTCTTTGGCAAAACCAAAGACGAATTGAAGGGCATAAAAAAGGAACAGGCACTTAAGCACCCAAATTGGTCAATGGGTGCAAAAATAACCATTGACAGTGCGACCCTTATGAATAAGGGTCTTGAGGTGATTGAGGCAAGGTGGTTGTTTGATGTGGGCTTTGACGACATTGAGGTGGTTGTTCACCGTGAAAGTATAATTCATTCAATGGTGGAGTTTTGTGACAAAAGCACGATTGCACAGCTAAGCCTGCCGTCAATGAAGCATCCTATTCAGTATGCATTTACTTATCCCAAAAGGTTGCCTTCGCCTGACAAAAGCATTGATTTTGCGGAGCTTGCAAATATGACCTTTGCAAAGCCTGACGAAGAAACCTTTAAGTGCCTTGCACTTGCAAAGCAGGCAGGCAGACAGGGTGGCATAATGCCCACTGTTTTGAACGCTGCAAACGAGCTTGCAGTGTCGGCGTTTTTAAAGGACAAGCTTTCGTTTTTGGGAATAGGGGAATATGTTGGCGAGGTTTTGAGTAAATATAACAATATATCAAACCCGTCGCTTGTGGATATAATTAACACAGACAAGGAAATCAGGCAAAGCTTTGGTCTGAGCTAAATCAAAAATCACAGAAAGGACAGAAATAGATGCTCTGGTCTGTAATATTAACACTTATATTCTTTTCGATTATTGTTTTCGTGCATGAATTTGGACATTTTTTTGTGGCACGGCTGTTTAAAATTACGGTAAATGAATTTGCCATAGGAATGGGACCGAAAATTTTTTCAAAAGAAAAAAACGGAACGGTATATTCGGTACGTGCAATACCTTTGGGCGGCTTTTGCAGCCTTGAGGGTGAAGACTCGGTTTCAGAGGACAAGGACGGGTCGTTCTCGCAAAAACCATGGTATGCAAGATTTCTTGTTCTTGTTGCAGGAGCGGCGATGAATATTGTTCTTGGTTTTTTGATTTCAGTTGTATTTGTTTCGGTTTTCTATTCTTCAAGCGGAATACCTACCACTACGGTTGACTCGGTAATGGAAAAGTCCTCACTTTATGATGTGCTTCAGCCGGGGGACAGGATTGTAAGACTTAATGAATATAAGGTGAAAATTAAAAAGGACCTTGACTTTGCAATGCAGCAAAGCGGTGGTGATGAATGTGAAATTGAAGTTGTCCGTGACGGAAAAAGCTTTGTTCAGACATTTAAACCCATTGAGACACAGTATACCGACGGGACGCCTGCGTATCTTGTAGGGATTGTTCCTGAAATTCAAAATGCAAACATTGGTACGGTGCTGCGTGAAAGCTTTTATCAGACGGTATGGATGGGAAAGCTGGTTTTTGTTTCCCTTAAAATGCTTTTAGGTGGTCAGGCAAAAATTACCGAGGTTTCAGGACCGGTGGGAGTTGTGGAGGCGATGAATACTCAGGCACAGACAGGCGGCTTTGTTGCCCTTTTGTATCTGGCGGGGTTTTTATCGGTAAATATTGGGATTATGAATCTTCTTCCAATACCTGCGCTTGACGGTGGCAGAATTCTTTTTGTTATTATTGAAGCAATTCGCAGAAAGCCTATTCCACCTGAAAAAGAGGGTGTTGTTCATTTTGTAGGACTTGTACTTTTGCTCGGGTTTATGGTGTTTGTAACCTGGAATGATATTACAAGATTGATTTCTGCTCATTTTTAAAGTTTTATTGAAAAAGTAACAGTCGTTTTTTGCCTGTTTGATGGGTAAAAACGACTGTTTTTTGTAGTGATGTTATTATGGGATTGGAATTGTTAAGAAAAATATAAAATTGAGTTAAAAAACCTTGCAGATTTTGAAAAGATGTGATATACTTTATACTGTATAATTTTATACAATGGGTAAAATTTGCTTTTTCAATTACAAAAGTTAAAATTGTCTTAAAGAAAGGCTGAGTGATAAAATGAAAAACACAGAAAAAACAATGGAAAAGGTAGTTGCACTTTGTAAGGGCCGCGGATTTGTTTATCCCGGTTCTGAAATATACGGAGGCTTGGCAAACACATGGGATTACGGTCCTTTGGGGGTTGAGCTTAAAAACAACGTAAAGCGTGCATGGTGGAAAAAGTTTATTCAGGAAAGTCCATATAATGTAGGTCTTGATGCTGCAATTCTTATGAACCCCCAGACCTGGGTTGCATCAGGTCACGTTGGCGGATTTTCAGACCCTCTTATGGATTGTAAGGAATGTAAGACACGTTTCAGAGCGGACAAGCTTATTGAAGATGCTGCAGGCGTATCAGCTGACGGCTGGTCAGACGAAAAAATGCTTGCTTTCATTAACGAGCAGGACCTTAAGTGCCCTAATTGTGGAAAGCACAACTTTACTGATATAAGAAAGTTCAATCTTATGTTCAAGACCTTCCAGGGCGTTACCGAGGATAGTTCAAGTGAGATTTATTTAAGACCTGAAACTGCACAGGGAATTTTTGTAAACTTCAAGAATGTTCAGAGAACATCAAGAAAGAAGGTTCCCTTTGGTATCGGTCAGGTGGGTAAGTCGTTCAGAAACGAAATTACTCCCGGAAACTTCACTTTCAGAACCCGTGAGTTTGAGCAGATGGAGCTTGAGTTCTTCTGCAAGCCCGGTACAGACCTTGAATGGTTTGCTTACTGGAAGGATTTCTGCAAAAACTGGTTACTTTCACTTGGTGTTGCTGAGGAAAATATCAAGATGCGTGACCACGAAAAGGAAGAGCTTTCACATTACAGCAAGGGTACAACCGATATTGAATTTATGTTCCCCTTTGGTTGGGGCGAGCTTTGGGGCATTGCTGACAGAACAGATTTTGACCTTAAGCAGCACGCAAATCACAGTGGCGAGAAGTTTGAATACAACGACCCTGAAACAAACGAGAAGTATATTCCTTACTGCGTTGAACCATCACTTGGTGCAGACCGTGTGACACTTGCATTCCTTTGCGAGGCTTATGATGAGGAAGTTGTGGATGCGGAAAAGAACGATATCCGTACAGTTATGAGATTCCATCCTGCACTTGCACCTGTTAAGGCGGCAATTCTGCCCCTTTCAAAGAAGTTGGCTGAGGGTGCCGGCGAGGTTTATTCAAAGCTTGCAGCTGAGTTTATGTGCGAATATGACGAAGCAGGAAGTATCGGTAAGCGTTATCGCCGTCAGGATGAGATAGGTACACCATTCTGCATTACCTATGACTTTGATTCGGAGGAAGATGGTGCTGTTACAGTTCGTGACCGTGATACCATGGCTCAGGAAAGAGTTAAGATTGATGACCTTGTAGAATATATCAGAGAAAAAATTAAATTTTAAGGATTGGTGAAAACGTGCGGTTTTCTGAAATAATCGGGCATAATAGAATAAAAGAGGTTCTTACTTCCGGCGTGAAATCCGGCAGAGTGGGACATGCCTATATTTTTGAAGGCCCTGAAGGAGTGGGGAAGCTTTCAATGGCAAAGGCTTTTGCAAGTCTGCTTTTGTGCGAAAATTCCCAAAACGGTGATGCTTGCGGAGTTTGCAAAAGCTGCAGTCAATGCATGTCGGACAACCATCCAGATATGGTGGTGGTTACCAATCAGCTTTATGACAAGTCCAAAAAGTCCGCCGATATACTTGTGGATACAATTCGCAATATGAAACGTGATGTTTATATCAAGCCCTACGCCTCAGAACGAAAAATTTATATAATCCCTAAATCGGATACAATGAATGTTTTTGCCCAGAATAGTTTGCTTAAGGTTCTTGAAGAGCCACCGGCATACTGTACTATGATTTTGCTTGCTGAAAATTCAAACAGCTTTTTGCCTACAATTTTGTCAAGAGCTCCTGTTTTGAAATTCTATCCCCTTGATGAGGCCCTGATCAGGGAATATCTTGTAAAGGATTGTGATTTTGATGATACAGACAGGATTGACCTTGCCGCAAAGATGTGTCAGGGAAGCATAGGTAAGGCGAAAGAACTTTTGGAAAATACCGATGCGGCAGAGCTTCGGAGTGAGCTTGTAAACAGTATTGCGGCACTTTCGGAGGGCAGAAGAAAAAGTATATACGACCTTGTTTTGGTTTTAAAAAACAACAAGGATGAGCAGGAATTTATAATGGACGTTATGCAATCGGTTTTTTGTGATTTAATGTACATCAAAAAGACCAAAATGGGCGAAAAAATTGTAAATTCCGATAAAAAAACGATTATTAACAAGCTTGCAGCCTCGGTTTCTGACAAGACACCCCTTAGGCTGCTTGAGATACTACTTAAATACAGAGAATATTTTTCAAAGAACATAAGCTATGCTTTGAGTGTTCAATGCCTTAGCTTGGAATTGTGGGAGGCAATAAATGACAGAGGTTATAGGAATAAAATTTAATAAAGCCGGAAAGCTGTATTATTTTGACCCCAAGGGCTTTAAACTTAAAAGCGGCGACGGAGTGATTGTGGAAACCGCACGGGGTACGGAATTTGGCTTTGTTGCAGCACCTAATCGGGAGATTGATGATTCTGAAATCGTTGCACCGCTTAAGCCTATAATCCGTCCGGCTACCCCTGCGGATTATGAAAGGCTTGAAAAGAATAAGAAAAAGGAAAAAGAAGCATTTGACATTGCCCTTCAGCAAATTCGTGAGCATAAGCTTGAAATGAAGCTTATCAGTACCGAGTACACCTTTGATGGAAGTAAGATTCTGTTTTACTTTACAGCAGACGGCAGAGTTGACTTTCGTGAACTTGTAAAAAGTCTTGCTGGAATATTCAAGACACGTATTGAGCTTCGGCAGATGGGTGTCCGTGACGAGGCAAAGACCCTTGGTGCTTTGGGCGGTTGCGGCAGACCGCTTTGTTGTTCTACATTTTTAAGTGATTTTCATCCCGTATCAATACGTATGGCAAAGGATCAGGGACTTTCCCTTAATCCGACAAAAATTTCGGGCATTTGTGGCAGACTTATGTGCTGTCTTCAGTACGAGCAGGTTGCTTATGAGGATTTGCTCAAAAAGGTTCCGGGCAAGGGTGCTTTGGTTGAGTATGATGGTGAGCGTGGCGTTGTTTGTGATACCTTTGTGCTGAAAGGGCTTATAAAGGTTCGCTTTGGCTCGGCTGAGGAACCCAGCTTTAAGTTCCTTGATGCCAAGGATGTAAAGGTTCTTAAAAAGGGAAAGACCGAAGAAATTGGTGAGGTTCCCGACGAATTGAAAGAATAGATTTAAACCTTATGGGGAAATCGTATGCGGGGCTGCATAGTGGCAGAATTGTTTCATACGGTTTCGCCCTTTTGGTTTAAGGCTTATGGGGTTCGACTCCCCTCGGCTTAAAGGAGGTAATGGTTTGTATCTTAAAAGCGTTGAAATGCAGGGCTTTAAATCCTTTGCTGATAAGATATATCTGAATTTTAATCCGGGTATTACGGCTATTGTTGGACCAAACGGTTCGGGCAAGAGCAATATTTCTGATGCCATCAGATGGGTTATGGGCGAGCAGAGCGTCAAATCACTTCGCGGAAGCCGTATGGAGGATGTTATATTTTCGGGTACTGAGGTCAGAAAACCTCAGGGTTTTGCCGAGGTTTCGCTTGTGCTTGATAATTCAACGCGGCTTTTTCCACTTGATTATGAAGAGGTTACTGTTACACGACGTGTATATCGCAGCGGCGAGGGTGAATATTTTATAAACCGAAATGCTTGCAGACTTAAGGATATTCACGAGTTGTTTATGGATACGGGTCTTGGCAGAGAGGGATACTCCATTGTCGGCCAGGGCAAGATTGATGAGATTTTGAGTAACAAGTCCGAGGACAGACGTCGTATTTTTGAAGAAGCGGCAGGAATTACAAAGTACAAGTACCGCAAGAATGAAGCGGAGAAAAAGCTTGAACGCACCAATGAAAATTTGACCCGTGTAAATGATATTATGATTGAGCTTTCGTCGCAGATTGAGCCGCTAAAGAATCAGTCCGAGAAGGCAAAGAAATATCTTAACCTTCGTGATGAACTTAAAGAAATTGAGGTTAATGCGGCGGTTGTATCAATTGAGAAAAATAAAAAGGATTTGGAAACTGCAAAGGAGGAATATAATGCGGTTTCGGAAAGCATTTTGACTCTTCAAAAGGACACCGAGGAGACCGAAAATGCAGTAAACGGCCTTTATGGGGATATTTCGGCATATGATGAAGAAACCGAGGCTCTTCGTGAAAGCCAGAAGCAGGCAACTGAAAGGGCGTCAGAGGGTACAAATCAAATTAATTTGTCTCTTGCAAATATAGAGCATTTTAAAGAAAATGTTGGACGTATTGAGGCTGAAATTGAAAAGAGCCAGCGTGGAATGAGTCAGCTTGACGATTTGCTTGAGGAATATAACGGTGTACTTGAAACCCACAAAGCTGCCGCAAAGGAAATCGGTGACCGCAAGGCGGCATTGGAAGCGGAGCTTGAAAAGGAAAATTCGTTACTTGAGGCTGAAAATGAGAATGTTGAAAACCTTAAGAGTTTAATTATAGAAAAAACATCGGAGATAGGTTCGCAAAACGGCAAAATTGTCAATTACAACATTCTTATTGAAAGCTTTAATAACGAACGCATAAATGCTGAAAGTGAGCTTTTAAAGCAAAAAGACGACTATGAAAGGCTTGCCGAGAACAACAATAGTATTAACGAAAAGCTTGCAGAAACCGAAATTCAGCTAGAAGAAATTCGTAAAAAAGCCGAATTTGCAGACGAAAAGTGTCGTGAGGCATCCGAGGTGGCAGCAAGGCTTAATGAAAAGAAGAATACTGCTTTGTCACAGCTTAGCCGGGATACATCGAAAAAAAGTGTTCTTGAAGATATGGAGAATGATTTTGACGGTTACAGCCGCAGTGTCAAGGCGGTTATGACGGCTCATACAAGCGGAAGTCTTAAAGGGTTTAAGATTTATGGTCCCCTTTCAAAGCTTGTTAGCACCGATAAAAAGTATGTTACTGCTGTTGAGACTGCACTGCTTACCGTAAGTCAGAATATAGTTACCGGTGACGAGCAGGATGCAAAGGCGGCAATAAGATATCTTAAGGAAAGCCGTCAGGGCAGGGCGACATTTATGCCGGTTTCTACCGTGAAGTCCAGAGAATTTGATTCATCTGCGGCAGAAAAGATGCAAGGTTACATAGCTGTTGCAAAGGATATAGTTGAATATGACAGACTTTATGAGGGGATTATCGGAAACACTCTTGGAGCAACGGTTGTTGTGGATAATATTGACAATGCTATTAAAATGGCGTCAAAATGCAACCATAAGTTCAGAATAGTCACCCTTGAGGGTGAGGTTATGCAGCCGGGCGGTGCCATGAGTGGCGGAAGTACGGGTAAAAATTCGGGATTTTTGTCCCGCAAGGCTGAAATTGATGCCCTTACCGAAGAAATTGGGGCGCTTAAAGCACAGCTTCAGGAAACTGATAAAGAAATTGCTGAGAATTCTGAAAGCTTTGCCAAGCTTTTGGAGGAAGCCGAGCTTGCAAAGAAGCAGCTCTCTGAAAAGAATGAAGAATATATCAGACTTAAGGCTGAATGTGAGCATAGTGACAAGTATCTCTTTGAGGCAGAGGAAAGACGAAATATGCTTCTTCAGGATATTTCAACGGTTGTGGCAAGAACAAAAGAGATAAACGAGGATATTGCCCTTTGTGAAAGCCGTATTGAGGAGCTTGAAAAGGAAATAAACATGCTTCGTGCTGATGCATCAGGTAAAGAGGGCGAAACAGAGTCGATTATTGCAAGGGTTCAGTCTATTCAGGAAAATATACTTGAAATCACCATTAAGGAGACTTCGCAGAAAAAGGATATTGAAATTCAGGAGGAAAGGATTTCAAATGTAACCGCTGAGAAGAATGAAATTCTTGATGAGATTGCCGAAAAGCGGAGACAGGTAGACGGCTTCAGTGCCAAAATCTCAGAGATAAACAGCGAGATTGAGGACACTAAGAAGAGCCTTAATATGTTAAGTGCTGAATCTGTTGATATGGATAAGCGTATTGAAGAGTTGTTGCAGCTGAGAAAGGAAGCGGACAGCAAAATCCGAAGTCTTCAGGAGGGTGTAAAGGATACCCGAGATAAGCTGTTTTCGCTTGGACAGCAAAAGGTTAAGGCCGAGACAAAGCTTCAAAAGCTTGAAGGTGACCTTGACGGAATTTTCTCGCATCTTTGGGAAGAATATGAGCTTACCTATACAGAGGCGTTGAAGGTTCGGACCGATGAGAACATAAATCTTACCGAGGCAAATCGCAGGATATCGGAGCTTAAATCAAAAATAAAGAGTCTGGGCAACATTAATATTGATGCCATTGAGGAATATAAAAATGTTAAGGAGAGGTTTGATTTCCTTACCGAGCAGACACAGGACCTTGAAAAGGCAAAGGGTGAGCTTGAAAGCATAATTGATGAGATGCTTTGTATAATGAAACAGCAATTTGCTGAGCAGTTTGCCCAGATAAGCAAAAACTTTAATGCTGTATTTCGTGAATTGTTTGGCGGTGGTCAGGCAACACTTAGCCTTGCTGACCCTGATGACGTTTTAGAGTCAGGTGTTGAGATTGAGGCACAGCCACCCGGCAAAAAGTTGCAGAGTCTTACTCTTCTTTCAGGTGGAGAAAGGGCGTTCACAGCAATTGCGTTGCTGTTTGCCATTCTTAAAGGCAGACCCACTCCGTTTTGTATCTTAGACGAGATTGAGGCAGCGCTTGACGATGTAAATGTTTACAGATATGCTGATTATCTGAAAAAGTATTGTGGCAAGACCCAGTTCATAGTGGTTACACACCGTCGTGGCACAATGGAGGCGGCAAATATCCTTTATGGTGTAACCATGCAGGAAAAGGGTGTTTCAAAATTGTTGTCATTAAATATAGACGAAGTAACAGAAAAATAAATTTTACAGGGGCAAAAATTGTTTGGATCGCCAAAAGATTGAAAAAAACCTTTTGGCTATGAACAAACGTCACCGCTCGACCGCGTCAAAACTCGTCTTTTTATTCGGTTTTCCTTAAAGGAAAACCAGCACTTGACAGACGGTTTTTCCTTTCTCCCCCAAAAGGGGTACCTTTTTGGGGAAGAGGAGCAGTTCGAAAGTATGTGAGCAGTAGAAATTTTCGACTGCGAACAGAACTACAGAAACTGCGACGAAGTACGCCTTCGGGATGGCGTTTGTCCATTCCAATCCATTTTTCTGCTCCTGTAATTAGTTTGAAAGGAAAATCTGAAATGGGATTATTTGATAAGCTTAAAAACAGCCTTGCAAAAACAAAGGAATCGGTAAGCTCAAAGATTGAAGATGTAATAAAAGCCTTTAGGACAGTTGATGAGGATTTGCTTGAAGAACTTGAGGAAGCTTTGATTATGGCGGATTTGGGGGTAAATACCTCATGTGAGATAATTGAAAAGCTAAGGCAAAATGCAAAAGACAAGAAAATTACCGACAGCAATTTGCTGAAAGATGAATTAAAGCAAATTCTTGTGGATATATTGTCAGAGGGGGATAATGACCTTAAAGTTTCAGGAAGTCCTGCGGTTATTATGGTAATCGGTGTAAACGGTGTAGGCAAAACAACCTCTATCGGAAAGATGGCATATAATTTTGGTCAGCAGGGCAAGAAGGTTGTTATTGCGGCGGCAGATACATTCCGTGCGGCGGCAATTGAACAGCTTGAGGTATGGGCTGACCGTGCAGATGCGGAAATTGTGAAGCAACAGGAGGGTTCGGATCCGGCAGCTGTTATATATGATGCAATTGGTGCTGCCAAAAAACGAGGAGCGGACATTCTGCTTTGTGATACTGCCGGTCGTCTTCATAACAAAAAAAATCTCATGGATGAGCTTAAAAAGATATATCGTATTTTAGAAAAAGAGCTTCCAGGGTCTTCGAGAGAGGTGCTTTTGGTTCTTGACGCAACCACCGGTCAGAATGCGGTGTATCAGGCGAAGCAGTTTAAAGAGGCTGCGGATATTACGGGTATTGTGCTGACAAAGCTTGACGGAACAGCAAAGGGCGGTATTGTATTTGCAATTAAGAATGAATATGACATACCTGTAAAGCTTATTGGCCTTGGTGAGGGAGTTTCAGACATAGGTGAATTTAGTGCAAAAGAATTTGTTGATGCAATCCTTGACGAGGAATAGGAAGGAGTGTTTGCTGTGATTGATGCAAAGGGATTTGTAAATAAAAACGATGCCTCAAAGGGTCTTTCTAAAAAGTTTTTATTGATTTTGGCAGGCATAATAGCTTTATTTGCAGCGGGTGCAGGTTTTGGCTTGTATTTTGAATATATTGAAGTAAAGGAAGTTGGCGAAGCTTTTACTTCAATTTTTATTAAAAATCTAATAATGAAAAGCCTTGTTCAGGCAAGCGTGTTTGCTGTGCTTTTTATGGCGGTTTTTGTCAGTATAATTTTTTTAAGACGAAACCTTGCTGTTTTGAATGTTGAAAGATTTATCTTTGACAGGCTTTGGGTTTCAGCAGTTTTAAGTATTGCCTCGGCGTTTATATTAAGTGGAATTGTCAGCACGTCTCTTTGGGAAAAGCTACTTATGTTTGGCAACGCTCAGGAGTTTGGCAAAGTTGACCCGATATTTGGCAAGGATATTGGTTATTATGTTTTTCAAAGACCGTTTCTTGAAGCTGTAACAGATGCAGGTTTTGGCTTGTGGCTTTTTGTGACAGCATTTGTATTTGCTGCATATTGGTTTTTGGGTACAGCCTTTGGCGGTTATTCGTCAAAGGAATTCTTTAAATTTAAAAGGATTGCTGCACATAACATTGTTAATGTGGTTGTTCTTCTTGCAATAAACTGTATAACATACATCTTAAAGGCGGAAAGCATTCTTTACGGAAGTTTTGGTGACCTTCAGGGTGCCGGCTTTACTGCAAGGACAATCTGGCTTGGTTTTTACAGGATTGTTCCTGTTTTGATAATTATACTTACTGCGGTGTTTTTGTTCTTTGCGGCAAAGGGAAAGGGTAAGGCGGCAGTAAAGACAGCTTTGATATATCCTGTATTTGTTCTTGTTACGGCCGTGGTGGCTTTTGTTGTACAGAACGTGCTTGTTGCACCCAATGAGGTAATTAAAGAAAGCGAAAATATCTCAAATAATATTGAATATACTCAGGCGGCATATGGCATTGACCAAATTTCAGAGGTTGTGTACGATGTTAAAGACAATCTTGATGTGGAGGATTTAAGGAACCATACCGAGATAACAGATAACATAAGGATTTTGGATTTGTCTGCAAATCTTACAGTTTTGAACCAGATTCAAGGAATACGAAACTATTATAAATTTAATGAGACGGATATTGTTCCGTATGAAATTAACGGAAAAAAGACCGCGGTTGCAATAACACCCCGTGAAATAACCAAGGAAAATCTCAGCGACAGTGCTGACACCTATATAAACCGTACTCTTCGTTACACTCACGGCTTTGGTGTAACAATGAACGCAATCAATCGCGTGACAGGACAGGGACAGCCTGAGTTTTTGATTAAGGATATACCACCTAAGTCTGCGGAGGGAATAGATGAGATTAAGCAACCCCGAATTTATTACGGTGAGCTTACTGATGATTATGTTGTTGTCGGAAATGAAAAGTATAAGGAGCTTGACTATTCTGAAAATCAGGAGGATATTGAATTTTCCTATGACGGAAGCGGCGGTGTCAGGTTAACCCCGCTTATGCGTGCAGTTTTTGCCGCAAAGTATGGTGATGTAAGATTGCTGGTATCAGATTTGGTTTCAAGCAACAGCAGAATTCTGATAAATCGCAATATTGTTAAAAGACTTCAAAAGGTTGCACCGTTTTTCAGTTATGACAATGACCCATATATGGTGATTGATAAAAATGGCGGACTTAAATGGGTGGTTGATGCTTATACTGCAACAAATCGTTATCCATATTCGCAAAGCTCGGGGGATTTTAACTATATACGAAACTCAGTCAAAGCAATTGTTGATGCGTACAGCGGTGAAGTCAGCTTTTATATAGCGGACAAAGATGACCCTATTGCCAAGGCTTATGCAAGCATTTATCCTGATTTGTTTGGAAAAGGGGATATTCCTGATGATATAAAGGAGCATATAAAGTATCCTGAATTTTTATTTGACATTCAGGCACGGGTTTATGGAAAATATCACATTTCAAATCCCACTGTATTTTACAATAAAAATGACAGCTGGGTTATTGCGAAAGAACGTTACGGAACGACAACAGATGAGCATGAAATTGCACCGTATTACAATATGATGCGTCTTGAAGGCTCTGATGAGGAGGAACTTTTGCTTACCATTTCCTATACTCTTGCAAATAAGGATAATATGGTTGCTTGGCTTGCTGTGCGGAATGAATGGGAAAATTATGGAAAGCTTCAGATATACAAATTCCCCAAGGATATAAATATTTATGGACCTATGCAGGTTGAAAACCGCATTAATGCGGATATGAATATCTCAAAGGAGCTTAACTTGTGGAGCCAGGGTGGTTCAAAGGTTATCCGCGGTAATATGATTGTTGTGCCAATTGAAGATTCGGTGCTTTATGTTGAGCCGATTTATATTACTTCAAGCAACAAGACCACATTGCCTGAGCTTAAACAGGTTGTGGTTGCTTATGACGAAAAGATTGTTATGGAGGCAACCCTGGACAAGGCACTTTATGCCTTGTTTGGTGAAAGAGCACCTGAAAGCCAGAGCATTGTCGGTGTTGATGACGGGCAAAACGATGCAGAGGAAGAACTTCCGAGCTATAATTCGGTTGCACAACGGGTTGTAGAGGAGTTTGAAAAGGTTAAAAAGGCTACCGGTGAAAGTGACTGGGGTGCCTTTGGTGAGGCGATGGAGAGCTTGGAAAGCTCGGTAGAGCAACTTAAGGAAAGTATTTCTGCTGAATAAATCTGGGGTTTATGACGCTTTAAGCGAGGTATTGGAGTAGTATAACAAGCAAAACTCCAGGTACACCTAAAAGTCCTGCAAGAAGGGCAGAAAGAGGGCTTATTACCACGGTGATTCCGGCAAAGCCGCCTGCAAAATTTACTGCAGCAAGGAACAAGCCGCCGATTGCGGCATTGACAAGCAGACGCAGCATCCATTTAATTGGCTTTATAAAAATACGGCATAGTACAAAAATTAATACAAGTCCGATTGCATAGGCAAAAATTGAGCTGCTGTCGAACATCATAAAAAAATCACACCCTTTTTAGTAGTTGTCCATACTACATAATATTAAAGGGTGTGTTTTTATATAACAGAAAATTGTGTAATTTCCTGTTATATAAAAACATTAATTTGATGCCCGTGCAAAATTTTCGCCTTTGGCGAAATGCACATGGGCAAACAAAGCGTAATTGCTTCGGCCGCCGACTGCGGCGAGCGGCGTAGCTGCTTTGTTTTATTCCGATTTTAAATTACAGAGGCAATATATTTCTTGACCATCATACATGGATGATAGGATTTTTTTGCACGACGTAAGCCTTCAAGACCCATATCCTCTTCGCGGTTGACAAGCTCAAAGGACGACCACTCGTTTTCTAAAAACTGTTGGTTGATTAAGGGAAAGCTACCTTGAATGTTTGTATCTGCGTGTTCGAGATGGATTACTGCAATTGAATTTTCGGCATTAAGGACTTCGCCAAAGGAAAATGCCACCACCTGTTTATCAATTGTGATACAGCCCCCTGTGATGCCAAGGTCGTCCATATTGTCAAAAAGACGTTTTACTGCCTCGTACTGTTCTTCAATACCGGGTACAGTATCGCGTTTGCTTTCGCACCAGTTTACAAACAAGTCAAAGCAGGGTTTCTTTAAGTTTTCATCAATACGCTTGTATTCGAAACTGTGATGTGAAAGCAGACGGTTGATGTGATTGCGTTTTGCATGGTAACGGCTGCCGGGTAAATCAATTAAATCCTGAACATTATATACATAGTCAAAGGAGTTTCTGTCCTCGGTAAAAATAAAGGTGCTTGGAAAGATAGTGTTAAGCAAGGCTTTTTCTTCTTCTTTATAAAGTCGTATCAGAGGCGGCTGATTCATATTCTTAAAATAATTCAAAAGAGTTGAGATGGCAGCCTTCATATCTCCGTTGCCTATGGGGATATTGACAGTTTCAGCTCCGTCTCCGTGCTGTGAAAAAATGCACAGCATATCGTTTGTTATGGCGTAGCGGATATTGTAGCTTTTTTGCCACATAAACATATTTGTAAAGGTAAATTCAGAATTAAAACCGCCATATTGTGAAAAGTAGTTGTCCAAAATGGGTTTGTCCAAAAGCGTGACGGGTTTAATTTCAAGTTCCGGTTTTTGCATAGCTGCTCCTTAATTTATATATTCTCTTATTCTGAAGTTTGCCCCGCAGGTTTTGGCAAGACGGCGACATTCTTCGATTTCTTCAGGGGTCAAATCCTTGTCAACAACTGATAATATTACATCGGGGACAAATTCGGTTGCTTTTTTTGCAAAGTCTAAAAGGCCCGAAAAAGCAGCTTCGCCAAAACAGCTTTTGCAAAGCACGTCGTACTGTTTTGCAGTAGGGGCGTTGAGGCTGATTGAAACAGAGTCTACAAGACCTTTCATAAGGGGAGTAACATCACGTTTTTCAATCAGATTTGCCTGACCATTGGTGTTGATGCGGATTTTTATATGGGGATAGGTCTCCTTTAGCCATTTTGCGGTCTCTATACAGGTTTCAAATCGCATAAGAGGCTCGCCATAGCCACAAAATACAACGTTTTTATAATTTGACATATCCCGGCTTTTAAAGCTTGCCTTGATTTCGTCAAGGGTTGGCTCGCGGTCAAGCCACAGATTGTCCTTGCCGTTTACATCGTCGTGGTTATTACGAAGACAAAAAATACAATCATTGCTGCAACGGTTTGTAAGGTTAAGATAAAGTGAGCCTTCAAATTCGTAAGTTATGGTCATTGCCATTTTGTTTGTCCTTCTTTCTGTTATTATATGCAAAGATACGGATTAAAGTGAGATTTCGTTTATGTTATTAAAAATGTTTTTTGCACGGTCGGCAATATGGTTATGACAGGTAAAAAACATAGTCTGTGACACAGAACCCGAGGTTTTGAGATAGTCATTCAAAAATTCAAGGGCAAGGTCTATGCTGTTATCGTCATATTGAGCAAGTATATCATCCAAAAAGAGAGCAAGAGGTTCTTTGTCTTTGGCGAGAATGTCGGTAACTGCAAGCCTGAGTGCAAGATATACTCTGTCAATTGCGGCAGAACTTAAGTATTTCCATTCGTGATAAACTGATGCATCATCGGTTCGGGCTTCAAGACTTAAATCACGGGGGACAATAACGTCCTTGTATTTGTTGTTGGTGAGTTGTCTTAAATATTCACCAACCTTTTGACTGAGTGTTGAGCCAAGACCCTTGTTGGCATCAAGAATTGCCTCGTTCATGGTGTCAAGGGCAATTCTAAGTGAATTGTAACGGTTTTGAAACTCGTTGATTTGGTTTCGTGCTTTTGAAACAATCTCATCAACCTCGCCTTTGCTGCGTTTGGGAACGGTTATACGGCTTTGACATTCACTAAGATGGGCTCTTTTTTCTTTCAGCGTTTTGCGAAGCTCATCAACGGTTGTCTTGTCGGTGTTTTGCGAAGCAGGAGCGTTTTGGATAAGCTCGCCCAATGCCTTTATTTGCTTGTCAACGTGTTCTGCTGATTTGTCCTCGATACCGGTTGCTGTACAGATGGAATCAATTTCGGCGGTAAGGGCTTCAAAGGAATTCAAACTTTCCGACAGCTCTACATAAAGAATTTTTGCAGACGAATATGTGGGACATGGCTTTATTGTATTTGCCAATGCGATGAACTGTTCTTTTTGAATATTTAGTTTTTCACTTGCTGTCTTTATGTCCTCTGCCTGAGCCAAGGCGGAATGGGTTTTAAGCATCTCGATATTGTTGCAGCCATAAGCTGCCAGACCGGTGTAAAGCTCAGTGGTGGTTTTTTCCAAGCGGGAGCTAAAATCAGTTTCAAGACTTTCAACAGATGTGTCAAGCATATCCTCGGTAAATCCCGAAAGTTCACGAAGTGCAGCTTCTAAATCACGTTTTGCAAGCTGAATCGAAACGGTTGATTCTGCCCGTTTTTTTGCGGTAGGTAAAAGTGTTGCAAGGCACAAAAAACCAAGAATAAACGGAATTATCCAAAAAAGCTTTACTGTCACAGACATTATACCGCCAATTGCTGCAAATGCTGTAAAGAGTAAAAGGGGTAGCAGCCGTGCGGATTTTACAGCCTTTTTTGTTTTTTGGGTTAGCTCTTCGTCGAGCTTTTTTATTCTGCCTTGCAAAAGCTCAAGGTCGTTTTTTATATCATTAAGCTTTTTGTCCAAAGCCGAAAGGCGGGCATATTCATCGTCTGTTACTTGTGCTGCGGCACTTGCGGCTGTTGCTTCCTGAATAAGTGAAAGGCTTTTTTCTATTTCACTCATTTGGTTTTGAGCTTTTTCAATATATTCACGCAAAGCCAAATCTGAAACATCATAATCCGCCAGTTGTTTTTTGACGGTGCTTAAAAGATTAAGCTTGTTGTGAAGAGTGTAGTATGCATTAAGCTCTTTTCGTGCCGAGTCTGTACGCTGACTGTCGGAAATGGCATTGAGTGTATCTTCAAGCTGATGCGTTTCCTTTTCAAGTCCGGCAATTTCAAGCTGAAGCTCACGTTGGTCGTTTTCAAGACGTTCAAGGGTTTGTCTTTCGAGCAAAAGCTCGTTCAGGTGTGTTTCTTCTTCTACAAGCAGGCCCTTTTTGCGACTTTTTGATACAAGTTCCTCTAAAGCATCGGAAAGACGCTTTAAAATTTGCTCGTGAGAGATGTTTTCATCGCCTGAAACTGACAGGTTTGAAATTCGCATAGCAAGGCTGTCAGCGGCGCTATCTGCCGAAAAACCGCCTGAGTTGCCAATAAACACACTGCGTTCAAATTCATCAAGGGTCATTCCCAAGAAGTATTCTCCCGCATCGTTCTTATTTTCAATAGATATGGTTTCGCCGGTAGTTTTACACAAAATGGTGGTCTTGTCGGTGGCTTCAGATTTTAAGAACTCTTTTTGGAGGCGATATTCCATACCGTCTGATTCAAACTCAATTGCACCTGCCATTTTTTCACCGTTCCAGGGACGGTATTTTTTACGCAATGATTTAAAAAGGTCTGTTGCCTTTTCGGTTTTACTGCTGCTGCTGTAAAACATCAGCTTGACAAAGGACATAAGGGTGGTTTTTCCGTCCTCGTTATCACCTTTGATAAGGTTAAAGCCTGAGCCGAAATCAAAGGTCCTTTTTGAAAATTTGCCAAAACCGTCAATTTCTATTCGTTTAATTATCATCAAGCTTCACTCTCTTTCCAAATGCCCGAAGACCGATTCTTAAGGCGTTTTTATAGACTTGGATTTCTTCATTGGGTACTGAATTTATTTTATCAAGCATTTTCTGTACAAAAATTCCTCTCAGGGAGGATTCGTTTTTAAGGGTTTCCAGTTGCGATATATCGCTGTCGGTTTTATCCAGCACTTCAATATAATCAAGATTGTTTAAAAGCAATGTTTGTACTTGTATTGCTGAAACAGAAGTGTCGGGGGAAATGTTGCCTGTAAGACTTATTCTGTAAAGATTATTATTAAAATTATCACCAAATTTGTTGCAGATATATTCTTTGACAATGCCTGCTGCATCAACGGAATCTGAACAGCTGCTTATGTCTACGCTTTCGATAATATATTGACGTGATGATGTGGGGATATATTCAATATCACACATATCCTGTGAAACAGTGCCAAGGTAGGCACCTTGCTCTCCGGATTCGTCAAAGCCCATTCCGTCGGGGCAACCGCTGTAAGCAAAACGGGTTTTGCCCATCTTTTGAATACCCGAACGTTTATGTATATGACCAAGTGCAATATAATCAAAACCACAGTCTTCAATTGCTGAAGGCGTAATGGGATTGTACTGACTTGATGAACCGTCGGTAACTGTTTCGCCGTGTAAAACGCACAGGTTTATCAGCTGGGGGTTAAGGTCATCAGGTTTTTTAAGTAATGCAAAATTTTCAAATCGGTCGGTAAAGCCTGCACCCCACAGTCGGACACCTTTTTCGGGGAAGTCGGCGTATTCCAAAAAAGAACTGAAAATAATGGTGTTGTCGGGGAATTTGTATTTCAGGTATACCGAGCCGGGACATACATAGTCATGATTGCCTGGAGAAATCGCAACAATCGTGTCGGGTATCTGCTTGATGGCGGAGATAATACGTGATGCGTCCTCAGCGGCAACAAAGGGTGTGTCAAAAAGGTCACCCGCAATTAATAGAAAGTCAACCTTTTCGGTTTTGCAGAGGTCAATTATCCGCAAAAAAGTATTTTCAATTTCGCTTTTGCCTGATTTTACACCTGTGCGGTATGAGCCAAGGTGTAAATCTGCGGTATGAAGAAATTTTATGCTGTTCATAAAGGTTTCCTTTCGTTAAATATCTTTTCTTTAAAATTTATATACAATTATTGTACCACAACAGAATCTAAAAAACAATAGTTCGGCATTACTAAAATATTAAAATTTAAAATGAAAAAATATATAATGCGTTATACTTTGGGTAAGATGGGTATAGTCAAAATCAGGCTTTGTCAACGGTGAATTTGTTCAATTAAAATTAGAAGAATAAGCAGATTGTATTAGAAGCAAAGTTCATTTTTTTGAGAGCAATTTAATGCGGTAACCAAAATTAGAGGTTAGAATATAATGAAATTAAAAGGCGGGTGATTTGAATGTTTAAAAAGCGAAAACACTGCTGCCGACGTTCAAACTGTGCAGCAGGATACTTTTTTATAGCAATGGGAGCGGGACTTTTTCTGGCATATTCCATACCGAGATATGTTCTTATCACCTTGCTGGGATTGTGCCTTGTCGGGGCAGGAGTTTGTATAACCTTAAAAAAATAAGAGGAGGGATTTTTCGTGAAGGTTGTTGTTGTAAAGGCTCCGAGATTTTTAAGAGGGATATTGAAAAGTATCTTCAAAATAAAAGAGGATAAGAGTTAAATGGTACATAAAGGTAAAAAAGCCATATGTGCAAAATCTTGCACATATGGCTTTTAAATACGTTTGTGATTAATGAGGTTTATTAAACAGCTCTCTGTACTTTTCCTGATCTTAAGCATCTTGAGCAAACATAAACTCTCTTGGGAGTTCCGTCAACAACTGCCTTAACTCTTCTGATATTGGGCTTCCATGTTCTGTTAGAACGACGGTGTGAGTGAGAAACTTTAATTCCAAACTTAAGTTCCTTTCCGCAAACTTCGCACTTTGCCATTATATATACACCTCCTAATTTTAAGCAAAATATATCAATTTAATTCAACTCAAACTATTATAACAGAATACTTTTGCTTTTGCAAGCATTTTTTATAAAAAATTAAAAAAATTAGGCAAATAGGTCAAAAATAACGGTTTTTATGGTAGCTTTAAATGCAAAATTAATGCTGATACCAACTATTGTGCAACAAAAAAGTACTTTTGTGTAAATACATTTTTGGTATTTAATTGTATAATTATAAAAAAGCTTTAATTTGGAGGAAGAAAAATGAGCAAGGATACAACGTTGGTGGTTATGGCGGCGGGAATGGGCAGCCGCTTTGGTGGACTTAAACAGATTGAGCCCATCGGACCAAATGGTGAAGTTATTCTGGATTTTTCGGTTTTTGATGCTGTAAAGGCAGGGTTTAATAAGGTTGTTTTTGTAATTCGCAGAGATATTGAAGAGGATTTTAAAAATATTACAAAGCAACGTATTGAAAAAATTGTGGATTGCGAATATGTTTTTCAGGATATGGATGAGCTTCCCGAAGGTTTTTGTGCTCCTGCTGACAGAACAAAGCCCTGGGGTACAGGTCATGCGATTTACTGCACGCGAAAGGTAGTAAATACTCCCTTTGCCATTATAAATGCTGATGATTATTACGGACAGGAGTCCTTTAAGATTATAAATGGCTATCTTGAAAATAGTGATGGTATGTGTATGGTAGGTTTTAAGCTTGGCAATACTTTGACCGAAAACGGAACGGTGGCACGCGGTGTTTGTGAAACCGATAATGGCATTTTAAAAGGAATTTGCGAACATACATCCATTGACAAGAATTCAGGTATACCCCTTGATTCCACTGTGTCAATGAATATGTGGGGGCTTTTGCCTGATGTATTTGATTATCTTGAAAAGGATTTCATTAAGTTTTTAAACAATATGCAAAATCCGTTAAAGGATGAATTTTTTATTCCCTTTGTAATTGACAATATGATAAAGACAGACAATGCACAGGTTAAGGTTCTTGAAACAAACGAAAAATGGTACGGCGTTACATATAAAGAAGATAAAGACCTTGTAGTTGAGGCGATGAAAAAGAAGTTTGAACAAGGTTGTTATGACGGAATTTAGAAAGTAAATTTGTGTTTTTGGGCAGCAATTTTTTGCTGCCCAAATTTTTTTAAAAAATTTTCAAAAAAGTATTGACAAATTCAACATAAATGTGTATACTATTAAACGTTGTGAGAAACGCACCATTAGCTCAGTTGGTAGAGCACCTGACTCTTAATCAGGGTGTCCACGGTTCGAGTCCGTGATGGTGTACCACAAAACCCCAGAAGCATAAGGCTTTTGGGGTTTTTCTTTTTTGTGGATTAGTAGGCACATTTATTTTTTGCATAGTTGATAAGTTCATCAAAGGAGTTTTGGCATTTTTCTTCAATAACCGCATTAAGCAAAAAATTTAAGGTGGTGCCGGTATTCTTGCCGTGTATTCCTAAATGTTTTTGTAGGTCGTTGCCGTTTACGGCAAGCTGTTTCAGCGAAACACATTGGTTTTCGCTGAGAATTTTTTCAATTGCCTGGAGAATCTTTTGAAGTTGTAATGATTTTTCAGGAAATCTTGCAAGCTGTGCTTGCGCTGTGAGTATCAATATATCAGGTGAGACTCTGACAAGAAGCTTTTTAAGCATAATTTCCTTATCGGGAAGTTGTGCGTGAAGTTCGTTTGATAAAAACTTGACTGTGTTTTGGGTTTTTTTGTCAAGTTTCAGGTTTTTAAGAGCAGAGGTCATTGCAATAAAATCATCATAAAGCTCATCAAAAAGAATGGTTAAACGAACAGGCAGGTTTGCAGGACAATGGGGAATAAGGCTTATGTTTCTTTTCCATACAGCGACTTTTTTTGTGATGTCAAACCCGAGAATGCATGCAAAAACCGTCATAAATTCATCCAGAACGGGTGTTGGGTCTTTGCAGGTAATAATCCGGGCAAGCTCTGCTGAAATACGTTCAGCAGCAATGTTTTTCAGTAAAGGAGTGCAAGTAAAAATTGCCCTTTTGGTTGCAACCTCTGTTTTGAAATCAAGGACAGCAGAAAATCTCAACGCACGCATAATACGCAGAGCATCTTCCTGAAAGCGTTTTTTAGGGTTGCCAACGCATTTAATAAGCTTTTGCTTTAAATCGGATATGCCGTCAAAGGGGTCTACCAAGCCTGATGCAGGATTGAATGCCATAGCATTTACCGTAAAATCGCGGCGACTTAGGTCGTCTGTTATACTTTGTGAAAAAACAACAGCTGCGGGGTGGCGATTGTCGGCATATTCGCCATCAATACGATATGTGGTTATTTCTACCGGCGTTTTTTCTGTAAGAACTGTTACAGTTCCGTGTTTGATCCCTGTAGGAATTATTGGTACATGGTTAAAAATCTGCATTAATTCACCAGGAAGGGCCGATGTGGTTATATCCCAGTCGTTTGGGGGTTTACCAAGTAAATTATCACGCACGCATCCGCCGACAACATAAGCTTCATAACCGGCATTTTCTATTTGATTTATCATATTAAGTACAAAACCAGGGATAATCATTACTTTACACCATCGAAAGAGCCAAATGCATCAACAACCTTTTCGAGATTTTCTTTTAACATGAAGTCGGAAAAGATTTCTTTGAAATAGCTTTCATTTGGTGTGTATTTTGTTATTGACTGCATACGGACCATTCCTTCACGGTGTTTGGGGAGATATATGTCGTATCTGTTTCCTGTTTTAAGAGTTGTATGAACGATATTGCCATCCATTTGCTCGGTGAAGATTTGTGCTGCCTGAAGTGACATTGAAAGCAGAGATGAAAGCGACCAGCCATTAAAAATGGAGTAGTTAGGCCGTGAAAAAGAAAAGGCGGATGATTGTTTTGTAGGCTTCGGTAGCTTGCTGTTATCTTTTATATGAAATACGACGCAGCTGCGGGTTTCTGTAACAGAAATATTAAGCTTGACAGGAGCGGGCTTGAGTGTGTCGCGGCATTTCAAGCTGCAATAAAGCAGATTTAAAAAGGCAAGCTCAAATCTTGACTTGTCAAGCATAATGCAGGTTGTGTCCCCGAGGTCAATTGAGATTTTAATGTCGATGGGGACATATCCGATTAGGGTTTTATAAAATGTATTTGTTATTTCTTCTACAAGGCTTTTAATTTCAAAGTTTTGAAATTGTTTTTGTAAGGAGGCTTCGTCTGCATGAGCAAGAAATTCGCCTAGATTAACAATACGGTTTGTTTGTAAAAGACACATGCAGGCTGTGTTTAAAAGCTCACGATGGCCCGGTGGCAGTGTTGCGTCTGTGCTGACGGTAAATACGCTGTTGTAGGCAATACGCGTCATATGCTTAAGGTTGGTCATTGCTGAGTCTTCTAAATATTGCATAAAATGTCCTCCTAATAATTGAAATATATAAGATTATATCATATAAGGAATTATTTTTCAATATATGTAAAATTCTTAGAAAATAAAAAATTTTTTTGACTTGAAGTTTGAGAAAAAGAGAGTATACGAGAGAAAAACAAAGAAAAAACGACATTTGCTAAAGGTAAATTAAATTATTTAAAAAAAGGGGTTGACAAAATAAAAAAAACATATTATAATGGTCAATGCTGCATGGAAAATCTTCTGTGCAAGTACTAATTTCAGATTGCAGACTGTGGGCAAATGCACATACCTCGTTTGTGTTCATCTGCTCATAGTCTGAAAGAATCGCAGGAGGTAGAAAAATGTCAACTTATATGGCAAAAGCAAATGAGCTTGAAAAGAAGTGGTACATCCTTGATGCTGCAGGCAAGCCTCTCGGCCGCGTTGCTGCAAAGGCTGCTGAAATTCTCAGAGGCAAGCATCGTCCTGAATTTACTCCCAATGTTAACTGCGGCGAGTATGTTATTGTTATTAATGCAAAGGATGCTGTACTTACAGGTAACAAGCTTGATCAGAAGAAGTATTACAGACACACAGGTTATATCGGTCATCTCAAAGAGGTTTCTTACAGAGATATGATGGATAAGAATCCTGAAAAGGCAATGGAACTTGCGATTGCAGGTATGCTTCCCCACAACACTTTGGGCAGACAGGCTCTTAAGATGCTCAAGGTTTACAGTGATGCAAACCACAATCACGCAGCACAGTCACCGGTTGAGTGGACTGGCGAGATATAAGGGGAGGTAGAAAGATATGGCAAACAAAGTTCAGTACTACGGAACAGGTAGAAGAAAAGAATCTGTTGCAAGGGTAAGACTTGTTCCCGGCAACGGTACAATTACAATCAATGGCAGAGATATTGACGATTATTTCGGTCTTGAAACTCTTAAGACAATCCTTCGTCAGCCCCTTGAACTCACAGGTACACTCGGTAAGTTCGATGTTCTTGTAAATGTTAAGGGTGGTGGCTTTACAGGTCAGGCTGGTGCTATCCGTCACGGTATTGCACGTGCACTCCTTGAAGTTGATGAAGAAGCTTTCCGTGCAACACTTAAGACTGCAGGTTACCTCACTCGTGACCCCAGAATGAAGGAAAGAAAGAAGTACGGACTCAAAGCAGCTCGTCGTGCTCCACAGTTCTCAAAGAGATAATTATTGTATTATCAAAATCCCACAACCAATATGGCTGTGGGATTTTTTTATTTAATAGGAAATTGCGTAATTTCCTATTAAACAAAAACACTAATTTTATGCCCGTGCAAAATTTTCGGCTTTGCCGAAATGCACATGGGCAAACAAAGCGTTATTGCTTAGACCGCCGCCTGCGGCGAGCGGCGAAGCCGCTTTGTTCTCCAAAACATTAAAGGGATGTAAAAAGCTGTGCTTTTTACATCCCTTTTGATTTTTTTATAATGTTCCGAAAAGGCGGTCACCGGCATCGCCGAGACCTGGGACAATATATGCGTTTTCGTTAAGGTGGTCATCCTGTACGCCAACGTAAATGTCAATATCGGGGTGATTTTTTTTCATAACCTCGACACCCTCAGGGGCAGCAATTATGGAAACAAAGCGTATTCTTTTGGCGCCGCGTTTTTTTATAAAGTCAACAGCGGCACTTCCGCTGCCGCCTGTTGCAAGCATTGGGTCAAGAACAATAACCTCGCGGTCTGCAATGTCATCGGGGAGGTTGCAGTAATACTCTTCGGGCAGGTGTGTTTCGTGATTTCTGGCAAGGCCGATATGTCCTACTTTTGCAGCAGGGATTACGTTAAGGAAGGGTTCAACCATACCAAGACCTGCACGAAGGATTGGAACAAGTACAGGTTGCTTGCAAAGGGTGTTTCCCTTTGTTTCGCAAAGAGGTGTTTCAACAGAGACTTCCTGCAAGGATAAATTTTTTGTAGCTTCAAAGGCTATTAATGTTGATATTTCGTAGATAAGGTTTCTAAAGTCTTTTACATTTGTGTTTTTGTCACGAAGCAGGGTAAGCTTGTGAGTGAGCAGATTATGATTCAGAATAATTACGTTACTCATAATGGACTCCTTTTGTTTTTTATAAGATATTTTATATCATATCATATTTATCAGAAAATGTCGAGTGTTTTATAAAATAATGGCAAAACAATAGCAAATCTAGATTATTTTGGCAAGCTCTGACATTAAATCATTGCTTATATCAAGAAAAAAGAAACGTTTTTTAGTGTATATTATCATTGAATTTTCTATATCTGTTGTGATATTAAGTTTGTTTGCGAGAAGGCGGTATATCTCGTCAAGCTCTTTAGAGACAGGTTGCGATTTGGGTAAGTCGATATTTTTTTCATCGCATTTCAGTATATCTATGGGTGACACCTTAAGAATTTTTGCAAGCAGAATTATTTTGTCACGGCGCATATTTTTTATAAACCCGCTTTCCCATTTTTTTACTGTGCTTTTGCTGACGCCTACAGCCTTGCCAACATCCTCTAATGTTAAATTCAATTCTCTTCGTCTCTCATAAATATTTATTGACATAATATAGTGTCCTTTCACCTGTTTTTTGATATTGATGTTAATTATATCACACCAAAGGCATAAATGCAACTTTAATTGACAAAAAAGTAAAAATATGTTAATTATATATTGACAAATATGGAAAAGAATGGTAATATTTTAAGTAAAATGTAAAAAAGAGGTGAGGATATGTATATCAAAATGTTAAAAGAAGTAATGAGGAAAAGGGGTGTTTCAATAGGGGAGCTAGCAAAAAAAACAGGTATTTGCCGGGTTGAATTATTTTTAAAACTTACAGGCTTTTCTGAATTCAAATTATACGAAATTAAAAAAATTTCAGATGAACTTTACCTAAATTCCAAACAAATAAAAAAAATTTTTTTTAGCCCAGAAGTTTCCTAAAGGAAACAAAGGCGCGTTTGAAAGGTGTGATTTATTGAGTATTACAGATCCTGAAATTTTAAAAACAGAAAAGTTCGGGAGCAGAGATTATGAAGAAAAACCGAAGCAAGATCGCAAGGTGATATTTGTGAGCGGCGTATGGCGAATTAAGAAGATAAAAAACAAGAAAAAGGAGAGACATTAAATGACAAAGAAAGAGCTTACACAGCTTTATTACCTTAATCGGGAGATTATGCACGATACTGAGGAACTTGTTAATTTAAAAATAGAGAACAGAAGTACAGGCGAAACGGAGTGGGAGAAGAGAAAGGAAAAAATGATAAAGAAGCGTGAAAAGGAGCTTGTGTTAAAAATACGGGCTTGCACCGGGCTTCGTGATAAGGCTAAGGGCTTTATTGATGGTATTGATGACAGTCTTGTACGACAGGTGCTTCATTACAGGTATTCAAAGTGTATGACCTGGAGACAGGTGGCTTATGTAATAGGCGGCAGAAATACCGAGGAAAGCGTACGAAAGATTGCAGAGAGATATTTGAAAAAAATGAACATAAGATAAGTTGGGCTTTTTGTACGTTATGTCCTGATATACTGTATATTTGTGGAGGGATTATACCGAATGGCAAAAAAATATGCAGTTAGGAAATATATACTTTCAAAGAAAAAGAAGATTTGCGAGCTTGCGGATAAAATTCTTGAGGAAATGGATGAAAAAATTGAGGATGCCCCACTTAATCAGCTTGCATCGGTGCTTGGGACACTTCTTGACAAGTTTGGTAGTGATGAAAAGGATGAAAACTCGGAGGGAATTCTCAGCAAGGTTTTTGAGGATTTTGAAGATGTTGTGTAGAGGGGTGGTAACTGATGCGAATTTATAAAAATCTTACCAAAAAACAAAACCAACTTATGCAGATTGCAAAGGGTGGGCTTAAGAGGATAAATATTCTTCATGGGTCGGTGCGAAGCGGAAAGACCTGGATAAGTCTTGTGCTGTGGTGTGTGTGGATCAGGAATATGCCGCCTGACAAGACCTATATTATGACAGCTAAAACGCTGACAACCCTTAAACGAAACTGTCTTGACCTGCTTGAGGTTCTTGCAGGGAAAAGAAATTTTAAATATTCGATATCAAAAAAAGAGGCTGTTCTTTACGGAAGAAAGATTTATCTTGAGGGAGTTTCGGACAGTGAGGCGGAAAGCAAAATCAGGGGTATGACACTTCAGGGTGCATATTGTGATGAAATTACACTTTTTACTGAGGATTTTTTCAATATGCTGCTTTCGCGTCTTTCTGAACCAGGGGCAAAGCTTTTTGGTACCACCAACCCCGATAATCCAAATCACTGGTTTAAGGTCAATTACATAGACAGACGTGATGAGCTTGATTTTTTCATTATGGAGTTTTTGATTGATGATAATACGTTTCTTGACAAGCACTATGTTGAGGAGCTTAAAAAGGAATATACGGGAGTGTTTTACCGAAGGTTCATCCTGGGGGAATGGTGCAGTGCCGAGGGGTTGGTTTATCCTATGTTTGATAAAAATCTGCACGTTGTTAAGTCCATTCCGACAGAAAAGGGTCAGGCGGAATACTACATATCCATTGACTACGGAACATTAAACCCGTGCAGTATGGGATTGTGGAGACTTGATGATTGTATGGCGTTCAGGATAAAGGAAAGCTATTATTCGGGGAAACAGAACAAAAAACAGCTTACCGATGAGGAGTATTATGAAATGCTTGAAGCCCTTGCAGAAGATTATCCCGTCAAGCTTGTAATCATTGACCCGTCGGCGGCAAGCTTTATTGCCACAATAAGACGGCACGGGAGGTTTACGGTCAGGAAGGCTTACAATGCTGTGCTTGACGGGATTCGTGTTACGGGGACGCTTTTGCAATGTGGTAAGCTGAAAATTCATCAGGATTGTGAGGATGCAATCCGCGAATTTGGAACATATGCCTGGGACGAGGCTTCGGGAGAGGACAGGGTTATTAAGGAATTTGACCATGCGATGGATGAAATAAGGTATTTTTGCGCTACGGTTGGTGCAAAACGACTTCTTTAGATGAAAGGATGCGGAGTATGTTTGAAGAAATTAAAAAAATATTTACAGGAGGGAAGAGTATGCTTGAAAAAGAGAGTTTCAGAAGCATTACAGGTGCTGATAATGCGATATCCCCTGAAATGGCGGCGGAGATGAGGCTTTGGAAAGAAATGTATGAGGAAAGGAATGGTTTGCATCTTCCGGCGGCACTTGCTTTTGAAATGGCAAGAATGGTTACGATAGAGCTTAAATCCAATATTTCCGGAAGCGACAGGGCAGATTTTTTGAACAAAAGCTATAAGAATGTTATTGATAATATTCGTATTCCTGTTGAGTATGGTTGTGCCAAGGGGGGACTTGTACTTAAGCCTTATGTTTCAGGTGGTGACATAAAGGTTGATTTTATTCAGGCGGATGAATTTTACCCCACAGCTTTTGATGATTGCGGGAATATTACCGGTGCGGTATTTGTGCAGACTATGGCGAAAAACGGGGAGTTTTATACAAGGCTTGAACAGCACAGATTTGCAGAGGGGAATTATGAAATATCAAACAAAGCGTTTAAAAGTCGTGCCAAAGGGGCATTGGGACGTGAAATCGGGATTGAGACTATTCCTGAATGGCAGAGACTGGCGGAAGTATTGACAATAAAAAATGTTAAGAAGCCCCTTTTTGGGTATTTTAGACCCGCTGTTGCGAATACTGTTGACCCGTCATCACCGCTGGGGGTTTCAGTTTTTGCAAATGCAATTAATTTGATTGAAGACGCAAACCGTCAGTACGAAAGATTTTTGTGGGAGTTTGAAAGTGGAGAGCGGGCATTGATTGCTAACAGTATGGCGTTTAAGCGAGATAAGAACGGAAAGCTTATGCTGCCGGATAAGAGGCTTTATAAAACCCTTGATGTGGATGATGTTGACTTCTTTAAGGAATGGTCGCCGGAATTGAGAGAAGGTGAGCTTGCTAATGGGCTTGATAAGATTTTCAGACAAATTGAGTTTAATTGCGGATTTGCTTACGGAACGCTTTCGGCAATGGACAGCCGTGACAGAACTGCTGAGGAAATCAAAAATTCAAAGCAAAGAAGCTACGCTACAATTACCGACAATCAAAAGTCTTTGAGATGTGCACTTTCGGACCTTGTATATGCGATGGATGTCTGGTGTACGCTTTATAATCTTGCGCCCATGGGCAAGTACAGTATCAGCTTTGAGTTTGATGACAGCATTGCAGCAGACAGAAAGACAGAGTTTGAGGAAAAAAGATTGTTGCTTGGCGACGGAATTATGAAGCCATGGGAATTCAGGATGTGGTATTTCGGTGAAGATGAAGAAACGGCAAGAAAGAATGTGGAGTATGCTTAACACCTCACCACCGCCTGTGGCGGAGCCTCTCCTCAAGGAGAAGCCTTGATGGCAGCAAAAACTCAATCAAAAGCTATGCTTTTGATTGAAGGAGGTGAAGCGGCAATACTCATCAAAAAGCTTTGCTTTTTGATGAAAGAGGAGAGGCAGCGGTAAAAATGAGAAAAATATGTAATATTTTTTGAATAGACAACCGCTTGCCTCTCCGACGGTCCGCAACGACGTTAAACTATGAAAATCCATGCAGAGGGAAACTGCGATAACAAACCGTAGGATGGCAGAATTTTTTCTGCAAAAAAGAAAGGAAGTTATAGCTATGACAAGAGATGAAATCAGGGGGATTGTTGAGGGAATTTCGGACGAACAGTTGAAGAAAATTCTTGATATAAATTCTCAGGATGTAGGTAGGGCAAAAGGGTTAGTTTCGGAGCTTCAAAAGGCCCTTGAAGAAGCAGAAACCAAGAATGCTTTGATTAATGACAAGCTTTCGGAATTTGAAAACTCTCAATGTGAGGCAGAGGAAATGAAAAGTGAAATTGACAGGCTGCAAAAAGTCATTGAGGAGAATGAGAAAAGCCGTGAGCGGGAAAAGGCGGAGGCTGACCTTGCAAAAAGATTTGATACTGCTACAGGGGGTAAAGAGTTTGTAAATAAGTATACACAAAACGGACTTTTTGCTGAGTTCCGTGACGCAGTTGCGGAGGAGAAAAATGCAGGAAAATCTGATGCTGAAATTTACAGCACTTTAATTGAGGACAGAGAGAATATTTTTGTCCTAGACAACGATGTGCCCATTGCGGTTGCATCGACCATGGGCTTTGGCGGGGCTGTTACCGACAGCGATGTTCGTGAGATAATGGGTCTGCCGGCCTTTAAATAATTTATACTTTAAGGAGAAATAAAATATGTCGAATAATGTTGAAAAATTTTCAAAGTACATCAATGTTCTTGATGAAGTTTACAAGCTTGCTTCTGTAACATCTGTTCTTGACGGTAATAATCGTCTTGTGAAGATGGGTGCAAATGCAAATGAAATTGTTATCCCAAAGATGTCAATGGACGGTCTTGCGGATTACAGCCGTGAAAATGGTTATGTAGGCGGCGATGTAACGCTTACCAATGAAACAGTTACTTTTAACTATGAAAGAGGTCGTTCGTTTAATATTGATGCAATGGACGACGAGGAGACAGCAGGTATTGCATTTGGTCAGCTTTCAGGAGAGTTTATCCGTACTAAGGCTGCACCTGAAATTGATGCGTTCCGTTTTGCTCAGTATGCAGCGGCAAGTGGTATCGGCACAGCGACAGCAGACCTTACAAATCCGGAGGACACTCTTGCAGCGCTTATTGCAGCACAGAATGCAATGGATGAGGCTGAAGTGCCTATGGAAACAAGAATTCTGTTTATCACACCTACCCTTTATAACGGTGTTATGAATATTGACACAACAAAGTCAAAGGCTGTGCTTGACAGCTTTGCACAGATTGTAAAGGTTCCGCAAAGCAGATTTTACACAGCAATTGACCTCTATGACGGTGCTTCAAGCGGCGAAACAGCAGGTCACTTTGTAAAGAATGCTGAAAACGGTAAAAATATTAACTTTATGGTTGTTGAAAAGTCAGCGGCTATTCAGTATCAGAAGCATGTGGTAAGCAAGGTGGTTACACCTGCAGAAAACCAGACTGCTGATGCGTGGAAGTTCTTCTATCGTTCATACGGTATTGCGGATGTTTATGAGAACAAGGTAAGCGGAATATATCTTCATAAAGCTGCTGTTTAATCTGTATTGAATGAAATGGGGGTCTTGAAATGCGGACAGTAGGATTGATTGTGAAAAAGCCCGAAAAGAAAAAACCCGCAAATTCGGGCAGAAAGTCGGGCGGTGGTAAAAGTGCAGAGAATTGATGTAAGTTTTTCTTACTACTACGGAAGCTATTGTATGGGTCAAAAGCCGCTTCTTGATGTGGAGGAGTTTGAGAAATACAGAAATTATGCAAAAAAGTATCTGGAAAGCATTTGTAATTCGGATATTCCATCAAACTGCGAGGAAAGGGTAATGGACTGTATATGTACTATTGCGGAAAGAATTTTTACCGAGCAGAAACAGGGTGGAATAAAAAGTGAAAATACAGACGGATATTCGGTATCATTTACAGAGCGGCCGTCTGTGAGAAAACAGCTTTTTGATATTGCATCGGTGTATCTTGGAAAAAGCGGACTGCTGTATGCGGGGGTGGAGTAATTGACAACTAACCAGGTTGTAACAGTTTTTTCAGCCGGACAAAATGTTTCGGGGCTTATTCTTAAGGCAACTGTTCCTGCATGGGTGTACTGCGAAAGGCGGTTAAAAAATGACGGAACCGAGGTCTTTCGGGATGACAGGTTTGATGTAAGAATTGAACTGAATCATATTGCAGAGATAAGTGTGGGTGACTTTCTTTTTTTTGGCAGAGCCGAAACAGGATGTGTCAAAATATCGGAATGTCACAGAATTTCTGCGGTAACAAAAAATGATTTTGGAAGCAGTCCGCATTGGCATATCAGGACCGAATACATATACAGGTAATCGGTAGGGTGAGAAAATGATAAACGAAATAATTGAATTTCTTTCTTTGTGTCCGTTTCTGGAAAAGAAGGAGATAAATGTGAATTATCTTGGTTACACCGACAAGGCGATTATGCTTGAGCCGGAGGGTAAACGTCAGGTTATACGACGCTATGCTGATGGTGGGGTTTTGAAGTCGGCATTATTCAGGTTGGTTATACGCAGACATTTTTGCCCGGATATAAGTGAGCAAACAATGATTGCAAATGAGTTCGGTCTGATAGAAAAGTGGATTGAGGAGCAAAATCTCAATGGTAATCTGCCGGTGATTGAGGATGCCAGAAAGTCGGTGTCTGTCGGAGTTGCAAAATGTTTTGAAGTAACCAAAACAGACAGAAACAGTGCAAGGTATGAAGCGAAAATTGAGTTAATATATTTAAGTTAAATTTTGAAACGGGCAATGCTTTGCGGACAGTAGAGAATTAAAATTGTCTTGGGCATTGCCTGATTCAGGTTATTAAATCGAAAGGATGAGAGCTATGTCAGCAGTAGTAAAAAGATGTAAAAAGCTTGCGTTTTATGGGGTTCCGCAGACTGATGGTGATGCGGTGACGTATATATATCACCGTATGAAAGGCTTTGATGAAATTACAACATCAAAAAACCCCAGGGAATATTCAAGGCAGTATGTGGATGAGGAATTTGAACAGACAGATGTTGTGGGATACAACCCGTCAATAACCTTTGGCTTTGACAGATTTCTTAATGATGCTGTTCATGACGATATTGGAAAAATATTTAACAATGAGGCTATAGGTGCAGATGCCGTAAGACCTATAATTATGGTTGATTTGGAAAGCGAGGAAAAAACAGCAATTAAGCGTGATTTTGCTGTTATTGCTGAAACCGAGGGAAGTGGAACGGACCTATACAAATACAGCGGTACGTTTAAGGTTAAAGGTGAGAAAATTGAAGGAACTGCCGTATCTGATGATGAATGGCAGACCTGCAGCTTTATGGAGGCCTAATCTTAGATGACAGAAAGTTTAGAGTTTAAGGAATTACGGGCAGAGCTGAATATGTGTGGACAACCTGTTTCATTGTCAGTGAATGACAAAACAGCACAGATTTGCAATGAAATACTTTGCGAAGCGCGACGCAGGCTGGAGCTTATAAAGGCAGGAAAACAGGAGGCTTGTGTGTCAGAACATGAAATATGCATATTTTTCAAAGAAAGTATTGAAAAACTTTTAGGCAAGGGTATAGTGGATGAAATTTTTAAAGAAAGACCTCAACAGCTTGATGACCTTGCAGACCTGCTTTGTTATGTGGCAATGAAAATAAGGAAGGTATATGAGGCACAGAAACGTAAACTGAAACAGGAAAACAAGTAAAAAGGAGCAACGGGATTATATGGTAAAAAGATTATTAAAGCCGTGTAGCGAGGTCGCTATTGGTGGAAAAGATTATGCAGTAAATACAGATTTTTCGGTTTGGATAGAGATTGAGCATATTTTTTTTGACAGGTCAAAGAGTGATGAAATGCGACTGGCTGAAATTCTTGTCCTTGCTTATCCCGTTTTGCCTCCAGACCCCATTGAGGCTGTGCGTAAAATTCTTTGGTTTTATTCGGGAGGAATAGAAAAGTCGGAGACAAGTGAGGAAAATAATCTGGATACAGCAGTGCCTTTGTATGACCTTGTGCGGGATTTTGACCATATATGGGCTTCGTTTTTAAGCGAATTTGGGATTGACCTTACGACAGAGACCATGCATTGGTGGAAGTTTAAGACATTGCTTTGCTGTCTTGATGAAAATTGCCGGTTTGCCAAGGTGATTGGATACAGAAGTGTGGATGTTTCGTCAATAAAGGACAAGAATATAAAAAACTTCTATATGAAGATGAAAAAGAAATACAGGCTTCCTCTTGATGAAATTTCCGGACAGCAAAAAATAGCGGACAGCCTGGGGGTTTTGTTTTAAAGCTTGAACTTTCGGGAAAGGAGATAAAATGGCTTTTGATTTTGAAAGAAATATGGATAATGCCGGGCCTGAAACGTTAGGAAAAGATATGGGCAAGGCTGTTGCAAAGGGTTTAGGTGTTGGACTTGAAGAGGATTCGTATCATGCAATAACTGCAATGGAAAAGGTGTATGTTGAGCTTGAGTCTTTAACCAAAAACGCTACCAAAAACGCAGAAAAGCTTGCAAAAAAACAGCAACAGAGAAAACTTGATAACCTTAAGAATTCTTTGAAACTTGAGCTTGTTACCGAGCAGGAGTATTACAGCCGGCTGAAGAAGTTTAGAGATGAAAATTTAAGGCAGGGTACCGATGCATGGTATAAGTGCACGGAGGAAATTGCCGCTTACAATAAAAAGGTCCTTGATGAGGCAGAAAAAGAACAGCAGGCTTTGATTGAAAAGCTTGTAAAACTTAAAAATCAACTTTTTGAAAAGTTTAAGGGAAACGATAAATGGTTTAGCTCGTCAAAGATAAGATTTTTGGGACTGGGTGAAAATGGCACAGACCTTGTTTATAGTGATACAATGCTTAAGGATTTTCAGGAGGAAATTAGACTTCTTGAAAACTATCGGGACAGAATAACCGAGCTTCAAAATCTGGGTGGAGTTCCGGACGGAATATTTTCGGATATTGGTTCACTTAGTATTAAAGATGGACTAACGGCTGTTGATGCTATTTTGCTTGCCTCGGAGGAGGAAAGGAAAAAGTTTTTCAGTGGATATACAATGCGTGACAATGTTGCGGATTCATCTGCTGCTGGGCTTTTGGGGATTTTAAAAGCAAAAGAATTAAAGGATGAGGGAATATCCACAGAAACAGCTTTTGTCAGCGGCTTTTCAGATGCAAGCACAGGCAAGGAGTTTGCTGAAATTTTGTCCGGTCATTTTGATAATGTACCTGAAAGCTACCTTGAACTTGGCAAAGGTGCCGGAAACGCTTTTGGCGAGGGTTTTCTTGCTGAAATGCCTCAGCTTATGGAAACTATAAAAGCCCAATTTGATTTGGTTATTGAAGGTATTGCAAAGCAGATTTCGGTGACGTTGTTACCGGCAATGAAAGCGGCAAATACCCAAAATACATATACAACAACATACAATTTCAATTCATCAAAGCAAACCACGACAGAACAACTAAATGCTGCACGTGCGGCAAGTACCTTGGAACGATTGAGAGGAGGAAGCAAATAATGGGTATGAAGCTTGTTTACAAAAACAGCTTTGGCAAAGTGACAATGACAGGTAATTCAAACGGTGTGCTAAGGATTTGTTCCGTTGAGGGGCTTGGTCCCATTGTTTACGATTATAATACAGCAGTTTTTTCCGGTTATGACGGGCAAGAAACGGTGTCGAGACGGGCACTTCCCCGTTATATAACCTTGTCGCTTGAAAGCAATATGTCAAACACAGAAGTGAATTTAGATGAAATCTTAAATGTTTTTCAGTTTAGTGGAGTGCTTTATATTATCGGTGAAGAAAAGAAACGTCGTATAAGGTGTAATCAAACCTATATTCCGGAAATAAAGAGTGTAATCAGGGGGGAGATAGCAGCATTTACTGTTCAGCTTGTTTGTGACAATCCGTTTTTTGAGGATGTTGAAGATACTATCATTCCTCTTTATGAAAGACGCAAAAAGCTTTCTACACCGTTTAGTTTACCTTCTGCATTTGGTGAAATTGTTCTTGGTGGAAGTATAGAGGTCAAAGGAATAGAAAATGTAGAGCCGGTAATAACAATACATTATCCCAATGCACTTACAGGGGTGGAGTTTGTGGTTGTTAAAAATCTTCGTACAGTAAAGCAAATACAACTTGATTATGCACCGAAAAACAAGGATACGGTTGTTATTGATGTTAAAAACCGAAAAGTAACCAGTGCTTTAGGTGGTAATATAATTAATTATCTTTCGGCGGATACTTTTTTGGGGGATTTCGTTTTTGTTCCGGGTATAAATACTGTAGAAGTTCTGGTAGGTGACGTGCCTGCTGAATTTGTAATCGAATGCAAATATAATAATCTTTACAGAGAGGCAGAGATTGTATGACGGATATAAATTTTTATAATTTTGATTTTACCCTGATTGCTACATTTCCTCGTGTAACTTCTGTAAATTTTCAAAAAAACTATTGCGGATTTGGCGCAGCAGAAATCCATTTTTCAATAAATGAGAAAGATGTTATCTATATGCTTGAAAAGAATTCGTATTTGTTTTTTATGGCAGGCAAAAATTCGGCGGTTGTAACAGGTTGGAGGATAGGTGAGGACATCGCAGTATTTGGAAGAACCCCTGAATGGCTTCTTACAAAAAGAGGTGTTCAGGCATTTGAAAGTAAGTTAGCTACAGCGGAGGATATAGCACGAAATGCGGTACAAGCTGCTGCCGGAGATTTTGTGACACTTGGCGACATTGCTGGTTTGGGAGAAAATCAAAGTTATTCAACGGATGGTGTGCGTGTCTTACATGATGTAGTGTGTGAGGTTTTAGGCTCACAGGAGTTGGGATTTAAAGTTGTTCCTGATATTGAAAAAAAGACGTTTGTATTTTCGGTGTTTTCAGGACAGGAGGCTTTGTGTATGGTTTCGCCCTCGTATCGGACGGCATATGATTTGGAGTATACTGTTGAAAAGCAGGACATGGTGACAAATTCAGGCTGGTATGAACGAAAGTTTGTTGATATGGGCGGCTGGGATGCTTACAACAACTCGCCGTCTTTGTCAGACAAGCAAAGTTCAAATGCGTATACATTCTATGAGATAACCTCTGAAACCTATTATCAAAGTGGAAGCAAATATTATCCGGTAGAGGTATTTGGGCTTAATTGCCCTAAGGGGGCTTACCTTTATTCTGACACGCCTGATGGTAAGTGGAAGATAACATACACCAAGCCGGATACTATATGGATATACATAGGAAATAGCGGTGTTTCCGGCGCAAGGAGATGGGATGCAGTGTTGTCGGGAATAAAAACTGAAACCGAGGCAACGGCGGAAATCTCGCAGATGACAAGACAGGATAACACGCGTGCAGAAGTTAAGAGTATTGAATACGACAAGGATTATACTTTGGGTGACATTGTAAGAGTGCAGACCGAGTTTGGAGAATTTAAGAAGTCTGAGAAAAAGCGTGTTGCGGCAGTCAATATTTATTATGACGTGGATAAATTTGGGGTTGTACCGACCCTGAAGAGATTGGAGGAATAAAAATGGCTATAAATTACAGCTTTATAGACAGTGCTTTATACGGCACAGAAGATATAAACAGCATTGCACAAAACCTTACCGGTGCAGGTGTTATGCCATTTTTGGCAAAGGACAGCTATAATGTGTCCGACCTTAATGTGCTTACTTCTGCATTGGTTGGGTCAGGAGTGCAGCTTGATGGTTGTGTATGCAGTGTTGAAAATGCAGGCACGGCAGAAATGATTGTCAGGGTTGAAAAAGGGATTGTGTTTTTTGAAAGCGGAGTAAGCCTGACTGTTGATGATGAAGGCTATACCATAGCGATAACGCCCAACAAGGCGGGGTATGTTTATGCATATTACAGTCCGTCACTTCAGAAGGCGGACATAGTGTTTGAAGAGGAATTGCCGACCGATGGTGAGTATGTGCTGCTTGCGGAGATTTTGGAAAATGGCACTCTCACAGACAAAAGAAGTTTTGCACGATCAAAGGTTGCAACAATGGGCAGCAATGCGGAGCTTTCGATTGACGAAAGCAGAATAACAGTTTATGAAACTTATGCCAAGGCTCCGGCTTACAGTAATACGGAAAAGATTATAGCAGAGATTGATTTAAGCGGGATTGATATAAAAAAGTTTAATTATTTGATTTATAGATACACTTATACAGGAGCAGGGTCTACTGCCCCAACCTATCAGGAAAAATACTTTAATTTCATAAAAAGTGCAAGAGATAGTTTTTACATAAAAGGCTCATTGTGGTATCACAGCGCTATGTTTGACATTATATTTGAGGAAACAAAGTTTGTGATTGTAATAAGTTATGCAGATACTTTTGGAACATATAGGGATGCATTCAGGTCGGCTATTCCGTATTTTAAGTTGGTGTAGGAGGTATATATGCTTGAATTTAATGTAAAAAATCAGATTATATCAAGAACGGATAGCTTTGATGTTGTAGCTGACAGTAAAGGGTATCTGAAAGTAGCGTTTACTTTTACGGAAGAATGGACGGGAGAAATTATTGCCATATTTGGAAGTGATAATAAATACTACAACGTTATTCTTGCCGACAACTGCTGTATAGTTCCATGGGAGGTTATTAAAGCCCCGTTCTTTACTGTTTCGGCAGTGTGTGGTGACAGAATAACAGCAAATGTGGTCAGGGTTGATGTTGAGAGAAGTGGCTTTGCTGAGGGGGAAGCACCCAAAGAGCCGACACCTGATGTTTATGCTCAGGTCTTAAATCTTGCAAAGCCTCCGCATATTGGAGAAAACGGAAATTGGTATACTTGGAATGTTAAAAGCAAGGGCTTTGAAGACAGTGGTATAAAAGCCGAGGGCGTGAATGGAATGGATGGTAAAGATGGCTACACCCCCCAGCGAGGCATTGATTACTGGACAGATGCAGACAAGGCAGAAATAAAGGGATATGTGGATGAAGCAATCTTAGGAGGTGCGTGGTAGTGTCAACAGTTAACGAAAAGATGACGGTTATTGCGGATGCTATCCGCGAAAGAACAGGCGAAACAGAGCTGCTGACCCTTGATGATATGGCAACGGATATTCCAAAGGTTTATGAAGCAGGTAAAAAGTCACAGTATGATGAGTTTTGGGATAACTATCAGGACAAAGGAAAACTAAAAAACCACAACCACGCTTTTCGTGGGGAGGGTTGGAATGATATTACATATGACCCCAAATACGATATGCAACCATCTACTGCAACAGGAATGTTTGCGAGTTCTAAAATTTCTGACATATACAAGGGCGGAAGAATAAATATTGATTTCAGTAAAACAACACAGTTTGGCACACTTTTTTATGGCATGCAAAATCTTGTTCGGCTCAAAGAAATATCAACAGTTAGTGCATCTTCTTGTAATCAACTTTTTGATTATGATACAAATCTTGAAGAAATTGAAAAATTGATTTTAAAGGATGATGGTTCGCAAGTAGTGACAAATATGTTCGGTTGGTGTACTGCCTTACAAAAAATTAAGATTGAGGGGTGCTTTGGGAAAGACATTTCGTTTTCTCATAGTAGTAAACTTACCTACGAAAGTCTTATGGGAGAACAAGGAATTGTGAATGCTTTAAAAGGCTATTCTGGCACGACCTCAACACACACTTTAACACTTCACGCAGATGTAAAAGCAAATTTAACAGAAGGTGACATCGCAACTATCACACAGAAAGGATGGACATTGGCATAATGAAAAAACAAATTATTGAATTAACAAAGGTAACCGCAACAGAGGGAATGTGGCTTACTAACGGTGAAACACACAGTAAGGAAATATACCTTGGCTGTAATGACAGTATTGACAACTGGCACGAAATTACAGATGCCGAGTATGAGGAAATACTGAAGAAACAGGAGGAAGAATTAAGGGGAGAACAAATATGAATATTTCGACCATAAAGCTCTCTTTTTGTACTGCTTTGGGTATAGTGGGGTCGTTTATATCACGTCTTTTTGGCGGTTGGACCGAGGATATGGTCACGCTTGTAATATTTATGGCAATTGACTTTGTTATGGGGCTTATTGTTGCGGGGGTATTCCATAAAAGCAACAAATCCAAATCGGGAGCATTAAACAGCCGTGCGGGCTGGATGGGACTTTGCAAAAAAGGTATGATGCTGGTTTTTGTACTTGTTGCTTATCGGATGGATGTTCTGCTTGAGGTATCCTACCTTAAGACTACGATTATAATAGGCTTTATTGCCAATGAAGCAATATCCATTATTGAAAATGCAGGTCTTATGGGGATTCCGCTTCCGGAAATTATAAAAAAAGCAGTTGATATTTTAAAGGACAGGGAGCGGAATGTGAATGAATATTATAAAAAAGAATTATAGCTGGCGGGAGGAACCGGGAAAAAGGCAAGAAACAAAAAAAATTGTTTTGCATCATCGGGCAGGTTGCGGAGATGTGGAAAGCATACACAGACAACACCTTGGTCAGGGATTTTCAGGAATAGGTTACCATTTTTACGTAAGAAAGACGGGGGAAATATTTAAAGGCAGACCCATTGGTACAGTAGGAGCACATTGTAAGGGTGTCAATCAAATTAGCGTTGGAGTGTGCTTTGAGGGTAACTTTGAGACCGAAAAAGAGATGCCCAAGGCTCAGATAAAAGCAGGAAGAGAGCTTGTAAGCTATCTTAAAATGCTTTATCCCGAAGCGCAAGTCATAGCACACCGTGATTTGCAGGCAACTGCCTGCCCGGGGAGGTACTTTCCTTTTGAAAATATAAAAAAGGGGGTGGCTGAAATGACAGCGGAAGAAGCGGTTGAGATTATTCAGGCAAAGGCAGGGCTTGAGGATGAAACCATAGATTTTTTGCTTTGCTATAAGTACGGCGAGGAGCTGGTGGTGAAGATAGCAGAGGCTATGGTGTAAAATGTAAAAAGGATAGGAAAACTGTTTACAAAAACAATTTTCCTATCCTTGATGCATTGTAAGAGAAGCTTTATTTCAGCTTGCTTTTGGACATCAATTCTTCAAATTTACAATTTTCATTGAAACATACATATTTAATAGGTCCTTTGCCACGGTAAGGACGTTTTTTCATAATTGCACCGCCACATTCGGGACATTTGAGCTTTGTGGGTTCATCCCATGACAGCAGGCAATCTGTTCCGTTTTCGCAGGTGTAATATTTTACGTTCTTACGTGACTTTCTGACCTCTACCTTGCCACCGCATTTGGGACAGGGGGCATCAATTTCTTCGGCAATAGTTTTTGTGTTCTTACATTGTGGGTAACCAGGACACGCAAGAAATTTACCAAATCTGCCTTGCTTATATACCATATTTCGTCCGCATTTTTCACAGACAACATCAGAGACCTCGTCCTGAACCTGTACTTTGCCGATGGCTTCTTCAGCAGTTTCAAGAGTTTTTGCAAAAGGCTGATAGAATTCGCCTATTATATCACGCCATTCTTTGTTGCCGTCTTCGATACAGTCAAGCTTTTCTTCCATATTTGCTGTAAAGTCAACATCGACAATATCTTTGAAATGTTCCTCCATAAGCTCGGTAACGATTGTTCCAAGCTCGGTAGGATAAAGAGCCTTGCCGTCCCGTGCAACATAGCCACGTGCGGTAATGGTTGTAATAGTAGGTGCGTAGGTGCTTGGCCTACCTATACCGTCTTCTTCCATTGTTTTAATAAGTGATGCTTCTGTGTATCTTGCGGGGGGTTGGGTAAAGTGTTGTTTTTCTTCAATGTCCTTGAAAAGGAGTTTTTGACCTTCTTCGATTTTGGGGATTTTACCTTCCTTTTCTTCGATTATGTCCTTACCCTCAACATATACTGCCATAAATCCGTCAAATTTAACATTTGCACCGCTTGCCTTAAGAACATAGTTCTCGGTTTTTATATCTGCCTGAACGGTGTCAAAAACAGCATCAGGCATCTGGGAGGCAAGAAATCTGTTCCATATAAGTTTGTAAAGCTTGTACTGGTCAGGTTTTAGTGATGTCTTTATTTTTTCCGGGTCAAAGCTCATAGATGTAGGTCTGATAGCCTCGTGAGCATCCTGTGCGTTACGTTTGGATTTGTAATACTTCGGCTTTGCCGGAACATAACCGTCGCCAAAGGTATCGGCAATGTAACTGCGACATTCGGAAATTGCTTCTGCTGAAATTCTGAGAGAGTCTGTTCTCATATATGTTATAAGACCTACACTGCCGCTGCCCTTAATATCAATACCCTCGTAAAGCTGCTGTGCCGCCTGCATAGTTCTTTTTGCTGTAAATCCAAGCTTGCGTGCGGCTTCCTGCTGGAGTGTACTTGTGGTAAACGGAGGAGCGGTAAATCTCTTTTTTTGGCCCTTTGTTACGTTTTCAACAATATATGAAGAACTTTTTAGTTCTTCAACAATGCCTTTGACGGTTTCGCCGTCAGAAAGCTTCATTTTTGTTTTTGATGTCTTGCCGTAAAACCTTGCAATAAAAGGAGATTTTCCTGATTCATTGGTAAGCTTTATGTCTATTGTCCAGTATTCCTCTTCTTTAAAAGCCTCAATTTCACGTTCTCGCTGAACAATGAGCCGTGTTGCAACTGATTGAACTCTGCCGGCACTAAGGCCCTTTTTAACTTTTTTCCAAAGCAGGGGGCTAAGCTGATATCCAACCAGTCTGTCAAGTACGCGTCTTGCCTGCTGCGCATCTACCAAATCAGCATTTATTGCACGGGGTTTTGAAATCGCTTCTTTTACTGCTGATTTTGTAATTTCGTTAAATGTAATTCGGCATTCTGAGTCCGGGTCAACATCTAAAAGTGCAGCTAAATGCCATGAAATTGCTTCGCCCTCGCGGTCAGGGTCAGTTGCAAGAAATATTTTTGCTGAGTTTTTTGCTGCTTTTTTAAGACTTGAAATAAGATCACCCTTACCCCTGATAGTAATATATTTGGGTTCAAAGTTGTTTTCAACATCAATGCCCAACTGGCTTTTTGGTAAATCCCGAAGATGTCCCATAGATGCTGTTACTTCATATTTTGAACCTAAATACTTCTTAATGGTTTTTGCTTTTGCAGGTGATTCAACAATAACAAGATTCTTCTTTGTTTTTGTTTCGCTGGTTGTTTTTGCCATTTATTTAACCATCACTTTCTGTGCTGATTGCACACTTTAATCTGTTAATACATATCTGTTGCCGCTTTCCTGACGAATTTTTCCTTTAATACACAGGATTGTAAGTCTTCCACTGAGGACATTTACACTCAGGTTCAAAGCCTGTGCAATTTGTTCTACATTTGCAATTCCGCCATTATCACTCAGAAAGTTTAAAATTGCACCATCGTCGGAAACAAGCTTTATTTCAGGTTGTTTTTGTTCTTTTTTACAAGTATGTTTTTTGAAGATGAGTTCTCCATATTGTTCCTTATAATATTCCACCGGTACCGTAGGGGTATTCACAATTATTGCACCCTCGGAAATTAGCCGGTTTGGAAGCTCTGCTTGCCACAGCATAGGACTACCCGGTACGGCGAAAACATCTTTGTTGTTGTCAAGAGTGTGTCGGGCGGTTATGGACGTACCGCTTGCTTCCTTGCCTTCAACAAAAACCGTACCCTTTGAAAGACCGGTGATAATTCTGTTGCGTTGCTGATAGAAGTATTTTTTTGTTACTGTTTTGGGTGGGCGTTCAGAAATTATTGTACCGCCGTTTTCCAAGATTTCACGATAAAGCCTTTCGTGACACTTTGGATACACCTCATCAACGCTGCCAGCAAGAACTGCAACGGTATATCCTCCGGCATCCAGTGCCCCCTGATGGGCCTGCCCGTCTATTCCTTCTGCCATACCGCTGATTACTGCTATATTGTTTTCGGCGAGGGTTTTGCCCAAAAGTCTTGCAAAGCTTTTTCCATGGTCGGTAGGTTTTCGGCAGCCTACCACAGAAACGGAAACCTTGCCTTTTAAATCAAGTCGCGCACCCTTGGCAAACAAAAGCCGTGGTGGAACTGCGATATTGCTGAGGCTTTCGGGGTATTCGGAAGAATTTCGTGTAATAATGCGAATACCATTGCTGTTGCAATATTCAATTATATCCCTTGCTTCTTTAAAAAATTCAGGCTGAGAAACTCTTTTTGCAAATTCACCGGAAATACCAATATCCTCTAAAAATCGAACATCCATTTCGCTTGAAGAAAACGAACGTCTGTCTTCTTCAAATAACGGAGCAATTTTTTCGGATATTTCAGGTTCAAATTTGCTGATTGTGTGGAGCCACATTTCATATAAAAGTTCCATGATATCAACTCTTTTCTTTACTCAAAAACTGTGTATAAATAAAAATTTAACAGTTTTTAAGCCAATGCATAACAATCCCTGCTGCAACGGCTGCGTTTAGGGATTCGGCCATACCATCCATATTAATTTTAATGCGATAGTCTGCCATTTGTAAAATATCATCAGAGACACCGTGTGCTTCGTTTCCGATAACAACCGCTGTTTTTTGAGGTGTGTTAAAGCTTTCAAGGTTGGTGTTTCCGGCAGGTGTTGTTGCAACGACGGAAAAACCAAGGCTTTTAAGCGAGTAAATATCCTCGACAGTACAGTTTGCCTTAAAATTCATACGGAAAAGCGAGCCCATTGTGGAACGCACTGCTTTTGGCGAGTATATATCGGTACAGCCCTGCATAAGATAAATCGCATCATAGCCTAAGGCCTCGGCTGTACGAATTACTGTACCCATATTTCCCGGTTCGGATATTTTGTCCAATATAATTACGCTGTCGGTTTTGAAATCGGGCACAAAAGAATTTTCGGGGATTTCAAGAACCGCAAGAATACCCTGCGGTGTATCTGTATCCGAAAGCTCGGCAAAAAGGTTTTGCGGAACCCTGTATATATTCTCACAAGACTTTGAAAGCTGTGCAAATATATCAGCTTCTTTTTCACAAAACTCGTCACTTACAACAATGCAATTTATGCTTTGTGGTGCATATTCAAGTGCTTCGAGAACAATTTTACGTCCTTCGGCTACAAATTGTTTAGTTTTTTCGCGTATGTTTTTTTTCTTAAGCTGACGTATAAGCTTTGCGGTTTTGTTTTCTTTACTTGATATGTAAGATATCATTATCTTAAATCTCCGTTTTTATTTCTGGTCTTCGTTCATTGCTTCTTTAATCCTTTTAAGTGCGATAATTGAAAGATAAATAGCTACAGCCTGAAGCGGTGCAAGCATAATATTTGAAACAATTGTGTTTGTAATATAATCAGCAATCTCAACAGACATAACATCTACTGTAAGCATAGGAACCAGAATTACATTACAAAGCATATTTACTGCAAATTTTGCCCAAAGCACTCTTAAGTAGGTTGTAGGACGCATATATAGAATCCAGCCGTAAAGCATACCGCTGATGGAAGCAATAAACATATTGGTAATGCTGAATACTTCGCCGCTGTGCAGAATAAACATCGAGGCATATTGAACTATACCAAAAGCACCGGCAACCAAGGGACCAAGTTTTTTTGCAACAATTGGCATAATAACAAGTCCAAAGCTGATGCTAAAGGTGGGACCAAGCCTTATAGGATTGTCGGCAAAGAAAATGTATATTAAAAGCATTGCCCCTAAAAAATAATAGTTTTTCGGATCTGCTAATTTATTCTTTATAGTGTGTTTCCTTTTGAATACAAGATAAAATAATATTAGTCCGAAGACAATAATAACCAACGGGATATTTATTAATCCCATTGTTCTCATAAGCGGTTGAAAAGTATAAACCAGCGGTTTGATCAAGGATTCAAAATCCGTCACCATACGGTTTATTCCCTCCACAGGGTTGTAAATTTGTGCTTCAACCATAACGCATGCCTCCAAGTAAAAATTATTCTTTTAAAGAACTAATCTTAGATATATCGTTTATGTGCGAAAAAGTTATATCACGCATACGCGTGATATAACTTTTTTCAAGCAACTTATTTTACTTTTTCAACTAACTTTGCAAAAGCAGCAGGATCTGCTACTGCAATTTCTGCAAGCATCTTTCTGTTGATTTCGATACCATTTTTCTTGAGACCGTTCATAAACTTGCTGTAGCTGATACCGTTCAGTCTTGCAGCTGCGTTTATACGTGCAATCCAAAGCTGTCTGAAGTTTCTCTTCTTTTGCTTTCTGTCACGGTAAGCATAAGTAAGTGATTTCATAACTGCCTGGTTTGCAGTTCTGAAAAGCTTACTTTTTGCACCTCTGTA
>JAZRJL010000075.1:0-2799 GCA_045645805.1 Clostridia bacterium | reverse complement strand
CTTATTACCGCTTTTCTCACTGTGTACTTTTCAAACATCATTCCTCAAAAACTTATCTTTTTGAGTTCCTCTCGTTTCGAGAGAGCCTATCTAATATATCACACCGCTTAGCTTTTGTCAATACTTTTTTTGAAATTTTTTCAATTTCTTTTTTTATCGACACCCTTTAGCGGCGCAACTCGTTTATATTACCACACCTGTTTCCTTTTGTCAATACCTTTTTTTATTTTTTTATAAGTTTTTTTGTAGCGTTATATTAAAGTCTGTTTCTTCATATATAATATAAACAAAAACAGAAAGGCTGATTCATTTATGAAAGTAATATTAAAAAGATTTTTATGTGTGTTATGCGTTTTTATGCTAATTCCCTCATACCTCTCTGCTGAAATAGTAAGTCAAGTTAACGCTGACGTAACAGCTGAGCTTGTCAAGGCTCCCTCGGCAATTCTTATGGAAGCCGCAAGCGGTCAGATCCTTTACGAGCTTAATGCTGACGAAAAACTTCCTATTGCAAGTGTTACAAAATCTATGACAATGCTTCTTATAATGGAAGCTTTAGATTACGGCAAAATAAAGCTTGCAGATAAAATATCAACAAGCGAATATGCAGCCTCTATGGGTGGCTCGCAGGTTTTTCTTGAACCCGGCGAAGAAATGACCGTAGAAGATATGCTGAAATCCATTGCTGTCGCATCGGGCAATGATGCCGCTGTGGCCATGGCAGAATTCATTGCCGGCACAGAACCGGCCTTTGTAGAAATGATGAACAATCGTGCCGCTGAGCTTGGCTGTAAAAACACCCACTTTATAAATTGTAACGGACTTGACGAAACATCCGAACATTACAGCACTGCCCGTGACGTAGCCATAATCTCGAGAGAACTTCTTAAACATCAGAAAATACTTGACTATACTACTATCTGGATGGACACCCTGCGTAATGGTGCTTTTGGTTTGTCAAATACAAATAAGCTAATTCGCTTTTATAAAGGTGCAAACGGAATAAAGACGGGTTCAACTTCTACTGCAAAATATTGTTTGTCTGCCTCAGCAAAGCGTGACGGAATGCAGCTTATCGCAGTTGTTCTCGCTGCACCCACAAGTGCAGACCGGTTCGCAAGTGCAACAAAGCTTTTGGATTTTGGGTTTGCCAATTATTCAGTTGTTAATTCTGCAGAAAAAATCGGCAAGTTGGAACCCCAGCCTGTTGTTGGTGGAAAGATAGATATGGTGCAGCCCTATGCAGATGCAAACTCATCATTTGTTATAAAAAAAGGAAGTCAGGATAAAATTGAAGTTACAACAACTTTTGATAATCCTCTGAAAGCTCCCATTGAAAAAAATCAAAAGATAGGTACATCAACCTTAAAGATAGGCAATGACAAAGTTGCCGTTTGTGATATATTTGCATCAGAAGCTGTGGAGAGAATAAACGTTTTAACAATGTTTTTGAAGCTGTTGCAACACTGGACGTGTGCTGTGCAAAGGTAAAACGTCTTGACAAAAGCATTGGGATAAACTATAATAACACCTGTTAATTTAAGAAACAAAACGGAGGATTATATAATGATAGGAATAATCGGTGCAATGGATGTTGAAGTAAATAAATTTAAGGAACAAATGATAGGTGTAAGCACCGAAACCATTGCCGGAACCGAATTTGTTTGCGGAACACTTTGGGGGCATCCTGCAGTTGTTGCCGTAAGCGGTGTTGGAAAAGTAAATGCCGCAATCTGTACACAAACAATGATTATGCGTTTTGAGCCTCGTTTCATTATAAACAGCGGTGTTGCGGGCGGAATTGATTCTTCGCTGAACATATGCGATACTGTGGTTGCAGAATCGGTAATTCAACACGATATGGATACCTCACCACTTGGTGACCCTGTAGGTTTTATTTCGGGTCTTGATTTGGTGAAAATCCCTTGCGATGCAAGCCTTGCCAAAAAGCTGTATGAAGCTGCAAATGAAAACAAAATCCATACCGTTTTGGGTACCATTGTTTCAGGCGATCAGTTTATAAACAGCCGAAGCAAAAAAACTTATTTAAAAGAAACCTTTGACGCCTCAGCCTGCGAAATGGAAGCCGCTGCAATCGGGCATACCTGCTATAAAAACGACGTTCCTTTTGCAATACTCCGCACCATATCCGACAATGCAGACGACAGCTCGCATGTTTCATATACCGAATTTGTGCAGTCAGCAGCAGACAATCTTGAAAAAATTATGAAAGTGTTTTTTGCTAAAATATAAATCTAATACCGATAATCAAAGTTTATTAAACACAATAATATTAAATTATAAACCGACCCCCTAAGCTATCTATTCAGTGGTCGGTTTAATTGTATGTAAATTTAAAATATACCGTTTTGCTTTTGCAAAGTTTTCTTTATAATACCCGTATTGACTAAAATGTATGATTATGTTAAACTATTTACATAATTTTTATCCGAATACAGGTGATAATCAATGAAAGATAAACAAACTTTAAGCTGGCTTTTTGCCCGTGCAAAAGGTCAGCTGTGGCAGATTGTACTACTTGCAATCTTCCGCTGCTCGCTGACGGTTTTGGGCGTCACCTTTGCCCTTACCTCACGCTATGTAATTGATGCTGCTGTTGCAAAAGATGCCGCTATGCTGACAAGCAGTGCAATACGTCTTTTTATAATAATCGCAGCACAGATTGGAATAAAACTTCTTGGTCAAAGCATTGAAGTTTCGGTCACAGCAAGGCTGAACATAAACTTAAGAAGCCACCTTTTTTCGTCTATTCTGAAATCAGACTACTCGGCACAGGCA
>JAZRJL010000074.1:0-23243 GCA_045645805.1 Clostridia bacterium | reverse complement strand
GATTTTTTGGAAGAACCGAATAGGTTAAGATGCCATATATTTTTAGTGAAATATCTCGCTTTGCTCGATATGAAATAATCCTAACGGATTATGAAATATTTTTCTTCGAAAAATGTGAAATAAAATTTGCCTTTTAATATGCCGCAAGGCATATTTCATACACGCAGTGTATTTCATAGCGAAGCTATTTCACTTGCTGAAAGCAAATTTAATTAGAAAAACGACTTGTCGAAACAAGTCGTTTTTCTGGAGCGGAAGACGAGATTCGAACTCGCGACGTTCACCTTGGCAAGGTGACGCTCTACCACTGAGCCACTCCCGCATATTATACAATCTCTTGACTGCAAAAGTTATTCTACCACACCCAGGAACATTTGTCAAGGGTTTTTTAGAAAATTTCTAAATAATATATTTGTAGGGATGGGGCTTGCTCCATCCGGAAAATTTATTTAATAAAAGGAGAAACCGACTTGAAAAAGACAGCAGTAATCGATTTAGGGTCAAATTCTGTCAGAATGAGTATATTTTCGGACGAGTTGCCTCTTAATGTTTTGAAAGCATACCGAAGTACAATTCGTTTAAGCGAGGGTATGACCCGTGACGGACTTTTAAAAGCAGAGGCGCAAATGCGAGCAGTAAATGCACTTGCTGGATATAAAAAACTTGCTGATTTCGAAGCTGCTTACCGCATGGTTGCAGTTGCAACGGCGGCGGTTCGCAAGGCGAAAAATCGTCAGGAATTTATTGATTTGGTAAAGGATGCTACAGGAATTGAGATTAAGGTTATAGACGGCGAATGCGAGGCTGCCCTTGACACCCTTGCCATAAGTCGCACTCTGGAAATAGACAGCGGTGTAATTTGTGACATTGGCGGTGGCAGCAGCGAGCTGATTGGCATTTGTGGACACAATGCTCCTGCTGTAAGCATCCCTCATGGTTCACGGGGGATTTGTGAGATGTTTTTTCAAAACGGCGAAAACGAAAAGGCATATGATGAGGCACAAAGGTATGCGGACGGCCTTGTAAATGAGGTGAAGTGGCTTAAAAAATTTAGCGGTCAACCCCTTGTGGGCATTGGGGGGACTTTAAGGGCATTGGCAAAATTTGATTTATGTGACCGCCAAAACGGTACAATTCAAAAACACAATATCAAAGCTGAAAGGATAATTGAACTTATTGAAAAAATAAAGACGGCAGATTTTGAAAAGCGTGCAAATATGCCGGGTATCGGTAAGGAACGTGCGGATATCATTATTGGCGGTGCGGTTCTTTTGGAGGCGGTTTTGAAAAGAATATCCTCTGAAACGGTTTTCGTTTCAGATGTGGGCGTCCGTGAAGGTGTGTTTTTTGATTTGATTGAAGGTCACGGAATTATGAATAAAAATGAATAAAAAATATTTCCCTGCCAAAACTAAGAAAAATTGATTTTGGTGGGGATTTTTATGTTTAAAAACAGATGGAAGGAAGCGGTAATAGGTCTTGTTGCAGGCTTTCTCAACGGATTTTTCGGGGCGGGCGGCGGCTCGGCTCTTGTGCCAATGGCTGAAAAATTTTTGGGTATCGAAGAACACAAGGCACACGCAACTGCAATTCCTGTAATCCTTTTATTTTCCATTGTCAGTGCATTTTTGTATGTAAGGCAAGGCTTTTTTGATTTTAAAATATGGATGTATGTATCTATTGGTGGTATAGCAGGCGGTCTTGTAGGGGCAAAATTTTTAAAAAGAGTACCTAAAAAGTGGCTGAAGATTGGGTTTGGGGCAGCAATTTGTATAACAGCGTTTAAAATGGTGGTGTAAAAACGGTCAGCAAATAAATGAGGTTTTTTAGAAGATGGGTTTATGTAGGGGACGGCGTCCTCGACGTCCCGTTTCGCGCGAACACAGTTTGCCCCTACGACAATAAATATCAATGAACAATAAAGGAGTAACCTTATGCTTAATATTATCACGGGCTTTTTAAGCGGAATAATCAGCGGAATGGGTATTGGCGGCGGTGCAATTCTGATACCTGCCCTGACAATATTTTCAGACGTTTCCCAGAAAACGGCACAGGGCATAAACCTCACCTATTTTATCCCTACTGCCATAGCGGCAATTGTTGTGCATATAAAAAACAAAAGCATTGATGTTAAAAAAGCGGTGGTGCTGGGTATTTGCGGTTTGCCGGGTGCTATAGGCGGAGCAATTCTTGCATCAGGCTTTAACGACAACGGCTTGCGAAGGCTTTTTGGTGTTTTTTTGCTTATTGTGGGAATATACGAAATTTACAAGGGCATAAGGCTGAAATCTTAGTAAAAAATCGTTAAAAAATAATCAATTAAGTGTTGACGGAATGGAAAAAAAGTTATATACTAATTGTATGTTTAAATTTTTATTGAAACGATAGGAGTTGTTTTAAATGAGCAGAATTTACAACTTTTCAGCAGGTCCTTCAATGCTTCCGATGGAGGTTCTTGAACAGGCTGCAGCTGAAATGACAGATTACAACGGTTCAGGAATGTCCGTTATGGAAATGAGCCACCGTTCACCTGTTTATGATGCAATCATCAAACAGACCGAGGCTGATTTCAGAGAGCTTATGAATATTCCTGATAATTATAAGGTTCTTTTTCTTCAGGGCGGTGCTTCAACACAGTTTGCGGCAGTTCCTCTCAACCTGATGAAGACAGGCAAGGCTGACTATGTTGTATCAGGTCAGTTCTCAGGCAAAGCTTTCAAGGAAGCTAAAAAATACGGTGATGCAAAGTGTATTGCAACCTCTGAGGACAAAACCTTCTGTTACATACCTGAGATTACTCCCGATATGGTACGTGAAGATGCTGATTATGTTCACGTTTGCTACAACAATACAATTTTCGGTACCAAGTTCCCCGAAGTTCCAAACGTAGGTGACAAGGTTCTGGTTGCTGATATGTCATCATGTATTACAAGTGAGCCTGTTGATGTTACCAAGTTTGGCGTTATCTATGCAGGTGCACAAAAGAATATGGCCCCTGCAGGACTTACTGTTGTTATTATCCGTGAGGACCTTATGGGTAATGCCCGTGAAGATATCCCCACAATGCTTGACTACAAGACAATGGCTGACAATGACTCGATGTACAACACACCTCCCTGCTATGCAATTTATGTTGCAGGTCTTGTTTACAAGTGGGCACTTAAAAACGGCGGTCTTACCGCTATGAAGGAAAGAAACGAAAAGAAGGCAGCTCTTCTTTAGGATTTCCTCGATTCATCAAAGCTCTTTAAGGCTACTGCTGAAAAGAAGTATCGTTCAATGATGAATGTTTGCTTTGTTACAGGCGATGCTGACCTTGACAAAAAGTTCTGCAAGGAAGCAGCAGATGCAGGCTTTGCAAACCTTAAGGGTCACCGCTCGGTTGGCGGTATGCGTGCAAGCATCTACAATGCTATGCCTTATGAAGGCGTTGCTGCTCTTGTTGAGTTTATGAAGAAGTTTGAAGCAGAAAATGCTTAAAATTTTCAAAACATTTTAAAATGTAAATGTTTCGGATGGAGCAAGCCCCATCCCTACAACAAATATATTGCGTATACTTTTTAGGGGAGGGCCTCTGTGCCCTCCCGTGACCTACAACGACGGTCAATTCAGAAATTTGTAAAGGAGAAATCAAAATGTATAAGGTAAAAACATTAAACAAGATTGCAAAAATCGGTCTTGATGTATTTGACGACAAGTATACATACGGTGACGAAGTTGAAAATCCCGACGGCATAATCTTAAGAAGCTTTAATATGCACGAGATGGAGCTTCCTGAAAGCCTTGCTGCAATTGCAAGAGCAGGTGCCGGTGTAAATAATATCCCCATTGAAAAGTGCAGCGAAAAGGGCATTGTGGTATTCAATACCCCCGGTGCAAACGCAAATGCTGTTAAAGAGCTTGTAATTGCAGGTCTTTTGCTTGCATCAAGAAAGGTTGTTCAGGGTATCGAATGGGCAAAAACCCTTATTGGCGAAGGCGACCAGGTTTCAAAGCTGGTTGAAAAAGGCAAGTCTTCGTTTGCAGGTCCTGAAATTCAGGGTAAGACCCTTGGTATTATCGGTCTTGGTGCAATCGGTATCCGTGTTGCAAATGCGGCTCATGCACTTGGTATGAATGTTATCGGTTATGACCCATACCTCTCGGTTGATGCGGCATGGAAGATGACCCGTGCTGCTGAACACGCAAAGACAATTGAAGATGTACTTGCAAAAAGTGATTACATTTCAATTCACGTTCCTGCAACTGCTGACACAAAGGGTATGTTCAATGCAGACCTTTTCAGAAAGGTGAAGAGTGGTGTAAGACTTCTCAACTTCTCACGTGCTGAGCTTGTTGATACCGAAGCTGTTCTGAAAGCACTTGAGGACGGCACTGTTGCTGAATATATCACAGACTTTGCAACCGAAGAGCTTTTGAAGAGTGACAGAGTTATTGTTATGCCCCACCTTGGTGCATCAACACCCGAGAGTGAGGATAACTGTGCTGTTATGGCAGCTCAGGAGCTTAAAAACTTCCTCGAAAATGGAAACATTATCAACTCGGTCAACTTCCCCAACTGCGATATGGGCAAGGTTTGCGGTTCGCGTATTACCATTGCACACAAAAACGTTCCTGCAATGATTTCGCAGATTTCAACCGTATTCACAAACGACAATATCAATATCGAGAATATGGTAAACAAAAGCCGTGGCGATATTGCCTATACAATGATTGATACCCACAGTACTGTAAATGATAAAATCCTTAATGACCTTAAGGGGATTGAAAGTGTGATTAAGGTAACATTATATAACGAATAATTTTTTGCGGGTCGACATAGATGCCGACCCGTACATTATTTCCTAGTGTATTAATTTAAAGTAATTTTTGGTGAACTGGACGGTCGCGGACACAAGGAGTAATCCTGTGTATGAGGAAAGTCCGAGCTCCATAGGGCAAGGTGCAAGGTAATCCCTTGTGGAGGCAACTCTAAGGAAAGTGCAACAGAAATATACCGCCTGCCATCATGGCAGGTAAGGATGGAAAGGCGAGGTAAGAGCTCACCCATGTCCCGGCGACGGAGACTTGATGTAAACCCCACCCGGAGCAACACCTGACAGAAAGGCTAAGCCTGCCCGGCATCTTTCGAGAAGGTGGCTTGAGCTGTGCAGTGATGCACGGCGTAGATAGATGATCGTCTTAAATGACAGAACTCGGCTTACAGGTTCACCAATTAAATAAAAAGTAACGGCTTGCCAAAAGGCAAGCCGTTTTATGTTTGTTTTCCTGTAACCACCCGTTCTATCCCTGCAAGGTCAGGGATAATTTTTATATCCTCAAATCTTTGGGACATAATTTCTGCAACATATTTTGCCTGATTTATGCCCACTTCAAAGGCAAGGTATCCGTTTTTGGAGAGGTTACAATTCTGAGCAATAAAACGGTAAAAGTCCAGACCGTCATCGCCACCATCAAGGGCGGTCAAGGGTTCAAAATCCTTTACTTTTTTGTCAAGGGTTAAAATATCAGCTTTTGGGATATAGGGTGGGTTTGACACAATTATATCGGGAATATCTTTGCAAAAATTAAAGCCGTCAAATATATTGTGTTTTACAAAATCAGTGCGATCGGACACTCTGTTTGCTGCAGCGTTGCGTCTTGCAACGTCCAATGCATCATCGGAGATATCAACCGAGATAACCTTTGAATTTGGAATATAATGTGCAAGACTTATGGCGATACACCCAGAGCCACTGCCTACCTCCAAAATTTTGGGGTTTGGTATAGTATTGGCAGCTTGAATCACCGCTTCTACCAGAATTTCGGTATCGCTTCTGGGGATAAGGGTTGCGGGTGTCACCTCAAAATCAAGGGACATAAATTCACAGCTGCCTGTTATATACTGTACAGGATCGCCTGATTCAAGGCGTTTAATGTATTTCCAAAAGACGGTTTCGGTGTTTTGGTCAACCTCTTTTTCTCCTAAAATCAGGTCAGTTTTGCTGAAACCTAAATGTGTTAAGATATAATCTGTATCAGCAAGAGGGCTGTCGTTTTGACAGCCCTTTAATATTTCTGTTGATTTTTTTCTGAGTTCTTTTAATTTTACCATTTGTCTTCGTTCTTGTCCTCGGGGATAACTGCCGTGATTGACGCAATTGCAACCTCAATCTGCTTGTCGTCGGGTTCGTTGGTGGTGATGTACTGAAGCCACTTCCCGGGTGCACTCAGCATACGGGTAAACCAATTGTCGTGTCTGCCGGCAAACTTGATTATTTCATATGAGATACCTGCAACAACCGGCAAAAGTGCAAGACGGAGCAAAAGTCTTGTAATGGCATTGTTCCAGGATATAAAAGAGAACACGATTACACTGATAACCATAACAATCAGCAAAAAGCTTGTTCCGCATCTTGGATGAAGTCTTGAATGCTTGCGTACATTTTCCACGGTAAGCTCCATTCCCGACTCGTAACAATGAATGGTTTTATGCTCTGCACCGTGGTACATAAACACACGTTTTATGTCTTCCATTCTTGCAACAAGAGAAAGGTAGATGAGAAAGATGCCTATTCTCACAACACCCTCGCTGAGAGTGAGAATTACGTGGTTTTCGGTAAGACCTTTTAAAAAGCCAACAATAACTGTGGGGAGAAGAATAAAAAGTCCTACACTCATAAAAAGGGATAGAATAACCGAAAAATAGATAACGGCATTAAGTGCTTTTTCCGAGCCAAGCTTTTTCTCAAGCCATTTTTCAAACTTGCTTTCCTTTTCCTTTTCGGTCGTTTCGTCTTCTTCAATATCAAAGAACTTTGCCGAGTACATAAGTGCCTGAACACCAACAATCATTGAATCAAAGAAATTGATACAGCCACGGATAATGGGAAGTTTAAGGATTTTGCTTTTGCGGACTTTTCCGCATTCCTTTTCGTCAATAATGATTTCACCGTCGGGTTTTCTGACAGCGGTTGCAATTTTGCCCGGGCCTTTCATCATTACGCCTTCAATAACGGCCTGTCCGCCGATTGAGGTTTTATGTATATTACAGCTTTTTTCTTTGCTCATATATATCACCTGTCCTTTCCGGGTAGTCGGAACGAATATCCAAACTAACTCAAAATAAGTATAGCACAAAAAATTCACGTTTACAACACCGAAATATTTCATTTTTGTAAACATTTTTGAAAAACTGTCCGATTTTGCGGTGCAAAAATAATTTAATTGTAAATTTCTATTGATTTTTGGCCAAAGTTTTGGTATTATATTAATACTGATTAAAATTGGAAGTATATGTCTTTTTGCATATGATTGTTTTGAAAGGAGGACAAAAGATATGCCTTCAAAGAAAAAGGAAGAGGTATTGACCTATAATGGTAAAATGCTTCTCAGAAAAGGAAACGAGATTTATTACGGAGCCCCCGGCACAAAGTATATGGTTGTTTTTCGTGTTATCGAGTCCGAAAAGCTTGAGGATTTGGATATAGCAACCAAGGTTGTTATTGAGCTTCGCACCAATGAGGAGCAAAATTCAACTCTTATCAAGCAGGCAGAACGTGATGGCCTTTACAAAGCCTTTGATATTGGCTTTTTCTGGCTTGAAGATGCCCTTGAGAATTATTAAAAACGATTTTTAGCGGGCGGAATTTTTCCGCCCCTGAAATTTGTAAAAGCTTAATATGTGCCCGTAGCTCAGCTGGATAGAGTGTCAGACTCCGACTCTGAAGGTCGTGCGTTCGAATCGCATCGGGCATACCAGAAAAGACGGTAGATTTTGATAGAAAATCTACCGTCTTTTCAATGAAGCGTTCCTACGGAACATTAAGTTGTCTGCGACGATTAAGACGCTACGCTAATGAAGTGTTGCTTCGCAGCATTTTTTGAACGCTTCGCTTCATAAATCCGCAAAGCGGAATTACTTCATGACTGCTTTGCTGTCACTTCATATTTGCGTAGCAAATACTTCATTTACAAATATTGATGGTTATGATATAATAGGTGTAAAGGCAGGTGCTTTAAATGCGTGAAGATAAGTTATCTCTTCAATCTATGGATTTTGCAGTAGAAATGATAAATCTTGTCAAAGAACTTAAAGTAAAAAAGGAAAGCATTATTTCAAATCAAATAGGAAGAAGCGGAACATCAATCGGTGCAAACATTCGTGAAGCACACTATGCTCACGGAACAGCAGATTTTATTGCAAAACTTCAAATTGCACTGAAGGAATCCAATGAAACAGGATATTGGCTGGAACTTCTTTATAAAACAAATTACATTGACGAAACTGTATACAAAAGCCTTGACTCAAAATGTACGAGTATTCGTGTTATGCTCATCTCTTCAATCAATACCGCAAAGAAAAATAAATAAAAAATAGCACCTGTTTTTATTCAAAATCAGGTGCTATTCCTTTTCAAATTTAATTATATCCTCAATTTTACAATCCAATGCAATACAAATCTTATCTAAAATAAAACTGTCATATCTGATAACTTTATTTTTATAATAATTATCAACTATATGATAACGAATTCCTGTGCGTTTTGCTAATTCATATCTTGAAATATTACGATTCTTTAATATAGAATCAAGAGTAATTCTTATCATAAAATCACCTCAAAGTATATTTTAATAAATATATATCTTATTGACAATTACCATAAATAAGTATATACTTATATAAATATATTGTGCTGTGCTGAAGGGAATAATATAATGGCTGAATTTTGTTTAGATTGTTGGAGTAAAATAAATAAAGTTGAGGATAGCGAAAGAAAATATATTATATCAAAGGATTTGTATTTATGCGAAGGCTGTGGGAAATGGAAACCTGTGATTATTATGGAACGTAGGGCGTACTATGCTAATAGATTCGATTATTATACTTTACCAATCAGAGCTGTTTGCAATGTTATATATTTTATGTTTAGATTAATACTGCTTCCTTATTTGATATTAAAGCGTAAAAAATCTAAAAACAAAAGAAATTGAAAATTTTATAAAATATACCTGCACCCATATCATTTTGTTTTTTCAATAAATTGCCTTACACTATACGAATGGCAAAGTCTTTCTTTTGTAATATTTAAAGGTTTGTCCGCATATCTTTAATCAAGCAAACATTACGGAGGGATAAGGATATGCAAACTGCAAAGGGACTTACCGAAAATGAGGCAAGACTCAGCCGTGAAAAGTATGGCAGCAATGGCCTTACTCAAAAAGAAAGGACAACCTTTTTAAAAAAATTTATTGAAAAGTTCAATGACCCTATTATTATAATTCTGCTTACAGCCCTTGGAATAAATGTAGTGTTTACATTTTTGGGCAGGGTTGACTGGTTTGAGTGTCTTGGCATTTTTTTGTCGGTTATGATTGCCACAACAGTTGGGGCAATGTCTGAGTATAAAAACGAAGCCACATTTGATAAAATTCAGCAGGAGGCATCACGGATGCGGTGCAAGGTCTACCGTGATGGTGTATTGACCGAAGTTGCAAACGAGAAAATTGTGATAGGGGATACTGTGCTTCTTCAGGCGGGGGATATGGTTCCGGCGGACGGGACAGTTATCTCTGGCGAAGTACGTGTAAACCAGTCTGCATTAAATGGCGAAAGTAAAGAAGTTTTGAAAACGTCGGGGTCGGTTTCGGACAAAAAAGATTTTTGGGATACCTCCACACTTTTTCGGGGCTCGGTAGCAGTGAGCGGTCAATGCGAGATGCTGGTTTCGGCGGTGGGGGACAATACGGTTTATGGACGGCTTAACCGTGATGCACAAACAGATGACCGCAAAAGTCCGCTTCAGGTTAAGCTTGCAAAGCTTGCCAAAAAAATAAGTATCTTTGGTTACATAGGCGCAGCGCTTGTAATGGTTTTGTGTATGGGCGAGCGAATTGCCGCATATGCCGGGGGAGATACAACGCAGATTGCTGCTTATTTTGGCAATACTATGCAGCTTTTATCCGATTTGGTTGCATCGTTTATACTTGGTGTTGCGGTAATTGTAATGGCAGTACCCGAGGGTTTGCCGTTGATGATTGCAATAGTTTGCTCTCTCAATATGAAAAAAATGATGAAAAACAATGTTCTTGTCAGAAAGCTGATAGGGATTGAAACAGCAGGCAGTATAAATATTCTCTTTTCAGACAAAACAGGAACAATAACCAAGGGAAAGCTTGAAGCAATAAGCTTTTGCACAGGTGACGGTGAGACGGTAAACAGCTTTCGAGGTCTTTCGCCTGAGCTTAAAAGACTGGTATATGTTTCTGCAACGGGAAATTCACAGGCGCAGATTTCAGGGAAGAGGGTTATTGGAGGCAATGCCACCGAAAAGGCTTTAATGGAGTTTGTTCTTCCTATGAAAGCGCATATGCATATAAAAAAGAAACAGGAAATTTTGTTCTCTAGCGAGAACAAGTTTTCTGCTGCTGAGGTGGAGGGCGATTTTTGCGGAACTTTGGTAAAAGGTGCCCCCGAACGGATTCTTAAAAACTGTACGGGATATTATGATATGAGGGGAAAAAGGCAAAGCCTTAAAACGGATTCGGTTCTTTTAAAGATGGTTGAGGATATGGCAAGGCGTTCGGTAAGAGTTCTGGCACTTGCCACGGCAGAGGTCTTCTCAAAAAAAGGGTTACCACAAGACCTGACCCTTGTAGGGCTTGTAGGAATTCGCGATGATTTGAGACCTGAGGTGAGGAATGCAGTTGTTGAAATGAGCCGAGCGGGGATACAGACGGTAATGATAACGGGCGACAAAAAAGAAACTGCCCTTGCCATTGCTAAGGAGGCAGGAATATGGCAGGGTGGCAGGGATGTTGTGCTGACCTCGGATGAAATGAATGAGCTGTCTGACGACAAGCTTGCGGAAATGTTGAAGGACTTGAGAGTTGTGGCAAGAGCAATGCCAAGTGACAAGAGCCGACTTGTAAGGCTGGCACAAAGTCAGAATATGGTTGCTGGGATGACGGGTGACGGGGTGAATGATTTGCCTGCGTTAAAGGCTGCAGATGTGGGGTTTGCTATGGGTTCAGGAACGGATGTTGCAAAGGAGGCAGGAGATATTGTTATTCTTGACGACAATTTTGCGTCAATAAAAAAAGCCGTACTCTACGGCAGGACAATCTACAACAGTATTAAAAAGTTTATTGCCTTTCAGCTTACTATAAATATTGCGGCGGTTGCGGTGTCGGTACTGGGCCCTATAATCGGGATTGAACGTCCTCTTGGTATTGTTCAGATGCTTTGGGTAAATCTTTGCATGGACACTCTTGCGGCAATTGCCTTTGGTGGCGAAGCTGCACTTTCAAGATATATGCTTGAAAAACCGAGACGCCGTGATGAGGACATAATCGACAAAAAAATGTGGAGTGCCGTTGCGGTTGGGTGTGTTTTTATTTCGGCAATAAGTACATTTATGTTCATATCACAGGATATGTACTGTGCGTTCAGGGCTTCTGAGAATGATTTGGTATTTTACACAGGATATTTCAGCTATTTTGTATTTTCCTGTATTTTCAATGCTTTCAATGCCCGAACAGATGAGCTTGACCTTACTGACCATATTTCATTGAACAAGCCTTTTATTTTTATAATTCTTTTAATCTGTATCGTGCAAATTTTAATGATTTGCTTTGGCGGAGCATTCTTAGGAACTGCACCATTGTCAATTAAGGAATGGGCAACGGTGATTGTTATGGCACTTTTGATTATTCCTGTAGATATTGCAAGAAAGCTGATAGTGAGGAGGATGTAAAGGGGGGGATTGGTTAAATAGATTCAGAATGAACAAACTGAGCCCGCAGGGGTTATCCGAAGCTGTGCTGTTGCACAGCGAGAGACGAAGTTTGTTTATAGCAAAAAGGCATTAAATCTAAAAATCGAATATTATGAGATTTTTTTCATTGTTATGATAGCTTTGCATACATAATCTGTTTAATGTTTTTTTCGTGCCTTTTTGCGGTCTGAACTATTTAAATATTCCCCTGCTATACACCGCTTAAATCAAAGGGTGGAGTATACTGCTTTTTGGCACTGTCTCGTGCTTGCATATACCCTGTATCAAGTCCAAGCTTTATTGCAGCATCAACAACCGAATTATATTCAAAGGTGGTTATTTTGCGGCAAAGCTCGGGATAGTTTTCAAGCTGGCATTTGTCAGGAGTGTATTGGCTCATCAGACTTAAAAGAAATGAATCTTTTGGCAGCCTTTGCGAAATTTCATTTAAAATATCAATGGAATCCTGACGGCAACCGGGAAGTACAAGGTGACGTACAATCACCCCTGAGGTCATCATTCCGTCATTATCAAGAACAGGCATTCCACAAATTTCAATCATTTTTTCAGCGGCAGCGAGGGCTTTGTCAAAATAGTCCTCAGCACCGCTGTATTTTTTTGAAAGAATGGGTGATTTGTATTTAATATCGGTAAGAAATATATCAATATAACCGGCAAGCATTGCAAGAGTTTCGGGTGTTTCATACCCGCCTGTATTGTATACAAAGGGGATTTTAATTTTGTCCCTTATGCTGTCAATGGCGGAGAGTATCTGCGGTACATAAGGCGTAGGCGACACAAGATTTATATTATGTGCTCCCTGTGCTTGAAGTTCAAGAAAAATTTCCGCAAGACGGGATATTTCAATTTCTTTGCCAACCGCCCCCTGACTTATTTCAAAGTTCTGGCAGTATACACATTTTAAATTGCAGCCGCAAAAGAACACTGTTCCGCTGCCACGTGTGCCGCTTATACACGGTTCTTCCCAAAAATGAAGTGCCGCACGGGCAAGCCGTGGGTTTTTGCCGGCTTTACAAAAACCAATGTTTTTTGTGCGGTCAGCTTTGCAGCTTCGCGGACAAAGTGTGCAGTTTTCAAGTCTTTTCATATATCAATGCTCCGTTTTAATCTATATATAATAATTTTAATTTATAAACCCCATATAGTCAATAAATTTTTAATAAACTATTGACAAATTTTTACTTTGATGTTAAAATAGTTTGAAGTTAAAAGTATTTTGGGGGCGAAATGTATGGATAAAAACCAAAAAACAGCATTAAACAGCTTTTTTGTCCGTGTTTTCAACCAGATTTTGTCATGGGAGGAGCAAAGCTTTAAGGAAATGGGGATTTCGGAGATTTCTCTTCGTGAGCTTCACGTGATTGAGGCTGTGTATTCTTTGAAAGCAAGCGGTGAAAACCGAATGTCCGAGATTGCGAAATATCTTGCAATAACTCCAGGTTCTCTTACTACGGCGGTGAACTGTCTTGTTAAAAAGGGATATCTGACCCGTGAAAATTTGCCTGATGACAGGCGTGTGATTATGATTAATCCCACAGACAAGGCGTTTGGGGTAAATGAAATTCATACACAATTCCACGAAAAAATGATTGACAGTATTGAAAAATATATTGACGATGAAAGTGCCGGGGCTGTAATAAAGGCACTTTCGGGTTTGAGTGAATTTTTTGCAGAAAGAGAAGAATTAAGACGGAAATAAGGATATATTCTGATACAGGGAAAGGATTTAAAAATTATGAAAAAAGAATTTAAAGGCTATGAGGTTAAGGAGTTTAAAAGCTATCGCGATCTTTTAAGACGCAATATTGCAGAAAAAGGCGACAAGCCTGCGGTGCTTTATCGTGAAAAGGGAAAAATCAAGACCGTGCTTTACAGTGAGTTTCTTCACGAGACACTTTGTCTTGGCAATGCACTTTTTGAAAAAGGCTTTTCTTCAAAGCATATTGCCTGCATAAGTGATAATGGTTATCGTTTGATTGTAAACTTTTTTACTATGCTACATTCTCAGGGTGTGTATTTGCCCCTTGACCGTCAGCTTCCGCCTCAGGATATTGCAACAGTGCTTAATCACAGCGACACTGAGGTACTGTTCTTTTCAAAAAAATACAAGGATACGGTTTTTGGAATTAAAGACCAGCTTGAAAGTGTAAAGCACTTTATCTGTCTTGATGATGCTGCCTGTGATGATTATGATTGTTATGACGATTACGTCAAACGCGGCGGTGAGCTTCTTGATTCAGGCTTTAACAAGTATGAGGAAAACCCAGGTGACCCAGATGCAATGAGAATTCTTATCTACACATCAGGTACGACAGGTATGCCCAAGGGTGTTATGCTGTCTGAAAACAATCTTATTCAGGATATATGCAACGGCTTAAAGCTGACAAGACTTTACGACAGAGCAATTTCGCTTTTGCCCTACAACCATGTTTACGAGGCGGCGGGGCTTTTGGCGGAGCTTGCCTGCCATGTTACAATTTGTATCAATGACAATATCCGAAACCTTATGAAAAACTTTGAAGATTATAAGCCGGACAGTGCATATCTTGTGCCTGCTTATGTCGAAGTGTTTTACAAGAGGATATGGATGAAAATAGGCAAGAAAAAGCCGCTTATAAAGGCTATGATTGCGATAAGCAATGCTTTGAGAAAATGCGGAATTGACGTAAGACACAAGATGTTTAGTGCAATACTTAAGCCCTTTGGGGGAAACTTCAAAAAGCTTATAAGCGGCGGTGCACCTCTTCGCCCCGAGCTTGCCGAGTTCTTTGAAAGCATAGGCTTTACTGTTGTAAACGGTTACGGAATTTCAGAGTGTTCGCCCCTTATCAGTATTACACGTGAAGGCTTTGAGGATTGCTCAACTGCGGGTGTGCCAATTCCCAATACTGAGGCGAAAATCCTTAATCCTGATGAAAACGGAATTGGTGAAATTTGCGTTAAGGGACCTCATGTAATGCTGGGTTATTACAAAAACGAAAAAGAAACCAATCGTGTTATTGTTGATGGCTGGTTCAACACCGAGGATTTGGGTTACATTGATGAACAGGGCAGAATTTTGGTTACAGGCAGAGCAAAGAACCTTATTGTACTTAAAAACGGTAAGAATGTATTCCCCGAAGAGATTGAAAAGTACATTCAGGCAATTCCCTATGTTGCAGAGACAATTGTTACGGGCATCAAAAATGAGGACGGGGACGAGGTTGGTCTTTGTGCCCATGTTTATATTGACCCCAATTCTGACGAGGCAAAGCTTGATGATATTGAAAAGAAGCTTCGTGCTGACATTGATGCTAACTGCAAGGTTCTTCCCAAGCACAAGCAGGTTACAAAGATAAATATCCGCAGCGAGGAGTTTATAAAGACTACATCAAATAAAATCAGAAGAAATATGATTGAGGTGTGAAAGTAAAAGGAAGGCTATGATTGTCAACACATGCCGCAATATTTCACGCATAAGTGCATTTCACAAATCCGACAGGATTTATTTCATTGAAAAAAGACTTGTCAATCGACAAGTCTTTTTTCTGGTGGAGATGAGGAGAGTCGAACTCCTGACCCCCTGCTTGCAAGGCAGGTGCTCTCCCAACTGAGCTACACCCCCAAATACAAAACGTATTATAACACATAAATCCTGTTTTGTAAAGAGAAAATCTAAAAATTTTTTCAGAATTTGTCATTAATTCCAATAAAGGAAATTTAAGCGTATTTAAATTGACACAAAAGCTGTTGTTGTGGTAAAATAAAGTGGTAATTTAATTGAAAGGGGGCGTCTTTTTATGGAAAAGCTTTGCGGTGTAGTCGAGGGAATAATTTACGAAAACGAAGCAAACGGCTACACGGTTTGCGATGTGTCCTCTGAAGGGAAACTTTACACCTTGACAGGGTGTATGCCGGGACTTTGTGAGGGCGAGCGGATTGATGCAATTGGCGAATGGAAGATGCACCCTGAGTACGGGCAGCAGTTTAGTGTAAAAAGCTTTGAAAGACGCAGTCCTCAGTCCGAGGATGAAATCGAGCTTTATCTTGGTTCGGGGATTTTGCCGCATGTGGGCAGGGCAACCGCAAGACGGATTGTTGAAATGTTTGGCAGGGATGCTCTTGAGGTTATTGAAAAAACACCCGAAAAGCTTTGCAGCATAAAGGGGATTTCAAAGGCTAAGGCTGACGATATATATAGAAGATATGTTGAGCAGGTGGGACTTAAAAATATTGTAATATTTTTTCAGCAGTATGGGGTATCACCCAACCTTGCGGTCAAGGCGTTTCGTGCCTTTGGCGAGAATGTAATGGCAATGGTAAGGGAGAATCCGTTCATCCTTACCGTGATTGAAGGCTTTACATTTAAAACGTGCGATAAGATGGCAGAGAATTTAAGTCTCCCTAAAAACTTTTTGCCAAGGATTTATGCAGGCATAAAGAGTGTGCTTTTAAATACGGCATACCTTGGCGGACACACTTTTTTGCCCAAAGCAACCTTGATTGGTCAGGCGAAGCTGTTTTTAGAGGTTGAGACCGATGAGATTGAAGATGCTTTATCGGTTCTTTTAGACAGCGGCGAGCTTGTTCTTGAACGTCAGGACGATTTTGATGCGGTATATCAGAAAAACTTTTACGAGGCTGAATGTTCGGTTGCAATGAGGCTTCGGGAAATGTGCGGTATGATTTATGATTTGCACAAGACCGATTTTGACCTTATGATACAAACGGCAGAACGGGAGACGGAAATTGTCCTTGCCGAGGCTCAGCGTGATGCAATAAATGCGGTACTCAGAAATTCGGTAACGGTTATTACCGGTGGACCCGGTACGGGCAAGACCACTATAATTAAAAGTATTATAAAGATAGTGGAAGCTCAGGGCAAGGAAATCGCACTTGCAGCACCAACGGGCAGGGCGGCAAAGCGAATGACCGAAGTTACCGGGGTTGATGCAAAGACCATTCATCGTTTGCTTGAGAATATGCCCTCGGAGGGGATAGGGCAGGCGTACTTTGCCAGAAACGAGCAGAACAAGCTTGATTGTGATATACTTATTGTTGATGAGATGTCAATGGTTGATATACTGCTTATGCATCATTTGTTGCTGGCACTTCCGCAAAAGGCGCAGCTTGTACTGGTGGGAGATTGCGACCAGCTTCCGTCTGTGGGTGCAGGCAATGTTTTAAGGGATATTATTGAAAGTGACTCAATTGAGTGTGTCAAGCTGACCGAGATTTTCCGTCAGGCAAAGGAAAGTATGATTGTTGTAAATGCCCACCGCATCAATAAAGGAAATATGCCCTTTTGTAACGACCCTGACAATGACTTCTTTATGCTTGAATGTGACGATGCCGAGTATCTGTGCGAGACCATTGCCGAGCTTTGCGAAAGACGAATCCCAAAAGCTTATGGTGTGGACAGTATTTCGCAAATTCAGGTGCTTACCCCCACCCGAAAGAGCCTGATTGGAGTACAAAGTCTTAATGAGATTCTGCAAAGACGACTTAATCCGCCTAAAGACAGATTTTCTGAAAAGGCTTCGGGGGGTTGTGTTTTCAGGATAGGCGACAAGGTTATGCAAAACAAAAATAACTATAATATGGAATGGACCCGAAAATCCGACGGTGAAAAGGGACTGGGAATATTCAACGGTGATGTGGGTTTTGTAACCGAAATGAATTTTGCGGCCAAAAACCTTACTGTGACCTATGACGATGACAAAGAGGTAAGATATGAATTTACTGCTCTTGAAGAATTGGAGCTTGCCTATGCGGTTACGGTTCACAAAAGTCAGGGCAGCGAGTTTGATGTTGTAATAATGCCTATGTTTGACACCCACCGCCTGCTTATGACAAGAAATCTTTTGTATACCGCAATAACCCGTGCGAAAAAGCTGGTTATTCTGGTGGGCAAGGAAGAAATACTGAAAAGGTTTGTGGAAAATGATAATATACAGCTGAGGTATTCGGGATTGAGGGATAAGTTGATTATTTATTAAAAAACGGACACAACGAGTTGTTGTTGTGTCCGTTTTGACGTCTATCTTAATTTAAAAAATTCCATTGCATTTTTGCAGGTGGCATTTACCGCCTCGGCATATGAAATACCCTTGACTTCGGCAACCTTTTCAGCTACAAAGCGAACAAGACTGCTGTCGTTGCGTGTTCCCCTGTGTGGTTCGGGTGCCATATACGGACAGTCGGTTTCAATAAATAGGCGGTCAAGGGGTGTGATTTTAAGTGCCTCTATTGCCCGTCTTGCATTTTTGAAGGTTAAAACACCTGTAAAGGAAATATAAAAACCCATATCCAAAAGCTGTTTTGCGGTTTCGGCACTGCCCGAAAAGCAATGAAAAACCCCGTTTGAAATTTTAAGTTCTTTCAAAATCTCAATGCACTCGCCTTTTGATTCACGGTCGTGGATTACGACGGGCAAGCCCAGCTCTTTGGCAAGCTGAAGCTGACGTCTGAACCAAACCTTTTGGGTTTCAGGGTCGGTATCGTCGTAGTGATAATCAAGACCTATTTCGCCAATGGCAACAACCTTTTTGTGGCCTGCCATTTTTCTGAGAGTATCAATGTCTGCCTCTGTCATACTGTGAGTTTCGCTTGGGTGGACACCCACTACCGCACGGATAAAGTCGTATTCTTCGGCAAGCTCAATACTTGCCTGTGAAGATTTAATGGATGCACCGATATTGTTGATAAGACCCACGCCCGAGACTTTAATTTTTTCAATAACCTCGCTTCTGTCAGCATCAAAGGCATCATCGTCAAGGTGTGCGTGGGAGTCGTACAGGAAGTTCATAGAAATAAAGTCCTTTCAATATCTTTAAAAAATTCGTACTTCAAATTTGGTCTGCCGTTGAGGGTAACGGGTCGTCGGGGACGCCGACCCCTACATTCAACATAGGGGCTGTTAAAAAACAGCCCCTGTGTTATTTAAATTTTTTTACAAATGTCTCAATTCTGTTAAGTGCTTCGTTTATGCTGTCGAGGGAATACGCATAAGAGCATCTTACGTGGCCCTCGCCCGATTCACCAAATGCTGTGCCCGGGACGACGGCAACCTTTTGGTCATAAAGCAGTCTTTCACAAAACTCGCCCGAAGAAAGTCCCGTAGATTTGATACAGGGAAACGCATAAAATGCACCCTCGGGTTCAAAGCAATCAAGACCCATTGCGTTAAATCCGCCAACAATAAGACGGCGGCGGTCGTTATATTCGTCACGCATTGCCTCAATATCGGCATCGCCGTTTTTAAGTGCTTCAATTGCCGCAAACTGTGCGATTGTGGGTGCGGACATAATTCCGTACTGATGTATCTTTGTCATAGCTGAAATAATATCGGGATGACCGCAGGCATAACCAAGACGCCAGCCTGTCATAGCATAGGCTTTTGAAAAGCCGCTGACAAGAACGGTGCGTTCATACATACCGTCAATTTCGGCAATGGAACAATGCTTTCTGCCATAGGTAAGCTCGGCATAGATTTCGTCGCTGAGTACAAGGATATTTGTATCTCTTAAAACCTCGGCAATTGCCTCCAAATCCTCTTTTGTCATAATTCCGCCGGTGGGGTTGTTGGGATAGGGCAGGACAAGCACCTTGGTTTTAGGTGTGATTGCCGACTTTAATTCATCAGGTGTAATTTTGAAATTATTTTCAGCCTTGGTGGTGATTGGCACCGGAACACCGCCGGCAAGACGGGTAAGAGGCTGATAACATACAAAGCTTGGCTCGGGAACAAGAACCTCGTCACCGGGATCGATTACAGCGCGAAAGACAAGGTCAATTGCTTCGCTTCCGCCGACGGTAACAATGGTCTGTGTAAGAGCGTCATATTTAAGGTTAAAGCGTCTGTCAAGATAATTTGAAATCTCTTCACGAAGCTCTTTAAGACCTTTGTTTGCGGTGTAGTGGGTCTGACCCTTTTGCAGGGAATGTATACCCTTATCGCGGATGTGCCAGGGCGTAACAAAGTCAGGCTCGCCCACACCAAGGGAGATTGCATCCTTCATCTCTGCCGCAATGTCAAAGAATTTCCTTATGCCTGAGGGCGGAATTTCGGTGACAACGCGGTTCAGCATACCTTGGGGGTTAAAACTCATAATGAAATAACCTCCCTGTCGTCTTCGTTTTCAGCGGGGAATATTACGCCGTCTTCCTTGAAGCATCTTAATACAAAATGGGTAGCTGTGCTAAGGACAGATTCCATAGGAGCAAGGTGCTCGGAAACAAAAAGCGAAATATCACGAAGGTTATCTCCCTCAACGGTAACACCAAAATCGTATCCGCCGCTCATAAGGTTAAGGGATTTAACCTGGTCAAACTGACAGATTTGCTGTGCAATACGGTTAAAGCCGTTGTTGCGTTGGGGTGTAACCTTAAGCTCGATATATGCAGTAACCTTGTTGCGGGCAGAAAGCTTTTCCCAGTTTACAACTGCACCATAGCCAAGGATTGTTCCGTTTTTTTCAAGCTCGTCAATGGCAGATGCCGCATCTGTCGGGGTCATTTCGGTAATGGCGGCGACTTGCTCCAATGAAAGTTTACAGTTTTTGTGAAGAAGTTCAACTATTTTTTCAATTTTTTTGATTTCGTTCATAGCAAGTGCCTCCTGAAAATAAATTTTTATAAGTATAAAAAATGCCTATATATTTAAACATTATACCATTTTCTGCTTTTTAAGTCAATAATTTTAACACTAAAATAAGATTTTAGTCACATATATCCCGAAACCCCTTGATTTTTTTCAATAAATGATGTACAATTATTTTTGATTGTAACAAAATTGTAACAATTCATTTAAATTCAGTTAAATATTTTCTGCTAATATAGTTAAAGATTAAGATTTTGCGAAAGGAGTGGTTTTTGAAGGTGAGTATGAACAAAAGCGATGAAACGCAGATTATGGCATTTTCGCCACGGGATGTCCGAAACGGAAACACCAAAGGAAAATCCAAAGCGGAAGGCTTTTTTAAAAAAACAGCAGGCAAAGCAGACAGACTTTTCTCGGTTTGTTTTAAAAGTTCATATATGAATTCTGTGGGGAATATGTGGACAGAATTCAAATCAAAAATTCTTGGCGGAATGACAGCTGCTGTAGTGGTGGTGGCTATTTGTGCCGCAGTTAATGCCCTTGACTGGAAGATGGGCTTTGAGGTAATTGTTGACGGTGAAAATATCGGTCACGTTTGCGACCGTGAGATTGTATATCAGGCAATTGATGGCGTAAAGGCAAAGCTGACGGATTATTTTGACGAGGAATCTGATTACACCAAGGAACCCGTTTTTGTAAGACGGATTGTTTCCGAAAAGGACCTTGCAGATAAAGATATGCTTGAGGATGCTTTGCTTTCAAATATTGACACAATGGTTGAAGCATATGCGGTTTATATTGATGGCGAGGCTATGTTTGGTGTTTCAAGTGAGGAAGCGGCAGAATGGGTTTTTGCCAAGTACAAGCAAAAATATGCAGGTGAAGAAATTACCGACGATATGGTTGTTGATTTTTGCGAGGATATAGACGTTAAAAAGGAATTTATGCATATTGCACTTCTTGAAACACCCGAAACTGCCCTTGAGGCTCTTTCGGGAGACACCAAGGAGGATGCAGAATATATTGTTCAGGAAAACGACACACTTTGGGATATCGCCAAAAAGTATGACACCTCGGTTGAACATCTTCTTGCTATGAACGAAAATGCATCCGACAATATCCGTGCAGGCATGAAGCTGAGGGTTGAGGAAACTGTCCCCCTGCTTTCGGTACGCAGTGTGCAGACGGTTTCGCTTACCGAAGCCGTGCCTTATACGGTTGAAAAGATAAAGGATGATTCAATCTACGAGGGCAGAACCGTTGTCTCACGCAAGGGTCAGGAGGGCAGTGCAAAGGTTCTGGCAAGGGTTACAAAAATCAATGGTGTTCAGGTTGAAAAGGATGTTCTTGAAAGCGAGACCGTCACTCAGCCTGTTGCTCAGGTTGAAAAGATAGGTACAAAAAAACGTCCGCCAACTACGGGCTCGGGCACATTTATCAATCCGTCATTCGGTACGCTTTCGTCACGTTATGGCAAACGCTGGAACAGACAGCATAAGGGAATTGACATTGCAGGTAGCTATAATTCACCCATAAAGGCAGCAGATGGCGGGGTTGTTACCTATGCAGGCTGGATGTCGGGATACGGTAATTACGTTGTTATAAACCACGAAAACGGATATCAGACCGCTTACGGACATTGCTCCACGCTTTCAGTAAGCGTAGGTGACCGTGTTGCAAAGGGTGATGTAATTGCCAAAATGGGCAGTACGGGAAGAAGTACAGGCACTCATCTTCATTTTGAAGTGATTAAAAATGGTCAGCACGTAAATCCCCTTAGTTATGTAGGATATTAATTGATAGATACCGTGAAAGGAGAAATTACGGTTATGGAAAAAAAGGTTCTTGTTGTTGATGACGAAAGACCGATAGTTGAAATTCTTAAAATAAATTTACAGAGAGAAGGCTACATAGTGTTTGAAGCCTTTGACGGCGAAGAGGCTGTCAGCAAGGCTATGACAGTTGAGCCTGATTTGATTTTGCTTGACGTTATGCTGCCCAAGCTTGACGGATTTTCGGTATGCAAAAAAATTCGTGAAAAATCCTCTGTTCCTATCCTTATGCTCACCGCAAGGGAGGAAGAGCTTGACAAGGTTTTGGGTCTTGAGCTTGGTGCTGATGACTATATCACAAAGCCGTTCAGCATAAGAGAGCTTATGGCTCGTGTAAAGGCGAATATGCGTCGTAATGAAGCTGTATTTGAGGATAAGAAAGAAAAGGTTCAGGAAGAGCTTCGCATTGGCGGCTTTGTTCTTGACTTCAACCGTTACGAGCTGTATAAGGGCGATAAGCTGATTGACCTTACCATTCGTGAATTTGACCTTATTAAATTTCTTGCAAGTCAGCCAAACAAGGTGTTTTCACGGCAAAGCCTTTTGGAAAGTGTTTGGGATTATGAATATTACGGAGATGTACGAACTGTTGACGTAACGGTACGCCGTCTTCGTGAGAAGGTAGAGGATGACCCGTCAGAGCCAAGATTTATTATGACAAAGCGTGGCGTTGGTTATTATTTTCAGCCCTGATGCAAAGTATAATGATTATTGCCGTAGGCAAGCTTAAGGAAAAATTTTATGTTCAGGCGATTGAGGAATATTCAAAACGGCTGAAAGCATACTGTAATTTTGAGGTGGTGGAGGTCAAGGATGAAATGACTCCCGAAAACCCCTCGGAAACCGAGAAAAATGCCGTGCTTGACCGTGAAGCACAGCGGATACTTGCAAAAATTCCAAAGGGAGCAAAGGTGATTTCACTTTGTGTCGAGGGCAAGCAAATGTCGTCTGAAAAATTTGCAAAACTGATTGCAGATGAAGCGGTAAGCGGAACAAGCAGGCTGGTATTTGTTATCGGCGGTTCAATGGGACTTTCGCAGCAGATAAAGGATA
>JAZRJL010000073.1:0-33543 GCA_045645805.1 Clostridia bacterium | reverse complement strand
AAAACCGGTTTATCTGCGGCGTGTCTTTTTTGTGTTTATTCCTGCAATTCCTCCGACTGCTCCGCAGATAACGCCTATGGCAAGAGCGATTAAAAAACTTGAAGCTGTATGTATACTTGACGAAACAATATTGCCGATGAGGCAAAGGATAAGAGTGTAAATTATGCCGCAGCCTGCGCCAAAGAAAATCCCCTTGCTGTCAAAGTGCCGACCTGCCGTAAAACCTGCGATTGCCGTACCCAGAGCTGTGACCAGATTTGCAAGAATGTAAACCGCAGTGTCTGAAAAGCTTTGAAAGGTTGCGAGTAATGCGGCAGCAAAAAGCATAACAAATGAAACTATGTAGGATAGGGCCACTGCTTTAAGCATAAATAAAACTGCTGATATAGGGTTAACCGTCACCTGATTTGAATTTAACAAAAAAATACCTCCTCTTTTAAAGTTACTGTCTAAGTAAACTTATGAAAAAAGAGGAGGATATATTCCGGTTTTGCTGTTATTCAGCGTCTTCGGTGATTTCACCGGGGATGGGAGTAGGTTCGTTAACCTGTTCCTCACCGCGGTTGATAAAACGGCTTACCGCACTGCGGTCAACTGTAATGTGTGATTTGTTCTGACCAAGACCTGATTCAATAACAAACAAATCGTCTTTAATTCTTACAATCTTGCCGTGAATACCGCCGATGGTTGCAACCTCGTCACCTACTTTGAGTGCAGCAAGCATATTTTTAAGCTCTTTTTCCTTTTTCTTCTGGGGCCTGATAAGAAGAAAATAGAAAACTGCAATCATAATGATAAATGGAAGAAGCGATGCAAGCATACCGCCGGCACCTGCGGGCTGAGCTGCAGGTGCTGCAGCATAAGCTGTTGTAAACAAAGAAAACATTTGTTTTACCTCCTGAGTAATTTATATTATTGTTAATTATAACCTTATTTTGGTAAATTTGCAAGTATTATTTAAAATATTCACAAATTATTTAAATTCGCTGTGAAAGCTTGCCGATTTTTTCAATTCTGAATGAATCAAAGGTTTCGTTTTCAATCGCTGTGCGGATATCTGCCATAAGCTGATTGTAAAAATGCAGATTATGAATAACCGCAAGGCGAAGTGCCAGAATTTCGTTTGCTTTGAAAAGATGTCTTAAATAACCCTTTGAAAAATTGCGGCAGGTGTGACAAGTGCAATTGGGGTCAAGGGGAGTATCGTCACGTTCGTACTTGGCATTATTAATATTTACAATACCCTGTGAAGTGAACAAAGTGCCATGACGTGCGTTGCGGCTTGGCATAACACAGTCAAAAAAGTCAACACCACGCCATACGGCTTCGATAATATTCTCGGGGGTTCCAACACCCATCAGGTATCTTGGTTTGTCAGCAGGGGCAAAGGGTTCAACGGCTTCAATGATTTCGTACATAACCTCAGCAGGCTCGCCAACGGCAAGACCGCCTATTGCATAGCCATCAAGGTCAAGCTCTGCAATTTGCTTCATATTTTCAATACGCAGGTCGGTGTATGTGCTGCCCTGGTTGATGGCGAAAAGAAGCTGATTGGGATTAATCGTGCTTTCAAGGGAATTAAGTCTTGACATTTCATCTTTACAGCGTTTGAGCCAGCGAACAGTCATTTCGGAGGATGCCTTTGCATAATCTTTTTCGCATGGATTTTCAACACATTCGTCAAATGCCATAGCAATAGTAGATGCAAGATTTGACTGAATTTGCATACTTTCTTCAGGCCCCATAAATATCTTACGTCCGTCAATGTGAGATGCAAAATATACGCCTTCTTCTTTTATCTTACGTAATTTTGCAAGGGAAAAAACCTGAAATCCGCCACTGTCTGTAAGAATTGGTCTGTCCCAGTTCATAAACTTGTGAAGTCCACCTAAATCTCTTACGACTTCGTCACCGGGGCGAAGATGAAGATGGTAGCTGTTTGAAAGCTCCACCTGACAGCCGATTTCTTTTAAATCGTGGGAATCAAGACCGCCCTTTATGGCAGCAGCAGTACCCACATTCATAAAAACAGGGGTCTGGATTGTCCCGTGTACTGTATGGAATTCACCACGTCGGGCATTTCCGTCTTTTTTTATAAGTTTAAACATAGAGTAGTTACCTTTCGTTGTTTTATATGATTATCATTGCATCATCGTTCAGCAATTCACCTGACAATCCTCTCGTCACACTTCGTGTGCCACCCTCCTTTACACAAGGAGGGCTTTTTGGCTCCCTTGTGTAAAGGGAGCTGTCACGTAGTGACTGAGGGATTGTATTATATCTGCTAAATAATAAACATTGCATCACCAAAGCTGAAAAATCTGTATTTTTCATTGATGGCTTCCTGATATGCTTTCATAATTGAATTGCGGTCATAAAGTGCCGAAATCAGCATGAGCAAAGTGGATTCAGGCAAGTGAAAATTGGTGATAAGTGCATCAACTGTCTTGAATTTGTAGCCCGGATAAATAAATATTGAAGTATCACCCGAGCCTGCAACAACTGTTCCGTCATCTTTGGAACTGCTTTCAAGTGTACGTACCGAGGTGGTGCCGACGCAAATAATTCTGCCACCATTTTTGCGGGTTTGATTGATAATATCTGCAGTTTCCTTTGAAACCTGATAAAATTCGGTGTGCATTTTGTGTTCCTCGATGTTATCAACCGAAACAGGTCGAAAGGTGCCAAGTCCTACGTGAAGAGTGACAAATGCTGTTTTAACACCTTTTTGACGCAATTTTTCAAGAAGCTCTTCTGTAAAATGCAAGCCGGCGGTTGGTGCTGCGGCAGAGCCTTCAATTTTTGAATAAACTGTCTGATATCGGTTTTTGTCTTCGAGTTTTTCTTTGATGTAAGGAGGAAGCGGCATTTCACCAAGCTTATCCAAAAGTTCTTCCCAGATACCGTCAAATTCAAAGCGGACGATACGATTTCCGTCGTCCTTTACTTCGATTACCTCGGCCTTTAAAAGTCCGTCACCAAAGATAAATCGGCTGCCCATTCTTGCTTTTTTTCCAGGACGGAGTATAACCTCCCAGGTATTTATATCAAGCCGCTTCAGCAGAAGAAACTCAATTTTACCACCGCTGCCTTCCTTTACACCATAAAGGCGTGCAGGAATAACACGGGTATTGTTCATTACAAGACAGTCACCGGGATTAAGGTAATCGGCTATGTCAAAAAAATGCTTGTGGTCAACAGTGCCGTTTTTGCGGTCAAGAACCATAAGTCTTGATGCTGTACGGTCCTTGAGCGGGGTTTGTGCGATAAGCTCCTGTGGCAGGTCATAGTAAAAATCTTTTATATCCAAAATAAATCGTACCTTTCAGAATTAATATGCTTTTTTAAGATGTGTTCCGGTGTAATAATGAGTAAGGATTTCTTCATAATTAAATCCGTTTTCAGCCATTCCTTTTGCACCGTACTGGCTCATTCCGACGCCATGTCCCCAACCCTCTCCGCTGAAAGTAAATGTGTCTGCAGAACCTGCAGTAACGGTAGTTTCATAGAGTTTTTTTATTTTTCCGTCATAAGCTGCCAAATTTTTAATTGCAGAAGAGATTGTATCGTTTCCACTCAAAACTGAAAGCTTGTCGGCTTTTTGTTCAGAGGTGATATTCCCGTCGGTTACGTAAATAGACGGATAAATTGACTGACCACCCTTCGAAACGGTATACCGCTGGCTGTATGTTGCTTCGCTGAAAACGGTACGGCAGCTTTCACGTTCAAAAATCTTGCTGCCTGTAGTACCTGTAACCTTAAGCTTTAAAACACCCCCAACAGGTGTTGTTTCAATAATACTGATATCAGTAACCATACCCACATCATTGCCGCGAGCCTTCATTATTTCCGACGCACGAGCGGCAGTAAGGGTTTTGGTCCATTTGCCGTTGTAAATATTTTCGGTGTCCTCGTAAGGATTTTCTACGCTTACAAGGTAGGGAAAAGAGCTTCCCCAGACATTCTTTACGTTTTCGGTATGTGCACCCATTGATGAGGAATATACCGCCTGAACAAGCTCGTCGTTGTAAAAAAGCAGTTCGCCCCGTGTTTCATCAACCGCTTTATGGACGTTTTGTGAGTTATCGGCAGAGGTTGAATATGCCTGACAGCAAACTGTGCGGCATACGTCAAAGCCGAATTGTTTATGGTAGTTTATTCTGCCCAAAGCAAAGTTCCTTGCACATACTGCCTGAACTTTTAATGCTTCAACCTCCCATGACGGGGACATTTCACGGCATACAACGCTGTAAAGATAGCTTTCAACAGGAACGGTGTTTACAACCGTTAAAAGATTGTCTGAAAGGGATTTTACTTCAAAACCACCACGATATGTACCCTTGGCACTTCCTGAAATAGTAATGAGTGTATCTGTGTCCTCGTAGTTTTGTGAATATATTGTCAATCCGTAATTTAAGTCATCAACAACAAAAACAGTTTTATCATTACTGTCCTTAAGACGAATTGCCTTTGAGGAAACCAAAACCGGCGTTCCTTTTACAGCGAGGTTTTCAGCTGCCCAAAGTGCATCGTTGTTGTTTTTGTAGTTTCCGCTCAAGGTGTGATATAAGCCATCTTTGTAGCCAAGAAAGGCATCGATACCTGATGCAATAATTTCTGACAAAGCATTTTGAGCCTCTTGATGAGAAATGTAGCTGGAGTAGCTGACATGGTATGAGGGATTATTTTCTGTGAAGTCAAGCTCTGCTTTGACAGATGTACTTTCAATCAAAGATACAGGTATAAAATCCCGTTCACCTGTAAAAATACCGGCATAAAAGCCGTCGGCACTTGAAAAGGTAATATCCTTAACCGAGGCATTGCCGTAATATATACCTACCCTGAGTGTATCCTCATACTGTGAAGCGGATACGCATAAAGAAAGTAGGAATGTTATGACAAATATTATGGTCAAAAATTTAAGTAGTTTTTGCATATTAAATCAACCTTTATAAAGTTTGTATTTACCTATTAATTAAAATTCGACAAAAAACCTTTAAATTCCTTTGAATAAATGTTAAAATTGTGTTACAAAAAATAATTGACAATCAACACGGGATAGCATATAATATTTGTATGAAAAGAATAAGTTACTTAGGGGGACAATTTAGATGAAGAGTTTTAATGTAGGTATAATCGGTGCAACCGGTATGGTTGGTCAAAGGTTTATTTCACTTTTGGCTGAGCATCCGTGGTTCAATATTACACTTCTTGCGGCATCGCCAAGAAGTGCAGGAAAGAAGTATACAGAAGCGGTAGGAAACCGTTGGGCAATGAAAACTGAAATTCCTGAAAAGGTAAAGGATATGGTTGTTTACGATGCAACGGCTGATATTGAAAAGATTGCCGCACAGGTTGATTTTGTGTTCTGTGCAGTTGATATGAAAAAAGACGAAATCCGCGCATTGGAGGAAGCCTATGCCAAGGCTGAATGTCCTGTTATTTCAAACAACTCGGCACACAGACATACAGCGGATGTTCCGATGATTATTCCTGAAATCAATCCTGATCATGCTGAAATTATCGAAGCTCAGAAAAAGCGTCTTGGTACAAAACGTGGCTTTGTTGCAGTTAAATCAAACTGCTCACTCCAAAGCTATGTTCCTGCAATCCATCCGCTTATGCAGTTTGGGGTAAAGAATGTTCTTGCCTGCACATATCAGGCAATTTCAGGGGCAGGAAAAACCTTTGAAACATGGCCTGAAATGGTTGACAATGTAATTCCATTTATTGGCGGTGAGGAAGAAAAGAGTGAGATTGAGCCTCTTAAAATATGGGGTAAGATTGACGGAGACAAGATTGTTGACGCAACAGCTCCGGCAATCACAACTCAGTGTCTTCGTGTTCCTGTTTCAGACGGACATACAGCTGCTGTTTTTGTAAGCTTTGACAAAAAGCCAAGCATTGATGAAATCAAGGCAGCATGGAAAAACTTCAAGGGTGCTCCTCAGGAGCTTGAGCTTCCGTCTGCACCAAAGCAGTTCCTTAATTACTTTGAAGAAGATAACCGTCCTCAGGCAAAGCTTGACCGTGATATGGAAGGCGGTATGGCTGTGTCTATCGGCAGACTTCGTGAGGACAGTCAGTACACATACAAGTTTGTATGTCTTTCGCACAATACACTTCGTGGTGCTGCAGGCGGTGCTGTTCTTATGGCAGAGCTTCTTGCTGCAAAGGGATATCTTGACTAATGAAAATCGGCAAGGCAAAATTTGCCTTGCCGATTTAGTACACAGACGGCAAAAGTGGTTTTATCCATCCATGGTACGGCATTAAAGCATAAATGTATTTTCGTGGAAAGTGAGGCTGTGTAGATATGAAAAAGATTATTTTTAAAGGTTCCGGTGTTGCGATTGTAACACCTTTTGATGAAAATGGTGTAAACTATACCAAACTGGAAGAATTATTAAATTTTCAGCTTGAAAACTCTATTGATTCCATTATTGTTTGCGGAACAACAGGAGAGGCATCGGCTATGACCGAGGACGAGCAAAAGGCTGTGCTTAGGTTCTGCGTTGAAAAAGCAAACGGCAGAGTGCCAATAATTGCCGGCACAGGCAGCAATAATACCGAAAAAACAATACGGCTTACAAAATTTGCCGAAGAATTAGGCTATGACGGTGCTTTGATTGTTACACCGTATTACAACAAGACCACACAAAAAGGTTTGATTGAACATTATTCGGCAATTGCAGATGCTGTTACATTGCCGATTATACTTTATAATGTCCCGTCAAGAACAGGTGTGAGCTTTTCGATTGATACATTAAAAGCTCTTGACAAAAAGTATTCAAACATAATTGCAATAAAGGAAGCAAGCGGTGATGTGGCTTATGCTGCAAAAATCTGTGCAGAAACGGATTTGGTCGTGTACTCGGGTAATGATGATGTTACACTTCCGATACTTTCAGTTGGTGGTATGGGTGTTATTTCAGTAATTGCCAATATTTACCCAAAAGAGATGCACGAAATTTGCAGATTGTTTTTTGAAAACAGGCATGACAAAGCCAAAGAATTTTATTTGAAAATGCTTTCGGTTATGGGTGCTATGTTTATTGAAGTCAACCCTATACCGGTAAAAACAGCAATGAATATTTTAGGCTTTAATGTGGGAAAATTAAGGCTGCCTCTTTGTGAAATGGAGGATAAAAACAGAGAAAAGCTTAAGACGTTGCTTGACCGTTTTGAAACTGAAAAATAAACCAATCCGGTGTCTGTACGCCGGATGATTACAAGGAGAAATACAAATGATTAATATTCTTTTATGCGGAGCAAACGGAAAGATGGGCAACGCGGTAAGACGTGTTGCTGAAAATGAGGATTCTGTTAAAATAGTTGCAGGTTTTGATATAAACACACAGGGTTGTGAATTTCCTGTATATGATAACCTTGCAAATGTAACTGAAAAAATAGACTGCATTATTGACTTTTCGCATCCGTCATTGACCGATGCAATTTTGGATTATGCAAAGGCAAACAAAATTCCTGCAGTAATTTGCACAACCGGTCTTTCAAAGGAACAAATTTCAAAGCTGGAATTTTATTCAAAGGATACGCCAATCTTCTTTTCAGCCAATATGTCCATTGGTGTAAATCTTATAATTGACCTTGTTTGCAAGGCATCAAAAGTTTTGGACAGTAATTTTGATATTGAAATTGTTGAAAAGCATCATAATCAAAAGCTTGATGCACCAAGCGGTACGGCACTTGCCATTGCAGATGCGATTTCAGATACAGTGAGCTTTAATCCGCAGTACGTGTATGACCGCCATTCGGTACGCAAAAAGAGAGACAGGTCAGAAATCGGTATCCATGCTGTCCGTGGCGGAAACATTGTTGGCGAGCATACAGTTATCTTTGCAGGGAATGACGAAGTAATTGAAATCAAGCATCAGGCAACCTCAAAAGAGGTGTTTGCAGTTGGTGCTGTGCGTGCAGCCATATTTATGACAGGCAAATCGGCAGGTCTTTACAATATGTCACAGCTTGTAAAAGAATATTAATTTTAAGGAAATTATATGAAGAAAATTGCAGTAGGGATTCTTGCCCACGTTGACGCGGGCAAGACCACACTTTCAGAGGGCTTGCTTTACAGTGCAGGCAAAATCCGAACACTTGGCAGAGTAGACAGCCGTAATACCTTTCTCGACACAAATGAAATTGAGCGTAAAAGAGGTATTACGGTTTTTTCAAAGCAGGCAGTTTTTGAAGTTGACGGGACAAGCATTACACTACTCGACACACCTGGACATACCGATTTTGCCGCCGAGGCAGAGCGTACACTGCAGGTACTTGACTATGCTGTGTTGGTGATTAGTGCAACAGATGGTGTTCAGGGTCACACAAAAACCCTTTGGGAAATGCTTAAAAATCACAACATACCAACATTTATTTTTATTAACAAGCTTGACCTTGAGGGTGCAGATAGCGAAAAGGTTATAAACGAGTTGAAAGCTGACCTTGGTGGAAACTTTGTCAATTTCTCTGATACTGAACTTGAGAGTGTTTGTGAAAATATTGCTGTGTGTGATGAGGAAATCCTTAAATGCTATCTTGAAACAGGTCGGGTGAATGAAGGACTAATTAAAAAAGCCATTCGTTTGCGTAATATATTTCCAGTGTTTTGCGGTTCCGCCCTTAAGATGGATGGTGTCGTGCGGTTTTTAAAGGGTATTTCATACCTGACCGAACAAAAAAATGTTTTTCCCGTATTTGGTGCAAAGGTATTTAAAATTGCTCAGGACGACCGGGGCCAAAGGCTTACTTTTTTAAAGATAACAGGAGGAAATCTCCGTGTTAAAGGAGTTTTAAAAACAGGCGAAGGTGACGAAAAAGTAAATGAAATCAGGATATATTCCGGTGAGAAGTATCAAAGCTGTGAGGTTGCCGATGCGGGGACGGTTTGTGCGGTAACAGGTCTTTCAAATACCTTTGCAGGTCAGGGTCTTGGCTTTGAGGAAAATTCAGATAAGCTGACAGCCGAGCCGATTTTTACCTATCGTGTCATTTTGCCCGAAGGTGTTGATACAGCAAGCGGACTTAGCATGCTTAAAACCCTTGAAGAAGAGGAAACGCAGCTCAGCGTTGTGTGGAACGAACAGCTTAAGGAAATTCAGCTCAGACTTATGGGCGAGATACAGCTTGAGGTTTTAAAACAGGTGATTTTAAGCCGTTTTGATATGGCGGTGGAATTTGAAGAGGGCAGAATTGTATATAAGGAAACGATTGAAAATATAGTAGAGGGCGTGGGACACTACGAGCCACTTAGACACTATGCTGAGGTTCATCTTTTACTTGAGCCTCTGCAGCGGGGAATGGGGGTTCATTTTGCCACCGATTGCCCTGAAGACGAGCTTGATAAAAACTGGCAAAGATTGATTATGACCCATCTTCTTGAAAAAACACATATAGGCGTTTTAACAGGCTCGCCAATAACAGATGTTAAAATCACGTTAAAGTCCGGAAAAGCCCATTTAAAGCACACCGACGGCGGTGATTTTCGTCAGGCAACCTATCGAGCTGTACGTCAGGGATTAAGGTCCGCAAAGAGTATTTTGCTTGAGCCGTATTATGAATTTGTTCTTGATGTTCCAAATGAGAATGTCGGTAAAGCTATGACCGACCTTGACTTTTTTGGTGCAGAATTTACTGTTCCGCAATCACGAGGTGAGATGTCAAAGATTTCGGGAAAGGTTCCGGCAGAGGCAATCAGGAACTATCATCGTGAATTAATTGGATATACTCACGGCAAGGGTAAGCTAAGCTGCAAATTCTGCGGATACGGAGCTTGCAGAAATGCAGATGAGGTTGTTGAAAAAATTGGGTATAATTGTGATGCTGATATTGAAAACACGGCGGATTCGGTATTTTGTGAACATGGAGCAGGTTTTAATGTAAGGTGGAACGAAGTTCCGCAGTATATGCACCTTGACAGTATTTTAAAGGTAAAAAAAGTAAAAGAGACGGAGCAGCCAGTCAATAAAACCCGTACGGGTAATATTTTGGCTTCGGATGATGAACTGATTAAAATTTTTGAACGTACCTACGGTAAGATTGAACGTAAAAATCCCAATTACATCTTAAAGACACAAAAATCTGTTCAACCAGTATACAAGTCAAAGAAAACTGATAAAAAATATGACAAAGAATATTTGCTGATTGACGGATATAATATTATTTTTGCCTGGGACGAGCTTTGTGAGCTTGCAAAGGACAGTCTTGAAGGTGCAAGGTCGGCTTTGGTTGAAAAAATGTCAGCATACCGCATCTTTTGCGATACCGAGATAATAGTGGTTTTTGATGCCTACAAGGTGAAGGGCAACGTTGGAGAGGTTGAAAAAGTTAACGGTATAACCGTTGTGTATACCCGTGAAGCACAGACAGCAGATGCATATATTGAAAAAACAGCTAAAGAGTTGAGTAAAAAATACAAGGTTACAGTTGCGACATCTGACGGACTTGAACAGCTTATAATATTTGGCAGCGGTGCTTTCAGACTTTCTGCACGTGCATTAAAGGAAAGTGTTCAGAGTTTTGAAAAAAATGTCAGAGAAATTGTGAATGAATACAACCTCAAGGCAGAAAACTCGGATTTTTTACGTACCATCAGCGAAAAGTTAGAGGGTCTTGAAAATATACAGTGATTTATGGTATAACAACCTCACGCCGCAAACAAAATCAAAGATTTTGGCGGCTGAGAGAACGTTTTATCATGCCACTTCGCAAAGCTTCATTACAGATGAAAAAAAAACACTTGCGGTTTTTTTTATATATGGTATAACAACCTCACGCCGCAAACAAAATCAAAGATTTTGGCGGCTGAGAGAACGTTTTATCATGCCACTTCGCAAAGCTTCGTTACAGATGAAAAAAAACACTTGCGGTTTTTTTCTTATATATGATATAATGAAATAAATTCTGCTATATATAAATCGGAGTAATAAAAATAAACTATAAACGGAGTGAAAAATATGCAGGAGATAAAAAAACAGAACTTTACGGTAAAGCTTAGTAAAATAATAGATGATTTAAAGCTTGAAGAGGTTTATACCCCACAAAGGGACATTCTTATTGAAACAGTTGATGTAAACCGCCCAGGACTTCAGATTGCAGGGTTTTTCGATTATTTTGACCCAAAACGCATTCAGATTTTCGGAATGGTTGAAAAAACCTATCTTGAGGAGTTTTCTTCGGACGAAAGACGAAAAAAGCTCGATGCATTCTTTGACACAGGAATTCCCGTACTTATTATCACAAGGGATATGGAGGTTATGCCTGAAATCCTTGAAATTGCTGAAAAATATAAGACAAATATTTTAAGGACACAAATCTCAACATCAGGATTTATGAGTGCTCTTATTGCGTACCTTAATGTTGAGCTTGCACCCAGAATTACACGTCACGGTGTTTTGGTTGAGGTTTATGGTGAGGGTGTTCTTATCCTTGGTGAAAGCGGTGTGGGTAAAAGTGAAACTGCTGTTGAGCTTATGAAACGAGGTCATCGTCTTGTTGCCGATGACGCGGTTGAGATAAAGAGGGTTTCATCAAAGGCGCTGGTAGGAAGCTCGCCTGAGGTAATAAGGCACTTTATTGAAATGCGTGGTATCGGTATTGTGGATGTTAAAAAGATATTTGGTATGGGTGCAGTAAAGGATACTGAGAAAATTGACCTTGTTATCCATATTGAAAATTGGCAAAAGGACAAGCAGTATGACCGTCTTGGACTTACCGACAATTACACAAATATTTTAGGGATTGATGTTCCGTCGCTTACAATCCCCGTAAGACCGGGCAGAAACTTAGCAGTAATTTTTGAAATTGCTGCTATGAATAACCGTCAAAGACGTATGGGATATAATGCGGCAGAAGCCCTTAACAACAGACTTTTAAACCAGATGAATGAGGAAATGTAATTGATTTTGATTTAAAATCATAAAATATATCAAAGTATATTATATTTGGAGAACTGATTTATGCAACAGGTTTTTGAAAAAATTCTTGGTAAAGAGAATGTATTTTTATCCGAGCCTATGTCAAGGCATACGACCTTTAAAATAGGTGGAGTTGCCGATTACTTTTTGACCCCTGAAACTGAAGAACAGTTAAGGGATACCTTTATCGCGGCAAAATCCGCAGGTCTTCCTGTTATGATTATGGGCAATGGTTCGAATATGCTTGTAGGGGACAAGGGTATTCGCGGAGCGGTTATCTGTCTTTGCAAAAAGCTGAACAGAATTGAGGTAAAAGACTGTGAAATTTATGCAGGCAGCGGAGTTCTTATGTCAAAGGTTTCGTCTGTGGCGCTTTCGCACAGCTTAAGCGGTTTTGAGTTTGCGTCGGGGATACCGGGGACCGTTGGCGGGGGAGTATATATGAATGCCGGTGCCTATGGCTTTGAGATTAAAGGTATTATAAAATCTGTACGATATATGGACAATGACGGCAAAATTGATGAGCTTTTGTGCAAAGATTGTGAATTTGGTTACAGAAAAAGTGTTTTTGCGAAACAGGGATATACCATACTTGGTGCAACATTTAAACTGAGTAAAGGTGATGCGACAGAAATACGTGCAGCAATTGACGACTATACAAAACGTCGCATCACAAAACAGCCTGTTGAAAAACCCAGTGCAGGAAGTGTATTCAAACGTCCCGAAGGATACTTTGCAGGTGCACTTGTAGAGGGTGCGGGACTTAAAGGCTTTAGTATCGGCGGTGCACAAGTATCCGAAAAGCACGCAGGTTTTATTATAAATACAGGTAGTGCCAACGCAAAGGATGTACTTGATTTGATTGAACATATCAAGAAGGTTGTGTTTGAAAAAGACGGTGTTATGCTTGAACCTGAGGTAAGGCTTATAGGCGAATTCTAATGGATTTTTGATTTTAGCACATAAAGTGTTGAAGAGCCCCCAAAAAAAGCCTTCCTTGTGTAAAGAAAGGTGGCACAATAGTTCTTTGTGGTTGAATAATTTTTGAGCCTACCTTGACCCAATCGTTGCTATTGCAACGCAATGAATTGCCTGACGGCATGAATTGAAATCAATGATTTCATGAATTGAGCCTTGTGGCTCATGAATTGCACCTTTGGTGCATTTAAAGGCAATTCAATTCATGGAGCGAAGCGAGAATTCATGGCGTAGCCAATTTATGACAACGGAGATGTCAATTCATTTAGAATGGAGCATAGCAATGAAAGAAAATAAACTTATTGAATTATCGAAAATGTTTGCAGTTGATATTGTAAATTTATGTACAGAAATAAAAGAAAAGCGATAAGGAAATGTTTTGTTAAATCAGTTGTTAAGAAGTGGAACGAGCATTGGTGCAAATATTCATGAAGCAAATTATGCATCGAGTAAAGCTGATTTTATAAATAAGTTTCAAATTGCTTTGAAAGAATGTTATGAAAGTGATTATTGGCTGGGCTTATTTAAAGAAACCAAAATGATAACTGACGATGAATATGTTGATATGTATGATAAATGTAGCAAGATTAGAAAATTGCTTATTTCATCTATCAACACAGCTAAAGGAAATTTATAATATATTTGTATAAACTATGGCGAAAGGAAAGATAGTATGAAAAAAATCACTTTAATTTTGCTGATTATAACCTTGCTTATGATGGCCGGATGTAAAGACAATAAGCAAAATAGTCTATATCTTCCTGAAGCGGAGAATGATAAAATATTCACCACAGTAGGTGGCGATGAGGAAAAAGAGAAAACGGAATTTTGTCTTATTTCAAATAACATAATTATTGAATTAAATACAGATATGTCAAAATTACATATGCAACCGACAAGCGTCGAAAATGGTTCGGGTGATGGCTTTAGATGGACTAACAATAAATATGAAGATGTTGAAATAAAAGCATTGATTTCAGATGATAACAAGAGTATTATTAACAAAATATCCACCGAATCTACTGCTTATGAAACATCTAGAGGGATCAAAGTTGGAGATAGTGTGGTAAAGCTGAAAGATATATATAATGAAAAATTGATATATTCTGAATCAGTCGAAAGGAAATATTATATGTATGATCCTGATAACGATATTGGGTTTAATAGAATATATTTTTACTGCACAAATGACACTATAACAAGAATAGTAATTGAAAATGGGATTGATGGTTAAAATAGTTGTCTAGTTAGAGTACATTTACTTGTGTCAGGTTTATAAAATTTTAAACATTAGTTTGCCTATTTTGATATTTACATATACTATTGGGAGCGAGAAAATCCAGTATTCTCGCGGGTTCTGATGAAATTTGTTTAAAAAAATCAGTTGAAAAAAATAGGGGAAGTTAGTAGGTCCATATTATGCTTTAACATAACAAGGTTCTTCGATTATTCGCTGTTCTCCTACCTTGATATGAGCGTAGAAAGACTGTCGAATTTTGGCGAAATCAAAAAAGCCTTCCTTGCCTAAAGGGAGGGGGACCACCGAAGGTGGTGGAGGGATATATGGAGAGAAAACATAATACGGAATTAACAAATAACGCAAGAATGTTGAGAAAGAACATGACAAAAGAGGAACGACATCTTTGGTATGATTTCTTGAAAAGTTATCCTATTAGATTTTTACGACAAAAAGTAATTGATAATTATATTGTAGATTTTTATTGTCATAGTGCGAGGATGATTATTGAACTTGATGGATCACAACATTATGAGGAAAAAGGTTTGTTGAAAGATAAAATCAGAACAGAAAGAATTGAACAACGAAATCTAACCGTTATCCGAATACCTAACAATGAGGTGAATAGAAACTTTGAGGGAGTTTGTCAATATATTGATATTGCTGTAAAAGAATCCCTCCGTCAGTCTGCGGCTGAAACCTCCCTTTAGGCAAGGGAGGCTTTGATGCGTGGCATCCAGATTATACAGTCTTTATATGCTGTCGAATAATGTCGAAATATGAAAGCCTTCCCCTTGATGGGAAGGGGGACCGCTTGTGGTGGATGAGGTGGAAAGAAACAAATTAAGAAATAACGATTGCTTTCGCAATCTACACCTCATCAGTCACTTCGTGACAGCTTCCCCTCGAGGGGAAGCCTTAAAAATTTAGTCCCTAATATCACATGAGCATATAAAGAATATAAAATTTAGAGACAAACAAATTCCCTTAGTGTTTATGCAGGCTTGAGCTACTTTTACAAAAGTAGAATAAAGGTAATTTATGTAAAGGCAAAAGTAATACCAACCAAGAGGAACAACAAATCGGCATTTTGTCCGATTTTAAATATATAAAAAATATAATATAAAAAGTTAAAGGGAGCAAAAGAAAATGGGTAATGTACGAGATGTAAAAAATGTACAGGATACGCAGAAGGTTAAAGAGCATATTTATGGTTATTCCGATAAGGATTATGCTAAATTCAAAAATATGGATGGCTTATGCTATTAAGCTTTGGTTTTACTTATTTGTTTTTTTACAACGGCAGACAAAACATTAATCTTGTTATGAAACAAATGGCAGATGGGTTGGGGTCGTCTACTGCTGCTTTAGGAGTTGTGTCATCTGCATTGTTTTGGTGCTATGCATTCGGGCAACTGATAAATGGCAGATTAGGTGCTTATTTTGGTTATAAACGATTTATGATGTTTGGTATTGTTGCCTCCGCAACAATTAATATAATTATATCATTTCAGAATTCTATTCCGGTAATTGCGGTCCTTTGGGGTCTTAATGGATTTTTTCAATCTACAGTTTGGGCAAACGGAATTGGAGTTTTAAACAAGTGGTGGCCAAAGGAAAAGCGTGGTTTTGCATCTGGATTGGCTACTGCCTTTTCGGGTATTGCTCAGGTAGTAACTTATCTTACCATATTGATTTGTATGGATTGGAATCCTGAATGGGGATGGCGTGCAGCGTTTAGATATCCGATGATTCCTATGGTTTTGATGTTGATTGCTTTTGCAGCATTCTTTAAAGAAAAACCGGAGGATATAGGTCTTGCACCTTTTGACGAACCGGATGCCAAAGCGTCAGAACGCGATGCATTACTTGCTTCAAAAATAGAAGAAAATGGGTATTTGTACCCATACAAGGTTCTCTTTACAGAACCTAAAGTGTTAGTATTCTGTTTGATTTCTGCTATTGCGGGTATCGGACGCTATGGATTGTTGACTTGGATTCCTACATATTTTACAGAAGCACTCGGTTTATCAATCAAAGATGGTATCTTCAGTTCGATATTGCTTCCTGTCGGTCAAGCGTGTGCTATGTTTATATTCCCATTAATTACCGATAAGGTCTTTAAAGGCAAGCGTGAGCCTATGCTTATTCTTGCGTCAGTTATTACATTTGTTGGAATGCTTTGCTTTCCGTTCATTAAAAGTCAGGTGCCGGCATCAATTATGCTGTTTGTATTAGGTGTATTTGCTATGGTTACAGGAGTTATCTGGGCCATTGCTGGAGATATGGGTGGCAGAGCTTTTTCATCTACAATAGTAGGAGTGCTTGACTGGGCGGTTTATATGGGTGCTGTAATTCAGGCAATTATTTTTGGATTTGTAAAAGATACATTTGGTTGGCCTGCCATTTTTGTAACAATTGGGTGCCTTTATATTATTTTGTTGTGTCTTACCTTTATTGCACAAAAAATGAAAACCAAAAATATTTAAAGAACATATTTGAAACAGCTTTGTGACAGGACTGTTTTTAGGTTATACAAAATAATATGAAATTTCGCTCTTAGTTTAACCCAAGCATATGATTAGGAAAGGAGATAATCTGTTTTGAAATCGTTTTCACAAAAAACCAAAGAGGCTGTTTGCAAAACATTTCCGACAAAGCCTTGCTGTATTGATGCTGAAATTATTGGATTTTTGATGTTTGCAGGCAGACTAGGTGATATGGAAATTCGTGTCAGCTCTGAAAGCTGTGAAATTTTAAAGCATTTTGCAGTTCTTGTAAAACGCGGCTGCGGTGTTTCCGTAACGGTGGAAGAGGGAAAGACAAATTACTTCTGCACAGTTCCGCACAAAAAGCTTATTGATATGATTCTTAAATATGAAAGTTCACAAAGACCGATTTCAGAGCTTTTTACTCCTGATGAATGTTGCAAAAGTGCGTTCCTGAAAGGAGCATTTTTAGGCGGTGGAATATTGATTGACCCCAAAAAGAATTATAATCTTGAATTTGTCACACCAAGCCGCAGCGTTTGTGAGGATTTTAAAATTTTTCTTGATGAAATGGGGATTGAATTTAAAATTACCGAACGTAAAAACAGTTTTGTTCTTTATTCAAAGCAAAGCGATGTGATATGTGATGTACTGACTCACGTTGGTGCATTTTCGGCACAGATGGAAATATTGAATGTAAAGATTGAGCGTGAGGTTCGAAACGACTGGAATCGTGTTGTAAACAGCGAAAGTGCAAATTATGACAAGGTGATAACGGCTTCAATAAGGCAAATTCAGGCAATAGACAAGATTGAAAAGACAATTGGGCTTGACAGTCTGCCTGATGACCTCAGGGAGATTGCAATACTCAGAAAAGAAAACAAGGATTTAAGCCTTGATGCCCTTGGAGCAAAGCTTACTCCAAGACTTAGTAAATCGGGCGTAAACCATCGTATAAAAAAGCTTTTGGATTTAGCGGAAAATAAGCTTTAAGCTTTGACCCAAATATTCACAGGGGCAGAAAGGAAACAAAAAAATGGCATTTGCACATTTACATACACATACAGCATACAGCCTGCTTGACGGTGAGGGAACAATAAAGAAAATCCTTGACCGTGCAAAGGAATTGGGACAAACCTCTATGGCCATAACCGACCATGGCTCTATGTTTGGTGTTATTGATTTTTATGAATACGCAAAAAGCATAGGAATAAAGCCTGTTCTTGGCTGTGAGGTTTATGTTGCGGCACGTGGTCATAAGGACAAAATTCACGAGCTTGATTCATCAAGCTCGCATCTTATATTGCTTGCCAAAAACAACGAAGGCTATAAAAATTTGATGAATATTGTTTCCATAGGCTATGTAGAAGGCTTTTATTACCGTCCCCGAATTGATTTGGATGTTCTTCGTAAAAACAGCGAAGGAATAATTGCCCTGAGCGCCTGTATGATGGGTGTTTTGTCGAAGAAAATTCTTGCTGACAACTATGAGGATGCCAAAAAGTCCGCATTGGAGTTTATTGATATTTTTGGCAGAGAGAATTATTATATAGAAATTCAGGACCATGGCATATATGAGCAAAAACGTCTTAATACCGAGCTTATACGTCTTGCAAAAGAGCTTGGGCTTGGACTTGTTGCAACCAACGACATACATTATGTGAAGCGTGAGGATGCAGAATTTCAGGACGTTCTTATGTGTATACAGATGGGTAAGACAATTTATGACGAGGACAGAATGAAAATGTCCACAGATGAAATGTTTGTTAAGTCCGAGGCGGAAATGCAGGAGCTTTTCTCTTATGTTCCTGAGGCTATTGAAAATACACAGAAGATTGCAGATATGTGTAATGTAGATATTGTGTTTGGCAAATTGCATCTTCCTAAATTCGAGCTTCCAGAAGGCTATACATCATACAGCTACCTGACTGAGCTTTGTCAAAACGGACTTTTGAAAAGGTATAAAGAACCATCCGATGAATTAAAGGCAAGACTTGATTATGAGCTTACTACCATTGAAAAAATGGGTTATGTAGATTACTTTCTGATTGTATGGGACTTTATTCGCTTTGCCCGTGAGAATGGAATTCGTGTTGGTCCCGGACGAGGAAGTGCGGCAGGAAGTATTGTTTCATATTGTCTTGAAATAACAAATATTGACCCCATAAAATATGAACTTATTTTTGAAAGGTTTTTAAACCCCGAGCGTGTAACAATGCCGGATATTGATATAGATTTTTGTTATGAACGCCGAGGTGAAGTAATTGACTATGTAAACCGTAAATACGGCAGTGAAAAGGTTGCACAAATTGTTACCTTTGGTACAATGGCGGCAAAGCTTGCTATACGTGACACGGGACGTGCACTTGATATGCCCTATGGTTTTGTTGACGGTGTTGCAAAGCAGATACCCAATGAGCTTAATATTACAATTGAAAAGGCTTTAGAGAGCAACAATCAGCTTAAGGCTATGTATGATTCCGACCCGCAGGTTAAAAGGCTGATAGATGTTTCGTCACAGCTTGAGGGGTTGCCAAGGCATACCTCTACCCATGCGGCAGGTGTGGTAATCACCCGTGAGCCTGTTCAGACATATGTTCCCCTTTCGAGAAATGATGATGTAATAACAACTCAGTTTACAATGACTACAATTGAAAGACTTGGTCTTTTAAAGATGGACTTTCTTGGACTGAGGACACTTACCGTGATACGTGACGCGGTGGAAAATATAAAAAATACTCATGGTATTGAAGTTGATATGGATAATATTGATATGGAAGACCCTGAAACCTATGCAATGATTTCACGTGGCGACACAGATGGCGTATTTCAGCTTGAAAGCGGCGGAATGAAAGAGTTTATGAAAGAACTCAAGCCGTCATCAATTGAAGATATAATAGCAGGAATTTCCCTTTACAGACCGGGTCCTATGGATTCAATACCACAATACATAAAAAATAAAAACAGCGGAAATATAAAGTACAAGCATCCGCTTCTTGAAAATATTCTTAACGTAACCTATGGCTGTATAGTGTATCAGGAGCAGGTTATGCAGATTGTACGTGAGCTTGGCGGATATTCTCTTGGCCGTGCTGACCTTGTACGTCGTGCAATGTCAAAGAAGAAAACCGAGGTAATGGAGCAGGAACGTAAGAACTTTGTCTATGGTGTAACCGATGAAAATGGCAACATTGAGGTTGAGGGTGCAATGAAACGTGGGATTGATGAAAAGACCGCCACCTTAATCTTTGACGAAATGATGGACTTTGCAAAGTATGCCTTCAACAAGTCTCATGCTGCAGCATATGCTTTTGTTTCATACCAGACAGCATGGCTCAAATGCCATTATCCAACCGAGTTTTATGCTGCGACTCTTACAAGTATTCTTGGGCAGTCCACCAAGGTTACAAAATATATAAATTCTGCAAAAAAACAGGGAATAAATCTTTTGCCGCCTGATATAAACAAAAGCTTTTCAAGCTTTGTGCCTGACGGCAAGAATATCCGTTTTGGTCTTGGTGCAATTAAAAATGTTGGTACAGCCTTTATTGATGAAATGACGGCTGAACGAAGCGAAAACGGTGAGTTTTCATCTTTCACCGATTTTTGCAACCGTATGGCAGATAAAAAGCTTAATAAAAGAATTGTTGAATCGATGATTAAAAGCGGTGTTTTTGACAGTCTTGGTCTTACACGTTCAACCCTTCTTGGTGTCTACGAAAGTGCTATTGATTCAGCGGTGAGAGAGCAAAAAAATGCGGTATCGGGTCAGCTTGACTTCTTCAGTATGTTTGAGGAGGAGTCTCAAAGTCTTGCTGATAACTTCCCTGAAGTAGCTGAATTTGACAAGCGTGAGCTTCTTAATTTTGAAAAGGAATATTTAGGTGTTTATGTTTCGGGTCACCCTCTTGACGGCATGGAGGATACCATTTCTGCGGCTTCAAGCACAACTGTTCTTGAAGTAACCGAAAACGAAAACGGACAGTTCGTTTCTGATTCAAAGGTGAAAATCGGGGGTATGATTTCAAAACGACGCGAACAGCTTACCAAACGTGGCGAGCTTATGCTTTATATTACTCTTGAAGATTTGACGGGGGAAATTGAAGTATTGGTTTTCCCAAGCCAGGTAAGGAAATTTGAACAACAGTTAAGAGAGGAAAATATTTGTCTTATATCGGGGAATCTTGATGTTCAGGAGGACAAGCCCACCAAAATCAGGCTTGAGGAGATTGTACCGCTTATGGCAATTAAAAAGCCTTTTAATAAATTGTTTGTAAAGCTTGATTCAAAGGATGAGCAGGGCTTTACTGCGGTAAAAAATATGCTTAATGGCAAAAAAGGCAATATTCCCGTGATTATCTATTATGCGGATACTCAAAAATCAGTTCAGGCACCAAAATCGATGTGGGTGTGGGATATGAATGTTGTTGATGAGTTGAAAAAAATTCTTGGCAATGATAATGTAAAAACTGTTTAGCTACTGTCGGATTAAGGTAACCCGAACAAGCTTTGCTGTGTATAATGTATATTGGCAAATTTTGTTTAACAGGAGGTGCAAAGCTTTTGATTAAGCTTCTTTTAAGAAAATTCATAGGAGAAAATCCCGATACAGGCAATACCGATGTGCGAACAAGGTGTTCGGTGTTTGCAGGGATACTGGGGATTATATGCAATTTGTTTTTGTTTGCTGTAAAGCTGTGTGTTGGAGCAACAATGTCAAGTATTGCAATTATATCCGATGCCTTTAACAATCTTTCGGACACAGGCTCGTCAGCAGTGGCGATTATCGGTGCAAAGCTGAGTGCTAAAAAACCCGATAAAGAGCATCCCTTTGGACACGGCAGAATAGAATATGTTTCGTCACTTATAGTATCGTTTATAATTATGCTTGTGGGATTTGAGCTTTTAAAAACTTCGGTCACAAAAATATTTAATCCGCAGCAGGTACGGTTGAATACAATTCTTGTGATTATATTATGCGTTTCTATCCCCGTAAAGCTTTGGATGTATTCCTATAACAAATATATAGGACGACTTACAAATTCGGGTATTCTTATGGCAACAGCAAAGGATTGCATAAATGATGTTATTGCCACAAGTGCGGTTGTTTTCAGTTCTGTAATCGGCAAAATTATAAGCTTTCCTGCACTTGACGGAATTGTGGGTACTGTTGTATCCTTTATGATTATGTATTCCGGCTTTAAGATTTCACTTGATACAATAGGACTCTTGCTTGGAGCTGCACCTGAAAAGGGAGTAATTGAGGCTGTGCGAAGCCGTATTCTTGCTGCTCCGGGCGTTGTTGGAGTTCATGATTTGATTGTTCATGATTATGGGCCGGGAAGAATTTTGGCATCCGTTCATGCCGAAGTTCCTGATGATTGCAACGTGGTTGAGATTCATGAGGTAATTGATGAGCTTGAACATAAAATTGAACGCGAGCTTGGTATACACATTGTTGTTCATATGGACCCCATTACAGTCAATTGCGAAAAAACATCAGCAATGCGTGAGATGATTCTTAAAATCGTAAAGGGCATTGACGAAAGAATGGGCATTCATGATTTCAGAATGACAGACGGCGAAAGTAATGTAAATCTTATTTTTGATATAGAAGCACCTCTTGATATCGAGAATTTTGATGGGATAAAGAATACTGTTGTTGAAAAAATTAAAGAAATAGATGAGAAGTTCAATTGTGTTATTACTGTAGACTTTATATACGATTGATGATTGTTAACAAAAACCTTGCATAAATTATACAAAAAACCTTGCAATTTCCACAAATATATGATAAAATAAAAATGCAAAGGATAAAAGCTATCTATTTGTGATTTTAGTTTGAACGGAGGCAAGATTTATGAAGTATAATGTTATTTGCAAAAAGGTAGAATTGTCGGACAGCCGCAAAGAAAAACTGCTCGCAAAGCTTAAAAAGCTTGACAAGTTTTTTGATGCAGACCTTGAATGTAAAGTGCTTGTGTCAGAGCAAAAAGCGGATATTGTTATGGAAATTACAATCTTTAACAAAGGCTTTATTTTAAGAGCTGAAGCACGTGACAGGGATTTGATTTGTGCTGCTGATGAATGTCTTTCAAATCTTGACCGCCAGATTAGAAAACACAAAACAAAGCTTGCAAAGCATCTCCACAGACCAGGTTTTGAGGAATATGCTTCAATAATTGATAATCCGGAGCCGGTTTCTGAGGACAGCGGCGAGTTTAAGATTATAAAGACTAAAAAGATTGAGTCAAAGCCAATGTCTGCTGAGGAGGCAGTTCTTCAAATGAATATGCTTGGTCATGATTTCTTTATTTTCCTTAACCCCGACACACAAAAGGAAAATATTGTGTATCGCAGAAAAGACGGCAACTATGGTTTGATAGAAATTGAATAATAAGGTTTTTAAGGCTGAACCCCGGTTCAGCCTTTATAATAACTCTTTAAGATACGAGGATAAAATTAGTATAGATTAATAAAAGGAGATATAAATATGAAAAAGATATTGATATTTATTTTGGTTTTATCATTAATTGTGTCATACACCTGTTGCAGCGTTTTTTCTTCTGTTTCTGAAAAAGACAATGAGAATTTTGCTGTCCTTAAAATACCTTTTCCTGAAGATATTAAGGACAATGATTCCTGGCGGACTGTGGCACGGTTTAAGGATTCAGGACAGGCAATAACCCTGTCGGCTTACTACAACGGTTACGTGTTTGCCACTATTCCTGCTGCGGACAAGGAAAGAGAGATTGAGGCATTTGTTCCTGATGAAATAAAATTTACAGATTACGACCCAGCAAAATACGAGTTTAACGATATAATGCAATTGTCGAGGACAGGGGTCATTATGGGCAATGAAAAAGGCGAGGCAAAGCCGTTTGACAACGTTACACGTGCAGAGGCAACCGCTATGATAATGCGGTTTATGGGACTTCATACCGAAAATTCATATGAACTTAAGTTTGAAGATGTTAAACGCAATGACTGGTTCTTTGGCAATGTTGCTGCGGCACATAAGGCAGGGATAGTTATGGGGGATTCCGAAACCATTTTTGCACCAAATCGTAATGTAAGCCGTGAGGAATTGACGGTTATGGTGGTAAGAGCCTTGAAGTATGCAGGACTAAGATGCCCGGGCCGGACAGTAGATAATATAAAGGATATGGACAGCGTTTCAGAATGGGCGAAGGAGGCGTATGATTTAATCGGTGTAAGCTATGTATCAGATTACGAAGCAACAGACCCTGAGAATCCAATACGTGTTTTAAAGCCACAACAGGCAGCAACAAGATATGATGTTGCATATATATTAAGAAATACCGCTCGGGTGTGCCAAAGCTATCCATCGGATATAGCAGTACAGTTTGGCTTTGATAAAGAAATGCCGGTAATTGATGGTTCGACATCAACGCATCCTTTTTCACAGGCTGTTTTTACGCAGCTTTTCTACAACGGAGAAACGCATGAAAAATATCCATCAAAGCACAGCAAAAGCCACGCATCTTATCAAAGACTTATAAACGGCGAAGTGGATATGCTTTTTGCCTCGGTATATCCGGCAAGTGATATATTAAAACTTGCTGAAGAAAAAGGGGTTGAGCTTGAACTTATTCCCATTGCGTATGATGCAATGATTTTCTTTACCAATGCAGATAATCCTGCAACCGGTCTTTCTAAAGAACAGATAACAAATATCTATGTAAATAATGCATACAGTAACTGGAATGAAATTGGCGGAGGAGCTGCACTTATTTACCCTTATTGCCGCAACAACGATAGCGGAAGCCATGCACAGATGGAAAAGCACTTTTTAAACGGCAACGAAATACATCCTGAAGTTCAAAAGGAAACATCAATGACCATGTCAAACGTGTTAACAGATGTAATAGCGGCTGAAACCGAAGACCCCGTGGGATACGGGCTTGGTTACAGTATTTATTATTACTATCATAATGTTGATGCTGTGCTTGATACCAAAAGGCATCTAAAGCTTCTTGCAATAGATGGAGTTCAGCCGACAGATGAAACAATAGCAGACGGAAGCTATCCTCTTGCAAACAACACCTATATTGTTTTGAGAAAGGATACACCGCAGGATGCACCTGCACGTAAAATGGCTGAATTTATGCTTACCGAAGCAGGTCAGCAATGTGTTGAGCTTGCCGGATACGGACCCTTAAAATAAGAAAAAACATAATTTGTAGTTTAATGTCAAATCTAACAAAAAAAGTTTAAAAAAACTATTGACAATGACAAAACACAGTGGTATAATTATTTTTGTTTTATAAAGTCCAAAAGGATTTTAGTATATTAAAAGCTGAGACGAAGAAGGTACGAAATATGACGGCTTTTAGAGAGTCGGTGGTTGGTGCAAATCGACAGCGTCAGTTTCAATGTACCCCTCACTTCCGAGCTGAAGGTGAGAACATTCCATTTGGGATAAGTAGATACCTTTCGTGAATGCTACGTTAGTGCAAAGGGCTTGATGGAGCCTGACGAGGGGCGGAGGTTTTCCGCAATTTGAGTGGTACCGCGAGTGATTTTCACCCGTCTCAAAGCTTTTCTTTGAGACGGGTTTTTTCTATAATTATATAATATGATTAAAACGGTGGTGGTTTCGGATGGATTACAAACGCATTACGCTTATTGCCGGACACTACGGCAGCGGGAAAACAAATATTGCCGTGAATATGGCTTTTGATTTAAAAAAGAAATTTGTCAATGTTGCCATTGCTGACCTTGATATTGTAAATCCGTATTTCAGAACAAAGGACAGCATTGACGAGCTTAATAAATCGGGAATACGTCTTATCTGTTCGGATTATGCAAATACCAATGTGGATATTCCGGCACTTCCGCAGGATATGTATTCGGTAATTGATGACAAAAGTCTTATGGCGGTGGTGGATATCGGCGGTGATGACCGTGGTGCTTATGCGCTTGGCAGATATGCAGAGGGGATTGTAAGTGAGGGAAACTTTGATATGCTGTTTGTCATAAACTGCTTCAGACCTCTTACCAAGACCACTGAAGATGTAATTGAAGTTATGCACGAAATAGAAACAGCCGGAGGAATTAAATTTACCGGTATTATAAATAATTCAAACTTAGGCGAGGAAACAACAGCAGAGGACGTATTAGGTTCGGTTGATTATGCAAAGCAGGTTTCTGAAAAGACGGGACTTCCCGTTGTATTGACCTGTGCCAATGCAAAAATCTGTGGCGGACTTGATGGTATTGAAAATTTGTTTCCCTTAAACTTACAAAAAAAGATTATATAATAAAGGAGAGATATAACGTGAAAAATCACGTTATGCCTCCGGCGGATTTTATTGCACCGCCGAGCTTTCGTGCCTTTTAGACACGAAACGGCGATGTGCGTAATTTCCATTATACGCCTTATCTGCCCACGATAAGAAGTGTATATATTTAAATTACTATTTGTGGGCAGAAAGGCTATGGAAATTATTATGGCAAAACTTACATTTAAAACAGACAACTGCAAGGGTTGCGGACTTTGTGTGGATGCTTGTCCCAAGGGCGTTATTGAGCTTGCAAAGGACAAAATAAACAAAAAGGGACATCACCCTGTTGAGGCAGTTAATCCTGATGCGTGCATAGGCTGTGCATTTTGTGCAACTATGTGTCCTGATTGCATTATTACAGTAGAAAGATAGAAAGAGAGGTACATATTATGTCAGATAAAGTTTTGATGAAAGGCAACGAGGCTATTGCCGAAGCTGCCATTATCGCGGGATGCCGTCATTATTTTGGTTATCCTATTACACCGCAGACAGAAATTGCTGCATATATGGCTAAAAAGATGCCTAAAATCGGAGGAACATTCCTTCAGGCAGAAAGTGAAATTGCTGCAATCAATATGGTTTATGGCGTTTCTTCAACAGGTAAAAGGGTTATGACTTCATCCTCAAGTCCCGGTATTTCACTTAAGGGCGAGGGCCTTTCATACCTTGCAGGTGCGGACCTTCCGGCACTTGTAATCAATGTTCAGCGTGGCGGCCCCGGTCTTGGCGGTATTCAGCCTTCACAGTCTGATTACTTCCAGGCGACAAAGGGCGGTGCACATGGTGATTTCCGTATGATTGTTCTTGCACCAAGCTCTGTTCAGGAAATGGCAGACCTTACTGTAAAAGGCTTTGACCTTGCCGATAAGTACAGAATGACCACAATGATTCTTGCAGACGGTACTATGGGTCAGATGATGGAGCCTGTCTCACTTGATTATGAGATTTCTGCTCCCGTTGACAAGCCCTGGGCAACAAACGGAACAAAGATGGAAAGAAAACACAACATTGTAAACTCATTGTTCCTTGAACCTGATGCTCTTGAAAAGTCAAACTTTGAACGCTTCGAAAGATACAAGACAATTGAAGAAAATGAATGTATGTACGAGGAATATATGATGGACGATGCTGAAATTTGCGTTACCGCATTCGGCATTGCTGCCCGTGTTTCAAAGAATGCAATCAATGAGGCAAGAAAGCAGGGCATCAAGGTTGGTCTTATCAGACCTATTACACTTTGGCCATTCCCCACAGCACCATACAAGAAGGCTGCTGACAAGGTAAAGGAAATTATTTCTGTTGAGCTTTCAATGGGTCAGATGATTGAGGACGTAAGACTTGCAACCGAGTGCAAGGTTCCTGTTACACTTTGCAACCGTGTGGGTGGTATGATTCCGTCACCTGAGCAGGTTCTTGAAGCGATTAAAAATGCTGCAAATGGAGGTACAAAATAATGGTAGTTTTTGAAAAACCAAAGGCACTGGCTGATGTCCAGATGCATTACTGCCCCGGCTGTACACACGGTATTGTTCACCGTCTTGTGGCTGAGGTTATAGACGAGCTTGGTATCGAAGGCAGAACAATTGGTATTGCTCCGGTTGGTTGCTCGGTTATGGCTTACAACTATTTCAACTGTGATATGATTGAGGCAGCACACGGTCGTGCACCGGCTGTTGCAACAGGTGTTAAGCGTTCAGACCCTGAAAATAATGTTGTATTTACATATCAGGGTGATGGTGACCTTGCTTCAATTGGTATGGCTGAAACCGTACACGCTGCAGCAAGAAACGAAAACATTACAATTATATTTATCAATAACGCAATATACGGTATGACAGGCGGCCAGATGGCACCAACATCTCTTCCCGGTCAGGTTACACAGACATCACCTTACGGCAGAGATACAAATGCCTGCGGCTTTCCGATTCGTGTTTGTGAAATGCTTTCAACTCTTGACGGTCCTGAATATCTTGAAAGAGTTACAGTGAACAATGTTAAAAACGTAAAGAATGCCAAAAAGGCAATTAAAAAGGCATTCCAGAACCAGTTCGACGGCAAAGGCTTCTCTCTTGTTGAAGTTGTTTCAAGCTGTCCTACAAACTGGGGTATGACGCCCAAGGCAGCTCTTGATTGGATTGATGAAAAAATGCTTCCTTATTACCCTCTTGGTGTTTATAAGGACCGTAGTGCAGAAAAGGAGGAGAAGTAATGAGTACAACAAATATGCTTATTGCAGGCTTTGGCGGTCAGGGAATTTTGTTTACAGGTAAATTCCTTGCATACAAAGGTCTGGTTGAAGATAAGGAAGTAAGCTGGCTTCCGTCATATGGCCCCGAAATGCGTGGCGGTACTGCAAGCTGCAGCATTATCATAAGTGATACACCTGTTGGTTCACCTATTGTCTCTAACCCTGATGTACTTGTTGCAATGAACCTTCCGTCACTTGATAAATATGAGGATGCCGTTGTTTCGGGCGGAAAGATTTTTGTGGACTGTACACTTATTGACCGCAAGGTAAAACGTACAGATGTTGAGGTATATTATATTCCTGCAACACAGCTTGCATCGGATAACAATATGCCAACTCTTGCAAATATGATTATTGCAGGCAAAATTTTAAGTGTTACAGACGGATTTTCTGAGGATGCTGTTAATGCTGCACTTAAAAAGGTAATTTCTGCAAAGCGTGCAGATATGCTTGAAACAAACCTCAAAGCAATGCAGATTGGTGCAGAAAACTAATTGTTAAAGGAGTCAGAAAAATGGATATAAAGATTGTTAAAACAACTTCACCTAAAGAACATCCCGAAAGCTCTACGTTGGGCTTTGGTAAATTCTTTACAGACCATATGTTTATTATGGACTATTCCCGTGAAAAAGGCTGGTACGATGCAAGAATAGTACCCTTTGGCAGAATTGAGCTTCACCCTGCATCAACAGTTCTTCATTACGGTTCTGAAATTTTTGAAGGGCTTAAGGCATACCGCCGTGCAGATGGTACTGTTCAGATGTTCAGACCTATTGAAAACATCCGCAGAATGAACCGCAGTGCGGAAAGACTTTGTCTTCCCCAGATTGATGAGGCTTTGGCAATGGAGGTTCTTGAAACATTTGTAAAGCATGAGCAGGACTGGACTCCTTCAGCAGAAGGTACATCACTTTATCTTCGTCCTTTTATGTTTGGTAATGATGAAACCTTGGGTGTACACGCAGTTCACAATGCAACATTTATGATAATTGCATCACCGGTTGGCAGCTATTACAAAGAGGGCATCAACCCTGTTAAGATTATGATTGAAGCCGAGGATGTACGTGCTGTCCGTGGTGGTACAGGTTATGCAAAATGCGGCGGTAACTATGCTGCAAGTAACCGTGCCGGCGAAAAAGCTGAACAAAGCGGTTATTCACAGGTTTTGTGGCTGGACGGTGTTGAAAGAAAGTACATTGAAGAAGTTGGTGCAATGAACGTTATGTTTAAAATAAACGGCGAGATTGTAACACCTGCTCTTACCGGTTCAATTCTTCCGGGTATTACCCGTATGTCATGTCTTGAGGTTCTCAGAAAGGAAGGCTATAACGTTTCTGAAAGACTTCTCAGTATTGACGAGCTTGAAAAGGCAATGGATGACGGAACACTTGAAGAGGCTTGGGGCTGCGGTACAGCTGCAGTTATTTCACCTATTGGCGAGCTTCGTTACAAGGATAAGATTTTTGCTGTAAACAACGGCGAAATCGGTGAGGTTACACAGCATCTTTACGATACCCTTACAGGTATTCAGTGGGGTAAAATTGATGACAGTTTTGGCTGGACCTATCCCTTGAAATAGGAAATTGTTTAGAATTTATTAGGAGGAAAGTAAGAATGAAAAGAATTAATGTAGCGGATATGACTTTGTGCCGCAATGCATCGACACTTAGTTTTAAAGAAAAGATAGAGATTGTCAGACAGCTTGAAAAGCTTAATGTAAATGCAATAGAACTACCTGCAATTGAGAATAAAAAGACTGACATCCTACTTGTCCGCACAATTTCTTCATTTGTACAAAGCAGTATCATTTCTGTTGCGGCCGGTATGACCGAAGAAGGTGTCAGCTTTGCAGCTGAGGCACTTTCTTCTGCAAAAAATCCCCGTATCAGAATTGAACTGCCCGTTTCCCCCGTTGGAATGGAATATACCTGCCATCTTAAAGCACCTAAAATGCTTGAGACAATCAAAAAGCTTGTCGCTTTGGCAAAAGAATCCTGCAGTGATGTTGAATTTTGTGCAGTTGATGCAACCCGTGCCGAGGACAGCTTTCTTGACGATGCAATAAAGACTGCAATCTCTGCAGGTGCAACCCTTGTTACCGTTTGTGATACTGCAGGCGAAATGATGCCTGATGAATTTGCGGGATTTGTTGACGATTTGAAAGCTCACATTTCGGAACTTGACGGAGTAAAGCTTGGTGTTTCCTGCGAAAACAAAAACGGTATGGCAAATGCTGCGGCTGCAATGACAGTACGTGACAGTGCCGATACTGTTAAGACAGCTGTGACCTCAGGTGCGGTTTCTCTTGAAATCTTTGCCGAAACTGTTAAAAATTGCGGCAACAACTGTGGCATAGAGAGTGATATCAAGCATACTGAGCTTCGCAGAATTATCAGTCAGATTTCACGTATAACAGGCAAAGGCGAAGGTGTGGATGCGGAAACCTTTAGCAAAATAGATGACAGCAGTATTTATCTTGATAAAAGCGATGACCAGGCAGCAGTATTGGGGATTACACAAAAGCTTGGTTATGATTTAAGTGATGAAGACTGTGAAAAAGTATATGAAGAATTTAAGAAATTAGCTGAAAAGAAAGAAAAGGTAAGTGCAAAAGAGCTTGATGCGATAGTTGCGGCTGTTGCACTTCAGGTTCCCCCTACCTATAAGCTTTTAAGCTATATTATAAATACAGGGAATATAATTACCGCATCTGCCCAGATTAAGGTGAAAAAAGCAGATGGAACAGAGCTTGAGGGAATTTCGATGGGCGATGGTCCTATTGATGCGGCATTCCGTGCTGTTGAACAGATTACAGGAAATCATTATGAGCTTGATGATTTTCAGATTCAGTCTGTAACAGAGGGCCGTGAGGCTATGGGCTCGGCACTTATCCGTTTGAGGGAAAACGGAAAGCTTTATTCAGGTAGCGGTATTTCAACAGATATTATCGGTGCAAGTATAAATGCATATCTTGGAGCTGTTAATAAAATTGTTTATGAGGAGGCTTAATTTCATATGAAACTTTCATTTTCGACAAAGGGCTGGCATGGCCGTTCCTTTGATGATTTTTGTGAAATTGCTAAAGATATGAAGTTTGAGGGAATTGAGCTTCATAATATTCATAATCCATTGTTTACCGAAAAAGACGGTGCTTTTTATAACTATGCTGCGGCTGCAACGGTAAGAAGGCTTTATGAGCTTAATCTGAGTTTGCCGTGCATTGATACGCTTTGTGACTGTGCGGATATTTCAAAAAAGACCGAAGCTCTTGATGAAATCAATCAATGTATAAAGATTGCGACAAATCTACGTATTCCCAATGTCCGTATCCGTGCTATCGGTGAGGGCATCAGTAAAGAAAATGCTGTTTCAGCAGTTATGGAAATTTTGTCCGAGGTTGTGCCGGGGGCAGAGGAAAACGGTGTTTCATTATTGCTTGAAACGTCAGGAATATTCTGTGATACATCTGTTCTTCGCGAGGTTTTGATTGACTTTGCAAGTGATTCACTCGGTGCAATCTGGGATATGTATTCACCGTATTTTAATTGCGGCGAACAGGCTGAAACCACGATTACAAACCTTGGTGCATATGTACGTCACGTACATATCAAAGATGCACAGAGAACAGAAAACGGTACAGAATTCTGCCTTATGGGCGAGGGTGAACTGCCTATAAAAGAAATGATGGCGGCACTTCGTTCGGTTAACTACGACGGATTTATTTCTCTTGAATGGCATCCTGACTGGTGCGAAGAGCTTGACGATATGGAAATTATCTTTGCACAGTTTGTAAACTATATGAAACAGTTCAGCGACCCTGCAAAAAATGAATCAGCTCTTTATTCCAATAAAGCTCACACAGGTAAGTTTGTATGGAAGAAAGACCTTTTGATTGACTGCACCTTTGGTCAGGTTCTTGACAGAATGGTTGAGGAATTCCCTGACCAGTATGCATTTAAATATACTACACTTGATTACACACGCACATACAGCGAGTTTCGTGACGATGTTGATGAATTTGCACGTGCCCTTGTTGCAATGGGTGTAAAGGCAGGGACTCACGTTGCTGTGTGGGCAACCAATGTCCCGCAATGGTACATTGCTTTCTGGGCAACAACCAAAATTGGTGCGGTGCTTGTTACTGTAAACACAGCATATAAAATTCACGAGGCTGAGTATCTGTTTAAACAGTCGGATACACATACCCTTATTATGGTTGACAGCTATCGTGACTCAAACTATTCGCAGATTATGGCAGAGCTTTGTCCTGAACTTGAAGACCTTAAACCCGGTCAGCAGCTTCACGCAAAAAGACTTCCGTTCCTGCGTAATATAATCACAATCGGTTTCAAACAAAAAGGCTGTATTGAATGGGAGGATGCTGTTGCACTTTCCTCAAAGGTTCCTGTTGAAACCGTTTACCGTATGGCGGCGGCTGTTGACAAGGATGATGTGTGCAATATGCAGTATACATCAGGTACAACCGGCTTCCCCAAAGGTGTTATGCTGACACATTATAACGTAGTAAACAACGGAAAGTGTATTGGTGACCGTATGGATTTGTCAACGGCGGATCGTATGATGATTCAGGTTCCGATGTTTCATTGCTTTGGTATGGTGCTTGCAATGACAGCATCAATGACCCACGGGGCGACACTTTTGCCGCTCCCGTATTTTTCACCAAAGCCGGCACTTGCCTGCATCAATCGTGAACATATTACAGCATTCCACGGCGTTCCAACTATGTTTATTGCACTTTTGGAGCATCCCGATTTTGAAAAGACCGACTTTTCATATATGCGTACAGGAATTATGGCAGGAAGTCCTTGTCCAATTTCTGCAATGAAGGATGTTGTAAATAAAATGAATATGAAAGAAATAACCATAGTTTACGGTCAGACCGAGGCATCGCCAGGTTGCACCATGAGTTCGACAGATGACTCTCTTGAGGTCAGAGTTTCAACCGTAGGCCGTGCCCTTCCTGAAATTGAATGTAAGATTGTTGACCCTGACACAGGCGAAGAATGCCCTGACGGTGTAAACGGCGAGTTTGTTGCAAGGGGATACAATATAATGAAGGGTTATTACAAAATGCCAAAGGCAACAGCTGCGGCAATTGATGCTGATGGCTGGCTTCACACAGGTGACCTTGCCTGCCGCACTCCTGAGGGTAACTACAAGATTACAGGACGTCTTAAGGATATGATTATCCGTGGCGGTGAAAACATTTATCCTAAAGAGATTGAGGAGTTTATTTACACGCATCCTAAGGTAAGTGATGTTCAGGTAATAGGTGTCCCTGACGAGCAGTATGGTGAAGAGATTATGGCTTGCATTATCCTTAAAGACGGTG
>JAZRJL010000072.1:0-2863 GCA_045645805.1 Clostridia bacterium | reverse complement strand
CTTATTACCGCTTTTCTCACTGTGTACTTTTCAAACATCATTCCTCAAAAACTTATCTTTTTGAGTTCCTCTCGTTTCGAGAGAGCCTATCTAATATATCACACCGCTTAGCTTTTGTCAATACTTTTTTTGAAATTTTTTAAATTTCTTTTTTTATCGACACCCTTTAGCGGCGCAACTCGTTTATATTACCACACCTGTTTCCTTTTGTCAATACCTTTTTTTATTTTTTTATAAGTTTTTTTGTTGACTGGAAAAAGCGCCTGTGCTATACTGTCCTCATAGTTTATCAATAATTATACACACGTGCGGATTTAAATATATGCTACCACACAAAATGTTGGAGGTAAAAATGACTGATAGGCTTGATAAAAATAAAATTCTTTCATTGTTAAATGCCGATTATAATGTAATTATTCTTGATACAGTGGATTCGACAAATCTGTATCTTAAAACACTTGCAAAAAATGGTGCATTACAAAATACTGTCGTTATTGCTGATACACAAACCAACGGGAGGGGTAGGCTTGGTAAATGTTTTTTTTCACCTCCCGGAACCGGAATCTATATGAGTATTCTTTTAAAAGCAGATTCTTTGAAAATTCCATCTTCACACATTACAGTTGCTTCCGGCGTTGCTGTTTGCCGTGCCCTTGAATCGTTTTGCACAGAACAACCTTTTATTAAATGGGTAAATGATATTTTCCTTAACGGAAAAAAGGTTTGCGGAATTCTTGCCGAAAGCTTTGTTTCACCCATTGACGATTCCTTATATATTATAGTAGGAACAGGAATCAATATCTCAACCAACCTGACAGACTTTCCACGTGAACTTTCGGATATTGCGGGGTCTGTATTCCCTGTAAAGATAAGCCGCAACTTCATTATTGCAAAGCTACTTAATGAATTTGAAAAAATTTTCTCTATAGAAAATATTGATGCTCTTATTTCACAATATAAAGAATATTCTATGCTTTTAAATAAGGAAATTTGTTTTTCATTAAATGGAAATACATTAAGCGGAAGAGTTTCTGATATAAACAAAGAAGGGAATCTTGTTGTCACGCTTTCAAACGGTAAAATTGAAATTTTAAAATCCGGTGAAATTTCTCTTGGCAGTAAAAACTTTACAAAATAAAATAACCACCGTTGTGTTATAATGCAACGGCGGTTGTCAAATATTTACCCAAATAATTCTCCGAAGTCATTTTCTAAATCATCGTCTTCGTCTGAAAATTCATCATCATAATCATCAAACTCAACCCCATCAAATGAATCACCAAAATCTTCTTCAAAATCCTGGTCGTAAAAAATATCATCTTCATCCTCTGCTTTTTCGCCAATAAAGGCCTTTTCAGGAAACAATTCTTCATAACTTAAAAGTTCAGGCTCATTATTGTTTTCAAAGGACAAGTCCACGTCAACCGTGGTGTAATCATCATCCATTTCAAGGCACGCTCCGCAATTGTCACATTTCTTTTTAGGGTCAATGTCACATATATCACATTCGCCGCAGCTTATGCACAAACGGTCATATAACACGCATTCTTTTTTCATTTTATTTTCCATAGCCTTTCTGCCCACAAATAGTGATTAAAAACACAGACGTTTCTTATCGTGGGCGGATAAGGCGTATAATGGAAATTATGCACATCGCCGTTTCGTGTTTTAAAGGCACGAAAGCTAGGAGGTGCAATAAATTCCGCCGGAGGCTTAACGTGATTTTTCACGTTAACACTTCCTTTTCTATATTTCATCCTGTGCTGATATTTTACATCCTCTCTTCTTTAGTATGTTTACTGCCTCTTTCATATTTTCCGTGCAAATAGCAACCCTGCCCTCTGCCTCTTTCTCTCCAATAAATGAATAAAGATATTTTATATCTATACCCGCATCACATACCGGTTGAACAAGCATATCAAAGGAACCGATTTTGTCCGGCATTACTGCTACAATCACATCATTAAGCTGTGCCGTCATTCCGGCATTTCTAAGAATCTCAACTGCACGCAGAGGTTCTTTGACAATAACCCTGAATATTCCGAATTCCGGTGTGTCGGTAATGCAAAAAGCCCTGATATCTATATTTTCCTTATGTAACAAGCCTGTTATATTACCAAGCTTGCCTGCCTTATTTTCCATAAAAACCGAAATCTGCTTTACAAACATAATTTGCTCCTTTACTTAATTGCCGCAGAAAGAAATTCTACCGCTACTTCAAAATCTTTTTTCATTACACATTCAAAATTTCCATCTTTGCAAAATGTAGGAATAGCTATACCAATACATTCTGCACCTTTGCCTACAGCCCCCATTTGTGCCATACACATATTTTCGTCTGTTACTGCAACAGTCAGCTCCTTATTGTTTCTTTCAGCACACTGTTCCAAACTGTTTTTAAACTCCTTACTGCACACAAAATTCTTGTCCGAAGCAATCAAAACACAGCCTTTGCCGCTTTTTATTCCCTTTTCACAAAGCAATGCGTCAACAGTTACGATTCTTTCAAAGCCATTATTCTCAAAAAATGCCTGTGCGCCTTTTGCACCAAGCCTTTTTTGTGATGAAAATATTACACACACCTTTGAGGTGTCGTCAATCCTGTTTAATGCTTCAATAACAGTGGCAATACCAATTTTATTACCCAGACCGTTTGCAAACATTCTGTCTTCTGTTTCACAATACCCCGATTTAACCACACCAAACTCACCGATTTTAAGCTTACTGGTATCCCCAACTATATACAAATCTGACATCTTTGATTCAGAAGCAGTTTTTCCATCATATCTTACAATGCCAAATCTACCATCTGTAAAAAGTATCTTCTTTCCAATAAGATACTCAGCATTGATGCCACCCACAC
>JAZRJL010000071.1:0-23770 GCA_045645805.1 Clostridia bacterium | reverse complement strand
GCCGATAACATTTACGCCTATACCGTCAAGACGGTTAACCTCATTTGAAATACCTTTTGTTCCAAAAAGTGCTTCACCGTTTGTAATGGTTGGTATAACCGTGCTGTTTGGTGTATAGGTTATATAGTTTTCACTTTGCTGGCCCACACCGCTTTGGTCACTGTAAAACACATTGTGGGTAAAGTATGTCCCTTCACCAATTTGGGTTGTATAGCCTTTTATTTTAGATGAGCCAAGAATCGACGCCCCCGCAGATATTTGTAACATAAAAATTGAAGCAGCAAGAATTGCCGAAAAAAATCTTTTTAATTTCATATAAATCTTCACTTCCTAATATGTCATTTGAAGTCAATAACTAACGCTCTATCGAATTATTATATCAAAATTTAAATGGGTTGTAAATAAAAAATTTTTAACATTTTTAAAACTTTTTCTTTTTTCTTTATAAATTACGTATTTTTATATTGCAAACATGGCATAAAAATGGTAAAATATTGGATAGACTTTAATATAGCCTGACAGTAGCTGTCACAAGTTCTGTCGGACTAACCAAATAAAAGGAGTGTGACCCTTGTGATAAGTACAGACCAGTTAAAGCTTTTATGCGAGCTTTCAAAACTGCATCTTTCTGAAGACGAGCTTTTGGAGTACGGTAAAGAAATGACCAATATTATAAACCTTATGGACACTATCGGGGATTCAGATTTTTCATATGACCCAATAGATATGACAAACGCTGTTCCGTTTTCCGAGCTTCGCAGTGACAGCATTGAAACCTTTGACAATATGAAAGGCATTGTTGAAAATGGCCCCGAGACCATTGAAAATCAGTTTATCGTTCCCAAAATAGTGGATTAAGGAGAAAAATATGGACACAATTTCAAGTTTAAGAAAGCAGCTTGACAACAGGGAAGTATCCTCTGTTGAGCTTACACAAAAATATCTTGACAATATAGAAAAGCACAAAGCTTTGGGTGCATACAATACCGTGTGCAAGGAAGAGGCTTTAGCTTTGGCAAAAAAAGCCGATGAAAGAATATGCGGCGGCGAAAGTCTTCCTCTTTTGGGTATACCAATGGCAATCAAGGACAATATCTGCACAAAAGGACTTCGCACAACCTGTTCATCAAAAATGCTTGGCGAATATGTCCCACCCTACAACGCAACTGTTATGGACAAGCTTGACGCACAGGGAATTGTTGTTTTGGGCAAAACCTCTATGGACGAATTTGCAATGGGCGGTTCTTCACAGACCTCTGCCTTTGCTGTACCGAAAAACCCCTTTAACCCTGAATGTGTTCCCGGGGGTTCATCCGGCGGCAGTGCAGTTGCTGTATCCGCTGACCTTTGTGCAGCGGCTCTTGGCAGTGACACAGGCGGCTCAATCCGTCAACCGGCAGGCTTTTGCGGAATTACCGGTATGAAGCCTACCTATGGCACAGTATCACGTTTCGGTCTTGTTGCTTTTGGCAGTTCCCTTGACCAGATTGGCCCTATGGCACATTCAGCCGAGGACTGCGGTACTATACTTAATATTATTGCAGGTCAGGATGTACATGACCGCACTACAAGAAAGCACTCAATTGATTTCAACTCACTTTTGGGCAAGTCCATAAAGGGTCTTAAAATAGGTATTCCAAAAGAGTTCTTTGGTGACGGAATTGACGAAGAAATCAAAACTGCAGTTATGAATGTTGCAAAATTCTACGAGGAAAACGGGGCTGAATTGATTGAAGTTTCACTTCCTTCACTCAAATATGCAGTTTCGGCATATTACCTCCTTGCCTGTGCCGAGGCAAGCTCAAACCTTTCACGTTATGACGGGGTAAAATACGGCTACCGTACCGCATCACCCCAAAGCTATGACGAGCTTATCAAGAAGAGCCGTAGTGAAGGCTTTGGTACAGAGGTAAAAAGAAGAATTCTTCTTGGAACATACGCCCTTTCAAGCGGTTACTATGATGCATACTACAAAAAGGCTCTTGCTGTTCGTCAGCAATGCCGCCTTGAACACGACGAGATTTTTGAAAAATGTGATGTTATGCTTACACCTACATCACCATCGGTTGCATATAAATGCAACGAAAATGTTGATGATCCTGTTAAAATGTATCTCGCAGATATATGCACCGTTACCGCAAACATTGCAGGTATACCTGCAATTTCCGTCCCCTGCTCTGCAGACAGCAAGGGTATGCCAATCGGCTTCTCTCTCTCTGCAAAAAGGTTTGATGATGCAAAACTTATTCAGTTTGCTGATGTGTTTGAAAAAGAAAATCCTCACCCAATGGTGAATTTATAAAGGAGGCTGAAACCTATGTGCAAAAAATACGATACAGTAATCGGCCTGGAAATCCACGCCGAGCTTTCAACAAAGACAAAGGCATTCTGCACCTGTGACGCCTCTTTCGGCGGTGACCCCAACACACATATCTGTCCTGTGTGCACGGGTCAGCCCGGTGCATTGCCCATTATAAACTACGCAGCTGTTGCATACGCAATCCGTGCAGGTCTTGCCCTTGGCTGTGATATTAACCGTTATTCAAGATTTGACCGAAAGAACTACTTCTACCCCGACCTACCAAAGGCGTACCAGATTTCGCAGCTTGATTTGCCCCTTTGTATAAACGGCAAGCTTGAGCTTTCAACAGGAACAACCGTACGCATCAATCGCATCCATCTTGAAGAGGATGCCGGAAAAATGGTTCACGATGACTACAACAACCAAAGCTGGGCAGATTACAACCGATGCAGCGTTCCACTTATCGAAATCGTAACCGAGCCTGACATCAATTCTCCCGAAGAAGCTGCAGAATTTGTTTCAAAGATTGCTCTTTACCTTAAATATCTGAATGTATGCGATGCAAAAATGCAGGAAGGTTCTATCCGTGCCGATGTAAACGTCTCGCTCAAGCCAGCAGGCAGCGACGTTCTTGGTGACAGAGCAGAAATTAAAAACCTTAACTCCTTCCGTTCAATTCAGCGAGCAATTGAAAGCGAAATTGCAAGACAAACCGAGATTTTGGATAAGGGCGAAAGAGTTGTTCAGGAAACAAGACGTTTTGATGACGCAACCGGCACAACATCATCGCTTAGAAGTAAGGAGAATGCAAACGATTACCGTTATTTCCCTGAACCGGATATTCTTGCAATAACCTTTACAGAAGAAGATATTGAAAATGCAAGGAACGAAATTCCGCTTCTTCCTCACCAGAGAACAGAGCGGTACATCAAGAAGTACGGTCTTACCGACGAAGATGCACGAGTTCTTACCTCGGAAAAATATCTGTCCGACTTCTATGACGAAACAGTTGCAATTTATCCTGAATATAAAAGTGTCTCAAATATGTTCCAAACCGAAATTATGCGTCGGGTAAAGGAAACTGACAGCGAGGAAATCAGCATTTCGGCAAAAGATTTTGCAAAGGTTTGTGAAATGGCAGACAAAAACACCGTTAACCGCAACGATGCAAAAACCATAATCCGCATTATGTTTGAAGAGGGTGGAAATCCCGAAGAAATTGCAAAAGCAAACGGCTTTATTGTGGTTGAAGATACCGCCGCAATTGCCGAGGTTGTTGATGCACTCTTTGCAGAACGTCCCGATTTAATTGAGGATTATAAAAACGGTAAAACAAACGTTTTTGGCTTCTTTATGGGTCAGGCAAACAGAGCCTTAAAGGGAAAAGCTACACCTATGTCGGTTAAGGCATATATAGAAAAGAAGTTTAGTGAGATTTAAATATTCAAGAGGGTTGTATCAAAGATACACCCCTCTTCCATTGGCAAGATATATTCCTTGCCAACAGCGGTCATCTATCAAAAAACAGATAACCTTTGTGCGACTATACAAATATTATACCCTATTTATAGGCAATTGTCAAGTAGTGGAGTATATTTTATTATTATACTGAGGTGAATAATAAAATGATTAGCTACACTCCTTTTTATGAAACATTAAAAAAGAAAAATATTTCGACTTATAAATTGATTAAGGAACACAATATCAGCCGTGGTCTGCTTGACCGGTTACGAAACAATAAACCTATCAGTACAGTAACACTTAATGATCTTTGTACCATTTTAAATTGTAAGGTGCAGGATATTATGGTGTTTATCAAGGATTAACAAATATCCCCCTCGTTCATGCGGACCATAAGCAAAAGACCATCGCTCTATTAGATTAGGAGTTTACTACCACACTATTACCGTACCAAGGACACCTTGATTTTATTACCACACAAAAACAAACCCCCGAAAGCCCTACGTCTTCGGGGGTTAATTGGTGATCCATCCGCGATTCGAACGCGGGACACCTTGATTAAAAGTCAAGTGCTCTGCCAACTGAGCTAATGGACCATATTAAACTTTTAAATTTGGCTGGGCTGGCAGGACTCGAACCTACGAAATGCCAGAGTCAAAGTCTGGTGCCTTACCGACTTGGCTACAGCCCAGTATATAAGCCTGACAACCTTGCCTGCCGATAAATCAATTTTGATTTATCTTAAGTTGTTTTTATAAGATGGGGTGGATAGTCGGAGTCGAACCGACGACCTCTAGAGCCACAATCTAGCGCTCTAACCAACTGAGCTATACCCACCATATAAAACAACTAAATAAGAATGGCGCGCCTGAAGAGACTCGAACTCCTGACCCACTGCTTAGAAGGCAGTTGCTCTATCCAGCTGAGCTACAGGCGCATAATTCTTTGGAGCGGGTGATGGGAATCGAACCCACGCAATCAGCTTGGAAGGCTGAGATTCTACCATTGAACTACACCCGCATATCATTAAGTCATTGCTGACCGACTTAGATATTATAACAGCAAGATTGCTTTTTGTCAAGCCTTTTTTTTATTTTTATTTAAAAATATGTAATTTTTGTTGTTTATTTACTTTATAATAACATTATTTTATATATGCCTGCCTTTTAACCCCATAAAATAAGCAAAATCATAACCTGTATTGGATTTTAGATTTCCCTTGTATAATTCTAATAACGCTTCAATTAAATCCTATAAAGCTCCTGATGTCCGGTATAGCCTAATTTTTTTGCAAAACAGACAATTGTTGCTTCACCACAGCCGCATTGCTCAGCAAGCTGAATTTAATTGCAATCACCCACGCTACTCATCTCTTTACTTATATAAAAATACCATATTTTAAATATAATGTCAACAACTTAAAAAGCCTTGCGTTTGAAACGCAAGGCTTTAAGACTTTATTTATCTGTTTAGGATAAGCTTTGTAAGCTCAACAGGGTCAACAATTTCATTTCCCTTGTAAACACGCATATTGCCTGATGCAATTTCGTCAATAAGGATAACTTCGTCATTGTTATAACCAAACTCAAACTTGATATCCCAAAGGTCAAGGCCGATTGACTTGAGGTCATCAGCAACAACCTTGGTAATTTTGAGGGTCTGTTCCTTCATGCTTTCAAACATTTCAGGTGACATAACACCAAGAGCAGCAAGACCTTCGCCTGTAACAAGCGGATCACCCTTCTCGTCATTTTTGAAGGTACATTCAACATATCCGCCCTCTAAAACTGTTCCGTCCTCGATATATTCACCATATCTGCGGATAAAGCTGCCTGTTGCAACAAGACGGCATATTACTTCAAGACCGTGACCAAACACCTTGCCGGGAAGAACCTCCATTGTAGCATTGTCAATGTCAGCGCTTACATAGTGAGTTTTGATACCCGCTTTTTTTAGAAGATCAAAGTAATAAACCGAAGTCTTTAAGTTTTCCTTACCGATACCCTCGATGGTGAGACCAACACTGTTTTCACCCGGGTCAAACTTACCGTCTTTACCGGTACAATCGTCTTTGAACTTAAGAAGTACATTGCCGTTTTCAAGGCTGTAAACATCTTTTGTTTTTCCTGTGTAAACCAAATTCATTATAAATTACCCCTATCTTTTTTAGATTTTATTCCAATGCAATTATTTTAGCACAGAATTTTTATTTTGTCTTTATTTTTTACAAAATTTTTTCATATTTTACATATCCGTCAACAAGCGGAAATTCAAAGGACCCCAAATTGTTACATTTTACACCCCTGCCACATATAATAACAGTTTCATTTACACCATTGTTATAGATACATTCATAACCGTAAAATGCACGAAGTATCAAATCTGCTTCTTCGGCTGTCATATGCGGAGTTACGGTATAATCAGCTTTTTGAGGTGCTTTCCAGTATTCGCCCATACCTTGAGGAACAGCATTATTGTAAATGCTTTCAAAATCAGTTACTAACATTTTAATCATATCAGGGATAAGTGAATTTGCTTTTTCCATAAAGGTTTGATGGGTTTCATCCTTATCAAGGTAAAACTCATTTTGAAGCAAAATATCACCTGTATCAAAACCCTCAGCAATTTTGTGAATCGTAACACCGCTTTTTTTATGTTTCCACAAAATCGACTGTGCCATGGGCCATGACCCTCTGCCTACGGGCAAAAGTGACGGATGAATGTTGACTATGGGTAGCTTTGTATCACTTGGGATTTTAAAGTAATATCCGCCACAGATTGCTGCTTCGCAACCACTTTTAAGCAGTCTTTGGATATCGTCACGGTCAATCGGATTAATCTTGCAGGGAATATTGTATTTTTTTGCAAACTCCGTAACTTTCACATTAAATTCTGTTACGTTATCGGTTTTGCAGGTGAAAATTTCAATTATTTCACAACCAAGCTCGTAAAGTGTTTCAAGAGCCGGATAAAATAAATCAATCCCTATATATGCAATCCTCATTACTACCGCTCCATTCCGATTTAGAACAAACCGCTGATTACTCCATTTTCGTCAACATCAATTTTTTCTGCCGCAGGTACTTTAGGAAGACCCGGCATTGTCATAATGTCACCGGTAAGTGCTACAATGAAACCTGCACCGGCTGAAACCTTGAGGTTGCGTACAGTTACCGTAAAGTCCTCGGGTGCACCAAGCTTTGTCATATCATCAGAAAAGCTGTACTGGGTTTTTGCCATACAGATAGGAAGCTTGTCAAAACCAAGCTCGTTAAGCTTTGCAATCTGTTTTTTTGCATTGGGTGTAAACGCCGCAGCAGCACCACGATATACTCTTTTTACAATAGTATCAATCTTGTTTTCAATTGTATCATCCAGCTCATAGCTGAACGAGAAATCGTTATCCTGTTCACAAAGTCTTACAACCTCTTCTGCCATTTCAATACCGCCGTTGCCACCTTCTGCCCATACATTTGAAAGAACAACGTTGACACCAAGCTCCTTGCACTTGTCAATTACAAGCTGAACCTCGGCATCGGTATCTGTTGGGAAACGGTTTACTGCAACAACTGATGGAAGCTTGTAAACATCCTTAATGTTTGAAATATGACGAAGAAGATTAGGAATACCCTTTTCAAGTGCCTCTAAGTTTTCAGGACCAAGCTCGGTCTTTGGAACACCGCCGTGCATTTTAAGGGCACGAATTGTAGCAACCATAACCACCGCAGAGGGCTTCAGCCCTGCATAACGGCACTTAATATCCAAAAACTTTTGAGCACCGAGGTCAGCACCAAAGCCTGCCTCGGTGATTACATAGTCACCAATTCGCATTGCCATTTCTGTTGCGATAACCGAGTTACATCCATGAGCAATATTCGCAAACGGACCGCCATGAACAAAAGCAGGAGTTCCTTCAAGGGACTGAACAAGATTGGGCTTTAAAGCATCCTTTAATAGTGCACACATTGCACCTGCTGCACCAATCTGACCTGCAGTAACGGGTTCTTCATCATAAGTATAACCTACAACTATTCTTGAGAGTCTTTCTTTTAAATCAGTAATTGAAGATGCAAGACAAAGTACAGCCATAATCTCAGATGCAACTGTTATATCATATCCATCTTCTCTGGGAACACCGTTTACTCTGCCGCCAAGACCATCTGTAACAAATCTGAGCTGACGGTCATTCATATCAACACAACGTTTCCACGTGATACGTCTTGGGTCAATACCTAGCTTGTTGCCCTGATAGATATGATTGTCAAGCATTGCCGCAAGAAGATTATTTGCAGCACCGATTGCGTGAAAGTCACCTGTGAAATGAAGATTGATATCCTCCATAGGTACAACCTGTGCATAGCCTCCGCCTGCAGCACCACCCTTTACACCAAACACGGGACCAAGGGACGGTTCACGAAGTGCCATAACCACGTTCTTACCAATTTTGGTCATACCGTCAGCAAGACCGATTGTGGTTGTGGTTTTTCCCTCACCTGCAGGAGTTGGAGTAATTGCAGTCACAAGCACAAGCTTAGCCTTGCGTTCTCTTTCACGGAGAAGTGACAAATCAATCTTTGCCTTGTACTTGCCATAATATTCAACATATCTTTCATCAATACCAGCTTTTTCAGCAATTTCTGAAATATGCTGCATTTTTGCACTTTGAGCAATTTCTATATCGGTTATCACTTGTTTTACCTCCTGAGTATCTTATATATCATAAGATTTTCAAATTTTTATCAGGCAGAGAGAAAATTGGTTGGGGTGCGTGTTTAGCCGACCGTCGTGTACTTGGTGTACAGAAGGAAGGCTAAACGCACGTCCCGGGCAATTTTAATCAGCCTTATATTTTGAAGTAATCTACTGCTGCCTTAAACATTCCCATATCAAAGTTGCCTTCAACATTCTTGTAAAGACCCTTTACCCATCTTTCAGAGTGACCCATCTTACCAAGAACTCTGCCATCGGGTGATGTAATACCTTCAATCGCAAAGGTTGAGCCATTGGGATTGAACTGAATCTCGTTTGTAGGATTGCCCTCAAGGTCAACATACTGTGTAAGAATCTGTCCGTTTTCAGCCAAAGCTTTTACAAGCTCATCGCTTGCCATAAATCTGCCCTCGCCGTGTGAAATCGGAACAGTGTAAACATCACCGACATTTGCATATGCCATCCAGGGCGATTTAACAGAAGCGATTCTTGTACGTACCAGCTTTGACTGATGGCGTGAAATTGTGTTGTATGAAAGTGTCGGGCAGTTTTCGTCTGTATCAATAATCTTTCCGTAAGGAACAAGACCCAGCTTGATAAGTGCCTGGAAGCCGTTACAGATACCACACATAAGACCGTCACGCATATCAAGAAGTTCGGATGTTGCTTCCTTTATCTCGGGGTTGCGGAAGAATGCTGTAATGAATTTTGCCGAACCATCAGGCTCGTCACCGCCAGAGAAACCGCCGGGGATAAATACTATCTGCGATTCCTTAAGAGATTTTGCGAAGGCTTCAACCGACTCGGAAATACAGCTTGGTGAAAGATTCTTTATTACAAAGATTTCAGGCTCAGCACCTGCATCACGCATTACCTTTGCGGTATCAAATTCGCAGTTTGTGCCTGGGAATACAGGGATAAGAACCTTGGGCCTTGCTGTACCGATTTTAGGAACAACACGGCTTGTGCTTTCAAAGCTGAATGTCGGTATATCAAGCTTTTCGGTTTCAATATTGCAGCTGTAAATCTTTTCAAGTTTTTCTTCATAAACCTTGCTAATATCAGCCATATTAAGGCAATCGTTCTTATAACAGATTGTATCAGCTTTTGTGGTTATACCAAGAAGTGTGCCCACATTCTCGTCACGGTTGAGTTCAACAACGAATGAACCATAGCTGTAACCAAAAATATCATCCATTGTAACTGCATCATCATACTTAAAGCCAATTCCGTTACCCATTGCCATTTTCATTATACCCTCAGCCACACCGCCGTATACGGGTGTATATGCTGAAACTGCCTTGCCCTGATGAACAAGGCTTGTAACTGTGTTAAAGCACTCAAGCAGGCTCTCTGTAACAGGAAGACCGTTTTTGTCATACTCAGGCTTAATCCATACCACTTTGTGGTCAGCAGCCTTAAATTCAGGTGAAATAATGTTCTTTACATTGTCTGTTGTAACCGCAAATGAAACAAGTGTAGGCGGAACATCAATTTTTTCAAAAGTACCGCTCATTGAGTCCTTACCGCCAATTGCAGCAATTTCAAGATTCTTCTGTGCATCAAGTGCACCAAGAAGTGCTGCCATAGGCTTGCCCCAACGTTTGGGGTCCTTTTTCGGCTTTTCAAAGTATTCCTGGAATGTAAGGTATACATCCTTGAACTCAGCACCTGTTGCAACCAGCTTTGCAGCGGATTCAACAACGGCAAGGTATGCACTGTGATAGGGACTCTTTTCAGCAATGAACGGGTTGTAACCCCATGACATTACCGAGCAGGTATCGGTATGCTGTTTTTCAACCGAAACCTTGTTTGCCATTGCCTGAATAGGTGTAAGCTGATACTTGCCGCCAAAGGGCATAAGAACTGTACCTGCACCGATGGTAGCGTCAAATCTTTCGGAAAGGCCACGCTTTGAACATACATTCAGGTCATCAGCAAGAGCCATATAGCCGTCCTTAAAGCTTGCAGGGATTTCCTTTGCAAAGTCCTGAGGCTTTTCGGGGGCAATTGTAATATGCTTTTCAGCACCATTTGAATTAAGGAATTCACGGGAGATATTTACAATCTGCTTACCGTTCCAATTCATAACGAGATACGGTTTTTCCTTAACTGTTGCAACAACTGTTGCCTCTAGGTTTTCACTTTCAGCAAGCTGTTTAAATCTTTCAACATCCTTTGCTTCAACAACAACAGCCATTCTCTCCTGAGATTCGCTTATTGCAAGCTCAGTACCGTCAAGACCTTCATATTTCTTCGGAACCTTGTTGAGGTCAATTTCAAGACCGTCAGCAAGCTCACCGATTGCAACAGACACACCGCCTGCACCAAAGTCGTTACAACGCTTGATAAGCTTTGATGCTTCGCTGTTTCTGAAAAGTCTTTGAAGCTTTCTTTCCTCGGGGGCATTACCCTTTTGAACCTCCGCACCGCAGGATTCAAGAGATTCAACAGTATGTGATTTTGATGAGCCCGTTGCACCGCCGCAGCCGTCACGACCTGTTTTGCCGCCTAAAAGGATTACTATATCACCATCAACGGGACGTTCACGTCTTACGTTCTCCTGAGGAGCAGCCGCTATAACCGCACCAATTTCCATACGTTTTGCAGCATAGCCGTCGTGATAAATTTCATCTACCTGACCGGTTGCAAGACCAATCTGGTTGCCATATGAACTGTAACCGCTTGCCGCACCTGTAACAATCTTTCTTTGAGGAAGTTTACCCTCAATTGTTTCAGAAACAGGCTTAAGCGGGTCAGCCGCACCGGTAACACGCATTGCTGCATAAACATACGAACGACCTGACAGCGGGTCACGAATTGCACCACCGATACAGGTTGCTGCACCGCCAAAGGGTTCAATTTCGGTTGGATGATTGTGTGTTTCGTTCTTAAAAAGAAGAAGCCATTTTTCATTCTTTCCCTCAATTTCAACATCAATCTTAACCGTGCAGGCATTAATTTCTTCACTTTCATCAAGTTTTTGAAGCTTGCCGTTTGCCTTAAGATACTTTGCGGCAATTGTGCCGATATCCATAAGGTTTATGGGCTTTGTTCTGCCAATTGCCTTTCTGGTTTCAATATATCTGTCATAGGCAGACTGCAAAAGCTCGTCTTCAAATGTAACGCTGTCAATAGTTGTAAGGAATGTTGTGTGACGGCAATGATCCGACCAGTATGTATCAATCATTCTGATTTCGGTAATGGTTGGGTCACGCTTTTCACTTAAGAAGTACTGCTGACAGAACTTGATATCATCAATATCCATTGCAAGACCAAGCTCGTTAATCATATTCTGAAGTCCGTCTTCAGAAAGCTGGCAAAAACCGTCGACAGTTGAAACAGTTTCAGGGATATCATAGTCAATCTTCAAGGTATCAAGCTTTTCAAGTGTTGCTTCACGTGCTTCAACGGGATTGATAACGTACTTTTTAATTTCAGCAATATCCTTATCACTTAAATCACCATAAAGCAGATATACCTTTGCCGCCTTTACAGTAGGACGCTCGCCCTTTGAAATAAGCTGAATACACTCCTCTGCCGAGTTTGCACGAAGATCAAACTGACCGGGCAGAAATTCAACAGCAAAAACCGCATCCGAATCAACATTCAAATCCTCCGATACAATATCAAGCTGAGGTTCTGAAAAAACGGTGCCTTTGCAATAATCAAACAGTTCTTTGTCAATGTTTTCAACATCGTAGCGGTTGATTATTCTAAGGTCATTAAGACCCTTTATCTGAAGAAGCTTGGTAAGGTCGCCCTTAAGCGAATTTGCTTCTGCAGCAAGCTCTTTCTTTTTCTCTACATATACTCTGTAAACCATACTTTTTAGCTTTCCTTTCCTATTTTGTTGCAAGAAGTGCCTTTTGTCCGATGTCTGTTCTGTAATATGCATTACCAAATTTGACGTTCTTTACCGTTTCGTAAGCCGCGTCAATTGCCGACTTCAAATCAGCTCCAACCTCGGTAACACCAAGAACTCTGCCGCCTGCAGTAAGAAGCTTTCCGTCTTCAAGCTTTGCTCCTGCTACATAAATGTTTTTATCACACGGCATATCAATTTCAAAGCCTGAATCGTACTTTTGCGGATATCCGTCAGATGCCATAACAACACAGCAAGCCGACTTGTCTAAGAACTTAACCTTGGCATCCTTTAATGTACCATTTGCAGTATGCTGCATAATCTCAAAAAGGTCAGATTCAAGAAGAGGAAGCACAACCTGAGTTTCGGGGTCACCAAAACGGCAATTGTATTCAATAACTTTCGGACCTTTTTCAGTAAGCATAAGACCGAAGTAAAGACAACCCTTAAAGGTTCTGCCCTCTTGATTCATTGCGTCCATTGTAGGAATAAAAATCTTTTCCATACATTCCTTTGCAATTTCTGCTGTGTAATAGGGATTGGGAGCAATTGTACCCATACCTCCTGTATTAAGTCCCTCGTCATTATCCTTTGCGCGTTTGTGGTCCATTGATGAAATCATGGGAATTACCACATTGCCGTCGGTGAATGAAAGCACCGATACTTCAGGACCTGTAAGGAATTCTTCAATAACAACATTATTGCCGCTATCACCAAAAACCTTGTCCTCCATCATTGATTTAACTGCTTCTTTTGCCTCGTCACGGGTCTGGGCAATAATTACACCCTTGCCAAGTGCAAGACCGTCAGCCTTGATAACTGTTGGGATTGGAGCAGTTTCAAGATATTTTAGTGCCTCATCCATATCACTGAATACTTCATATTCCGCTGTGGGTATATTATATTTTTTCATTAAATTTTTTGAGAAAACCTTGCTGCCCTCAATGATTGCCGCATTGGCTGTGGGTCCAAAACAAGGAATACCTATTTCGTTAAGTGCATCAACCGCACCAAGTACAAGTGGGTCATCCGGTGCAACAACGGCAAAATCAATTTTCTCATTTTTTGCAAAGTCACGGATTTTATCAATTTCCTTTGCTCCGATAGCCACGCACTCAGCATCTGCTGCAATGCCACCGTTACCGGGAAGTGCGTAAATTTTTGAAATCTTGTCACTTTCTTTAAGCTTTTTTATGATGGCGTGTTCACGTCCACCGCCACCTACTACCATTATTTTCATATTTTCAAACCTTTCGGATTTATTTTATAATAAGACACCATGTACCGACAAAAGTGAGATTGAATTGATGGAGAATGTCCAAACCGAACCCGAAGCTGTACGCATTGTACCGCGAGCGGTGAGTGTTTGGATATTATACGCAATTCAAGCCACTTTTTAGTGATGGAAAAGACGCATTCCCGTAAATGCCATCGCCATACCATGCTTGTTGCAGGCTTCAATAACATTATCATCACGGATTGAGCCGCCGGGTTCTGCAATGTAGCTTACGCCGCTTTTTGCCGCACGTTCAATATTGTCTCCAAATGGGAAGAATGCATCACTACCAAGAGCAACCCCCTTGATTGTTGAAAGATATTCTCTTTGTTCTGCTCTTGTAAAGGGCTCAGGCTTTTCGCTAAACAGCTTTTCCCAGTTGCCGTCAGCCAAAACGTCATCGGCATCCTCTGAAAGATATACATCTATTGCGTTGTCACGGTCGGGTCTGCCAACTGTGTCAAGGAAAGGAAGTTCAAGAACCTTTTTGTGCTGACGAAGATGCCATATATCAGCCTTGTTGCCTGCAAGTCTTGTACAATGTATTCTTGACTGCTGACCTGCACCAACACCAATTGCCTGACCGTCCTTCGCAAAGCATACAGAGTTACTCTGTGTGTACTTGAGTGTGATAAGAGAAATTATAAGGTCACGCTTTGCACTGTCAGGAAGCTCTTTGTTTTCTGTAACAACATTCTGAAGCAATTCTTCATTGATTACAAAATTGTTTCTGCCCTGCTCAAAGGTGATACCATAAACAGTCTTTTTTTCCTGAGGATTGGGAACAAAATCTGGGTCAATCTTTACAATATTGTAATTACCCTTTCTTTTGCTCTTTAAAATTTCGAGCGCCTCGTCTGTATAGCCGGGTGCGATAACACCATCAGAAACCTCACGCTTGATAAGATTTGCTGTTGTAACATCGCAAACATCACTGAGTGCAATCCAGTCACCAAATGATGACATACGGTCTGTCCCTCTTGCACGGGCATAAGCCACAGCAAGGGGAGAGTCATCAAGACCTTCTATATCATCAACAAAGCAAGCCTTTTTAAGGTCGTCACTCATAGGGATACCAACTGCCGCAGAGGTGGGACTTACGTGCTTGAACGAGGTTGCCGCAGGCATACCAAGTGCCTCTTTAAGCTCCTTTACAAGCTGCCAGCTGTTGAAAGCATCAAGAAAGTTTATATAACCCGGTCTGCCGGATAAAATTTCAATTGGAAGGTCACTGCCGTCCTCCATAAAAATCTTTGCAGGCTTCTGGTTGGGGTTGCAACCATATTTAAGCTCAAATTCCTTCATTTGTAATCTTTCCTTTCCTCAAGATATAGTAAAAATCTTATTTGTTCTTGTTTATCATTCTGTTTGTTTCCTTGCCTGTTTCAAGGTCAATATATCTAACATAAATTGAGATTTTGTTTGCCTCGTTAAGATTTGTCCAGATAGTGTCAGTAAACTCGTCAATATCATTTGGAATTGCAACCCTTTCAGGCTCACCGCAGAATGTGGGGATCGGGTTTCCGTCACACATATATGTATGAATGAAATGTCCAAGCCCCGCAAGGGACGGATAGTTATATGTGTATCTGTTGCAGGCTGTACCCTCAGCATCAGCACTCTTTAAAATGCTCATTTTGTACGAGAAATCATTATCAGCAAATGTAAACATACCTGAAATTCGGGGAGTCCAGTTGGGACCGTCAGGCTCAAATTCACGGGTATCAAGTGCTTCTTCAAAGCTCTTGCCTTTTTCCAAAAACTCAATAACTGTATCTGTCTGGTCACCGTTGGTAACAACAAGCTTGTTTTCAAACTTGCGTACCGGCGAATAGATAATAAGCGACGGGTCTTCAACCTTTGATGCATCAAACGGGTGAATAACAACCTCGCTGCCGTTTTCAATAAACACACGGTTGCGGCTGTTTTCTGAACGACCCATAATAAAGTATGCAAAAACAGCTGATTTTGCATCTTCGCTTTTGCCGATTACAATACCTCTGCCAACATATGTATTATCTTTTATAAGCTCACCAATATTATTTATTTCATAAATATTCATTTTTTTATCTCCTAATTTTTAAGTATCTCAGCCGAAACCTTTTCAGCAGCCTGTGGTAAAAGAATCCATTCCGCCTCTTCCATTACTCTTTTTTGAAGAATTTCAGGAGTATCGCCGTCTTTGATTTCTACTGCCTTTTGCAGAATAATCTCACCGCCGTCGGGAATTTCGTTTACAAAATGCACAGTTGCACCTGTAACCTTTACTCCGTAACCAAGTGCTGCTTCGTGAACATGAAGTCCATAAAAGCCTTTACCGCAAAACGACGGAATAAGTGACGGATGAACATTGATTATCCGATTTGGATAACGTTTTGTAAAGTTCTCACTGAGAATACACATAAAACCCGCTAAGATAATAAGGTCAATTCCGTTCTCTGTCAGGGTTTTTACCAAGCCTTCTTCAAAAACATCCTGACTTCCAAGAGCCTTTTTGGAAACAACCGCAGTTTTTATCCCGGCATTTTCAGCACGGGTAAGGGCATACGCACCCTCATTGTTGGAAATCACAAGGGCAATCTCGCCACTTTTTATAATACCGCTGTTTTGAGCATCTATAAGAGCCTGAAGGTTTGTTCCTCCTCCCGAAACCAAAACAGCAATTTTAGCCTTTCTTAGCATATAACCACGCTTTCATCGCTCTTGATGATTTCACCCATTATATACGCATCCTCTCCATTTGCCTTTAAGATTTCAACAGCACGGTCAGCATCAGCCTTGCTTACCACAACGCTCATACCAACGCCCATATTAAAGGTGTTGAACATATCTCTTTCAGGGATATTGCCTTCCTTTGCAATAAGCTCAAATATAGGAAGAACCTTAACAGCTGCTCTGTCAATCTTTGCACCAAAGCCCTTAGGAATGCTTCTTGGGATGTTTTCATAGAAACCACCGCCTGTAATATGAGATACAGCTTTAACAGTAATTTCCTCAAACAAAGCAAGCATAGGCTTTACATAAATTCTGGTAGGTGTAAGAAGTGTTTCACCGATTGACTTTCCGCCAAGCTCTGCACGAGGAGTTTTGATATCTGCATTTTCAACATCAAATACCTTTCTTACGAGAGAGAACCCGTTTGAGTGAACACCGCTGGAAGGAAGTGCGATAATAACGTCGCCTTCGCACATTGTCTTGTTGTCGAGAATCTTCTTCTTGTCAACAACACCAACAGAAAAACCTGCAAGGTCATATTCGTCTTCAGGATAAAAGCCCGGCATTTCAGCTGTTTCGCCACCAATCAATGCACAGCCTGACTGAACGCAACCCTCAGCAACACCTGATACGATATCCGCTACCTTTTCAGGATAGTTCTTGCCAACTGCAATATAGTCAAGGAAGAAAAGCGGTTTTGCACCGCAGCAGATAATGTCATTTACACACATCGCAACGCAGTCAATACCAACTGTGTCATGCTTGTCCATCAAAAAAGCCATCTTAAGCTTGGTTCCAACGCCGTCTGTTCCGCTGACAAGTACAGGCTTATTAATACCTGTCAAATCCATTTCAAACAAACCGCCAAAACCACCGATATCCGATGCTGCACCAGCAGTAACTGTACGTGCAATATGCTGTTTCATAAGTTCCACAGCCTTGTAGCCGGCAGTAATATCAACGCCTGCCGCCTTATAACTTTCACTAAAGCTCTTTTCCATTTTCTTTTATCCTTTCTGTATGTGGAATTTAATATTTATTAAGTTTATTGTCTTGAAACCAGCGGTCATTTTTAAAATTTACTCTTTACCGCTCCAGCAATATGTGCAAAGCTTGCACTTATCAAGTCCGATTGCCTTGATGACTCCGTCAAGGGACTGAAAATCAAGGGATTCAAACCCAAGCTTTTTGCTTATGGTATCACGAAGCTTTTTACCTCTTTCGGTACTGCCGTCGCTGTACTCGTCTATATGTTTAAAGCCTTCTTCACCCTCAAGCTCCATAACAACCTGTCTTGCTATAAGCTCCATTTCGTTTTTACTGCTTGTAAAGTTCAAATACTTGCATCCGTACATAATTGGCGGACAAGCCGAACGCATATGCACTGATTTTGCACCATGCTGATAAAGGAAGTCCACAGTTTCTTTAAGCTGAGTTCCACGAACAATTGAATCATCTACAAAAAGAAGATTTTTACCCTCAATAAGCTCATGGATAGGAACCTGTTTCATTCTTGCAATCTTAACCCTGTCGCTTTGATGCTTTGGAGTAAAGCTTCTGGGCCAGGTGGGTGTGTATTTGATAAAGGGTCTTGCAAAAGGGATACCACTTTCGTTTGCATAACCGATTGCGTGAGGCGTACCAGAATCCGGAACACCGCTTACAAAATCAATATCCGTTGCTTTACCGTTTTCCTTATCGGTCTGTGCCATTATTGCACCGTTGCGGTATCTCATTGTTTCAACGTTTTTGCCCTCATATACCGAATTTGGATAACCATAATAGCTCCAAAGAAATGCACATATTTTCATTTCCTCGCCCGGTTTTACAATCTGCTTTATTCCTTCAGCGGTAATTTCAACCGCTTCACCCGGACCAAGCTCCATTTCGTCATCATATCCAAGCTTTTTATATGCAAAATCTTCAAATGAAACTGCATAACCATCCTCACTCTTTCCAATAAGAACAGGAAGTCTGCCCACCTTATCACGGGCAGCAATCAATTTGCCGTCATTGGTAAGAATCAAAATTGAAACTGTTCCCTCAACTATATCGTGAACATATTCAATCCCCTCGGCAAATGTACTCTTTTGATTTATAAGTGCCGCAACCAGGTCAGTGGAATTAACCTTTCCACCCGTCATAACCCCGAAATGACCGCCCTTTACAAGATACTTTTCAATAAGCTCCTCTGCATTGTTTATTCTGCCGATTGTAGCTATCGCATAAGTACCAACCTCGGACATTATCAAAAGTGGCTGAGGGTCCGAATCACTTATAACCCCGATTGCCGCATTTCCCTTCATTTCATCAAATACGTTGTCAAATTTTGTTCTGAAGGGAGTGTTTTCAATATTGTGTATATCTCTCTGAAGTCCGATTTCGCTGTCATATGCAGCAATACCGCCACGGCGTGTTCCCAGATGTGAATGATAGTCTGTGCCAAAAAACACGTCCGCTATCGCATCGTGCTTGCTGACTGCTCCAAAAAAACCGCCCATATATGTCCTCCAATCCCGTGTTTTAAATTTTAACCGTTAAACTTTTCAGCAATTTCAGCGTTTTTTTTCAAAACATTCTCCATTGCTGCCCTTCTTTGTGCGTCAAGCTTCTCAGCAAGAGCAGAATCTTCAACAGCAATAATCTGTGCTGCCAGAAGTGCCGCATTCTGAGCACCGTCAATTGCAACGGTTGCAACAGGAATACCGCCGGGCATCTGTACTGTTGACAAAAGAGCATCAAGTCCGTCAAGGGTTGATGACTTAACAGGAATGCCGATAACCGGAACAGTGGTATTTGCAGCAATAGCACCTGCAAGATGTGCCGCCTTGCCTGCTGCAGCAATAATTGCACCAAAACCGTTAGTACGTGCATTCATCGAAAAGTCCCGTGCCTCGACAGGTGTTCGGTGTGCAGAATAAATATGCACCTCAAAAGGAACTTCAAGTGCCTTTAATGTGTCAATTGCCTTTTCAACAACCGGCAAATCGCTGTCGCTTCCCATAATAATTCCAACTTTTTTCATTGTTTATTCCTCCGAAAGTATAATAAAAAAACAAAAAGGGCAGTCCCGTAGCCACAGGACTGCCCAGACGGTCGGCATACAAAGATTTTTTGCTCCCTTGCGGTTATCCGCTAAAGTTCCGTCAGTCACAAAAAACCATAAAACTTTTGCTTAGCCTGACAGTAGCTATAAATCCTATTCACAGGCATCTGTCATCTACCAAAATATTTTAACATATCGTCAATGTCTTTGTCAAGAAATTTTAGCATTTCAAGACCCGTTTTTCCAATTTTCTACACCTTGCCCAAAAAAATGTTTTTAAATATATAATTTTCTATTTCTTCGGCAATTATTTCAGGTGGCTGATTTCCATTTACAACAAATATGTTTTCCTCATTCTTTAAAAGCTCAAATGCCGAAAAATACCCCTCTCTGACAGCCGCTAACCTCTCAAGATTTTCATAAAGCTCAATATTATCACGGTTTTGTGATATTCGCTCCATTGCAACCTCAGCAGGAATGTCAATAAAAATAGTCACATCTGGTTTTAACACCTCAAAGGCAAGACGGTTTGCCGAAATAACCCAATCCCTCGGCACTTCGACACTTTGATATGCATATGACGAAAAGTAATACCTGTCACATATAACCGTTTTGCCACTGTTTATTGTTTTTAAAAGACCATCCTTTTCATTTAAGATATGGTCAAGCCTGTCAGCAACAAAAAGTGATGCAGTAACCTTGGGGTCAGCCTTCACCTTGCCTGAAAGTATATCGTGAAGAACACCTCCAACCATCCCGTATGTGGGTTCAAGGGTGCTTTGATATTTAATATTACGCTTTTCAAAAGCCTTTGACAAAAGCTTTATCTGGGTAGACTTTCCGCTTCCGTCAATACCTTCAAATACTATAAACTTTCCTCGGTTGTTCATTTTAATTTCCATAGCCTTTCTACCCACAAATAGTAATTAAAAATACATACGCTTCTTATCGTGGGCAGATAATGCGTATAATGGAAATTATGCACATCGCCGTTTTGTGCCTGAAAGGCACGTAAACTCGGCGGTGCAATAAATTCCGCCGGAGGCTTAACGTGATTTTTCACGTTAAACTTCTCCTTTTAAAACTATCACTTCTTTTAACTTTTCAGCATATGATAAAGTGGAGGTGAAATATATGATCACAATAAATTGTAACTGTGAACTGGGTTGCAAAGCAAAAGCAGTTCTTGCAAGCATAATTATCGGTATCATTGCAGCAGTGTTAAGCTTTACAGCAGTTATAACAATAACCCCTGCTTTTTTATGGGTTTTGTTTGGAATTGCTATCGGATATTTAGGTATTGAAGTTCTAACATCCTCTGCCGCTTGTCCCGAAAGAAAATGCTGTTGCCGAAATCTTGCACCTTTCTTTGCCGGAGTTTTAGGAACTGTTTTAACCTCGTTAATCCTCCTTGGCATAACATTTGCTGCAACAAGTATAATAGGAACAATTATAACGGGCTTATTGCTGTTCTTCTTCTCGCTTTTGGTTATAAGTGCGGTCTGTCTTGTAAAGTGCAGATATAACGAGTGTCCTTTGATGAAATAGCGTAAATACGCTATTTCTCAACAGCAAATCATTCGCTGTTGAGAAAATTATTATAAAAATAATTTTCGAGGACCTCGTTGCAATCATATGTAACTGACAAATTAAAAATTTGTCAGTAGCAGAGCAAACTCTGCTAAAAACGGCATAATGCCGTTTTCAACAACGATGATTATAACTGTGGCTAATTTTTTCGAACGATGCCTCAATATGCTTTATTAATATTGAGACATCGTTCTCTTTTTTAATTTCTTACAAGCTTAATTAAAGCTCTTAATCCATGTTACCAAAGAATTGTGGTAGATATTCTCTAAGACATCTTTTCGCATCTGCTCTGTAACTGGTCCGTTACGTTTCATTCTTTCTAATATCGCTTCCTGAAGATCTTCCACCGTCATCTCTTCAAATGTCTTATTGTGATTTAATCCAAAGTTCGTTTCTATTTCAACAGGCTCTTCCTCTTTTATATCTTCAGCCTCAATTGTTTTCTCCATAACTACTGTCTCAATTGTCTTTTCATCAACATTAAGTTTAATTGGCTGTACCGTGACATCCGCCCGACATACAGGTAACCAAATCTCTCCGGAATTCGCCCTGATATTTACAGATATTCTTCCGTCTTTTACAGATACTCTTTCGCCGAACAATCCCCCTACATATTCTTTTTTGTTTTGAGTGGGTAGGCACATCACAAAATCATTATCGCTATTATTTACGGTTACAATTACAGACTGTCCGTTATACTCTCTTGCAAATGCATACTGACCGGTTGTTAAAAGCAGTTCTTTATAATCACCATAAGATAATGCTTTTGTTTCTGTGCGTATTTTCCCTAACCTTGAAATCAGGTTAGTCAAATCATTACTTTGGATAGCATTCATATACTGTTCGTATGAAATAGCAGGCCTCAATGAGTCATCAGACCCATATTGTTTTTGTCCCTCAGTGCCAAATTCAGAACCATAATAAACAGACGGAATACCGGGCAGTGTATACAGCAGAATATGTGTAGGTATAAAATGACTTTTGATATTTAGTTTTGTATAAATCCGTTCAACGTCATGATTGTCAACAAAATTGTATAATTTTAGTCCGTCCGGTCTATTCCCTCCCATTTCATATAAACGTTTTACAGTATGGGCTATCTCAAAATAGTTATGGTCATTATGACCGGAATACAGAGCCTTGTGTAAATGATAATTGGTGACAGAGTGCAATGTATCTCCATTTACCCAACGAATATAATCTCCATGGATAACCTCACCCATAAGCCAAAAATCAGGTTTTACTTCATTTGCTACCTGACGCAGCATCTGCATATAATTAAAATCCAACACATCTGCAGCATCCAAACGAATTCCGTCAATATCGAACTCCTTTACCCAAAAACGAATTACATCGCAGATATACTCCCTGACCTCATTGTTTTGCTGATTTAACTTGGCAAGTAAATCATATCCGCCCCATTTATCATAAGAAAATCCATCGTTATATTCATTATTGCCATTAAAATTTACATTGCAATACCAATCTTTGTATCTTGATGACTCCCTGTTACGTCTGATATCCTCAAAGGCAAAAAAATCTCGCCCCGTATGATTGAATACACCATCCAAAATCACACGTATTCCCTGTTTACGACATTCTGCTACAAATGTTGTTAAATCCTCATTTGTTCCAAGTCTTGTATCTAACTTTTTGTAATCAGTTGTTTCGTAACCATGTCCCACCGATTCAAAAAGAGGACCAATATACAGTGCATTAAAACCAAGTTTTTTTATTTGCGAGACAAAAGGAATCAAGGTTTTAAGTCTATGCTCCGGTTCGCCATACACATTTTGCTTTGGTGCTCCTGTCATCCCCAACGGATAAATGTGGTAAAATATTGCTTCATCATACCATGCCATATATACTTCTCCGTTTCATATATTTTTAGTGTTATTCTACACAATTTGCATTATAAGAGACTTAAGGCTTAAACGCAAACCTTTTTAGTAGCATAAAGGCTAAACAACTTATCTCATTATATCATATAGACTTTTCAAATACAATAGATTGATAGTAAAACATTATATATATTTAAAAAGCATACACTTTAGTGTTGATGATAGAACAACGCGGCTTCGCCGCTCGCCACAGGCGGCGGTCTAAGCGATAACGCTTTGTATACCCATGTGCATTTCGGCAAAGCCAAAAATTTTGCACGGGCATAAAATTAGTGTTTTTGTTTAATAGGAAATTACGCAATTTCCTATTAAATAAAAAAAGAGATACCCTAATGGATATCTCTTAAATCCCGCAACACTCCGCCCTGACAAGTTCACATAAAATCGTCAGATTTTATGTGAAGAGGCGAAGTAATGAATCATACGAAAAAACTCACTTCAAATGAAGTGAGTTTTTTGAATACAGCGAAATTCACTTCGCCGTTCCGGCAGCGTCTTACTTTCCCGGGCGGTCGCCCACCAAGTATCATCAGCGCTAAAGAGCTTAACTACTGTGTTCGGGATGGGAACAGGTGTGACCTCTTTGCTATCGCCACCGAATATATGTCAAACACCTTACGGTGTCTTGACCTCAATATTCGTTGTGTCAAAAACTGAACGAAGAAGTTTCAGTACTTAGTTTTCTGTTCTTTATATGGCTTACTCCATAATATCTTAGGTCAAGCCCTCGACCTATTAGTATCGGTCAGCTTAATACATTACTGCACTTACACCTCCGACCTATCAACCACATAGTCTACGTGGGGTCTTACTAGCTTACGCTATGGGAAATCTTATCTTAGGGTGGACTTCACGCTTAGATGCCTTCAGCGTTTATTCCTTCCGTACATAGCTACCCAGCTGT
>JAZRJL010000070.1:0-23195 GCA_045645805.1 Clostridia bacterium | reverse complement strand
TCACCGCCCTTGCCTGCCTGAATGAATATTTTTGAAGTATCCTTAAACATAAGATTACCTCCTTTGCATTTATAGAAGAAAATGCACGCAGAATATTCCGCGTGCACTGTAATTATTCGGCTTTAAATTACTGAACGATTTCGTAAACAGAAACCTGCTTCTTATCCTTACCTTTGCGTTCGAACTTAACCTGACCGTTAACCAAAGCAAAAAGTGTATCATCACTGCCTTTGCCTACGTTAATTCCGGGATAGATTTTTGTTCCACGCTGTCTAACCAAGATGTTACCTGCCAAAACGTGCTGACCGTCACCCTTCTTGGCACCTAAGCGTTTGGACTCAGAATCTCTGCCGTTCTTAGTACTGCCGACACCCTTCTTATGAGCCATTATGTTCACCTCTCTTAGATAAATTCAATTTTTTGAGTCAACGGAATTAACCGTTAATCTTCTTAATTTCAAGCTTTGTGTAAGGCTGTCTGTGGCCCTGCTTTTTGTGATAGCCCTTCTTTGCCTTGTACTTGTAAACGATGATTTTCTTCTCTTTGCCGTTTTTAACAGCAGCAGCCTCAACTGTTGCACCCTCAACATAAGGAGCACCAACCTTGATATCATCGCCATTTGCTACAACCAATACCTTGTCGATTGTAACTGTGCTGCCGGCTTCAACATCAAGCTTTTCAACGAAAACGAAATCGCCTTCTGAAACCTTGTACTGCTTGCCGCCTGTTTCGATAATTGCGTACATACTCGTAATCCCTCCTATTACCCAAGACTCGCCAATTCAGGTGCTGCATATGCAGACTTAAAAAACCTCTCTTGAGCGGTTACCGTAATATAATACCACAAATTAAAGTGCTTGTCAACAGAAATTTTTAATTTTTTTACCGTCTGTGCAAAAAATCTTTGTTCGGTGTATTTCAACATTTTCGGACCTTGCCTTTTGTATAAATTCACACAGCTTTTCGGCAACAATCCCCGGCTTAATATTATTTTCACCGCCTGCCGAAAGTACCATTTCAAGTTTTGCTCTTTGCTCCGTAAGCTCAATGACTTTACTGCTGTGAACAAATTCTTTAAGGTTTATTTCCTTTTCACCACGTTTAGTCTTTTTTAATGCTGAAATCTCATTCTGTTCAAAAAATGAATTTATTTCAGTCTCCGAAACAGCTTCATCAAGCATCAAATCAAAGATATATTCTGCCGAGACGATATCTTTCGCTTTAAGCACAGGGTCCGAGGCTTCAATAATTCTGATATCAGGTGGCAAACACTGGTTAAGATTTTTTACAACCGTCAGCTTGTCTGTCCCTTCATCAAAATCTATATCAACAAACTCGGTCTCGCTTGTTGTACCAAGAGCAAGAGGCAACGAAAATGTAATCAGCTGATGGGGATTAAACCCCTGGCTGTACCGCACGGGCAAGCCCGCACGATGAATTGCACGGGTGAATGTGCGAAGCAGGTCAAGGTGCGATATATACTTGCCCATACCTGTCTTTTTGAATTTTAATCTAATCTTACTCAAAGCACACACCTCCCCCAAAGCCTGCTACTCCGCAGCCCGAACACTTTTCTCGGCACGACGGGGTTGTTACCTCTTCATATGCCTTGTCGTGTTCTTTCATCAGATATTCCTTATTTACACCAATGTCAATGTGGTCCCAAGGCAAAATTTCGGAATGTTCAATCCTTCGGTAAGCATAAAACTCGGGGTCAATTCCGCATTCCGAAAAAGCTTCAAGCCATTTTTCGTAAAGGAAATGCTCGTCCCATCCGTCAAAGCGACAGCCTTTTTGATGCGCTGCAATCAGAACCTTTGAAAGTCTGCGGTCGCCCTTTGCAAACACAGCTTCAAGAAAGCTAACATGACTTTGGTGCCAATTGTAGGATATGCTTTTGGTTTTTATACTGCTTTTAAGCAGTTTTTGCTTTTCAATAAGAGTATCAATTCTGTCTTGCGGCTCCCACTGGAACGGGGTAAACGGCTTTGGCACAAAGGATGATGTGCTTACCGTAACCGTAAGCTGTCTGCCCTTGCGAATTTCCTTGGGAATTGAATAAAACACATCAACTACCTTTTGTGCAAGGTCGGCAATACCCAAAACGTCCTCCTCGGTTTCGGTTGGAAGTCCAATCATAAAATAAAGCTTAATTCTGTTGTATCCGCCCTCAAATGCAATTCTTGAAGTGCGAAGCAAGTCGGATTCAAGAACATTCTTATTGATTACATCACGAAGTCTTTGAGTTCCTGCCTCGGGTGCAAAGGTAAGACCGCTCTTTTTGACAGTTTGGACCTTTTCCATAAGCTCCATTGAGAAGTTGTCTACACGAAGTGACGGGAGTGAAAGGTTTATCCGCTTATCTACCGTGATTTCAAGAAGTCTGTCGATAAGCTCGTGCAGACAGGTAAAGTCACTTGTGCTCAGTGACGAAAGTGACATTTCCTCGTAGCCTGTACTGTCAATCATTTTCTGTGCTGCATCAACCAGTTTTTCAACCGAGTGCTGACGCACAGGGCGGTACAAATATCCTGCCTGACAAAATCTGCAGCCACGGATACATCCACGAAACAGTTCAAGAGTCATACGGTCGTGAACTATGTCCATAAACGGAACAATCATTTTGTCAAGTATATAGGTATTATCAAGCTCTTTGATAATTCTTTTCTTTATTGTTTTTGGAGCACAGTCACGGTTTGGTGTAACCGACTTTATCGTGCCATCAGCATTATATTCTACATCATAAAACGACGGAACATAAACACCTTGAATTTTTGCAATTTTTTCAAGGTATTCAATTCGGCTGCCGCCGTCACTTTTCCATTCCTTGTAGGCATCAATGATTTCATTGTTTACTTCCTCGCCCTCGCCAAGGATAAAAAAGTCCACCACATCAGCAAGTGGCTCGCCGTTGTAAGCACAGGGACCGCCTGCACACACAAAAGCATCCTCCTCGCCGCGGTCTTTTGACAAAAGCGGAATTTTTGCAAGGTCAAGCATATTGATTACGTTGGAAAAGCTCATCTCGTACTGAAGTGTAAAGCCAACCATATCAAAGTCCTTAACAGGAATATAGCTTTCAAGGGAAAGAAGCGGAATATCCGCATTGCGAAGCTCCTCCTCCATATCAACCCAGGGGGCAAAAACACGTTCACAAACTGTATCCTCACGGTCATTCAGCATATGGTACAAAATCTTCATACCAAGATGCGACATTCCCACCTCGTATACATCGGGGAAGCAAAATGCAAAAGACACCATATTCTCCGTCTTTTCCTTGTGAACGCTGTTAAATTCGTTTCCTATATAGCGTGCGGGTTTTTGAACCTTTTTAAGACACGCTTCAAATTTTGTTTTATACAAGCTCATATGTCCATTTCCTTTAATTTTCATTTCTTACTATGATACACCAAATTTAAAATTTTTTCAAGCATAACATTAACTTTGTCATAATATAATTAAATAAATCAAAGAAAGGACAAACCACTATGCAAAATGCAAGACAACAATACAGTGGCAGACGGCAGATACAGCGTCATAATTCTGCAAAAAAAAATACATACTTTAAAAAATTTATAAAACAGACGATTATATCTGTTTTAATTCTCGGCATATTTATTATTTCAGGAAAATCAAATTCAGTAATACCTGTGCAAATACAAAAAATTACGAAATCCGCAATAACATACCAGATAGATTCAACGCAAATTGCAAAGCTATTAAGCAAAGTTTTTAAACTTGTACCAAAACCACAATTAAGAGATACCAAGGAGAATACAAATGAAGCTGACAAAAACCCTGAAAAAACTGTCTGAAATTCCGCTTGGAAAACATTTTTCAATAAGCATATGGCTTATCCCCGTATTGACTTTTGCAATTTGGGGCAAATATGCGGACCTGCTTTTGACCGCTTATCTTTGTGCCGCCCTGCACGAGCTTTCGCACATCCTTTGTGCTTTCTGTCTGGGTGTTGAAATTTCAAAGGTCAGCATCTATCCCTTTGGCATTTCTGCACGGCTTGGATGTAGCTATATAAAAAACAGCGAAAAGGAATTTTTAATCGCCTTCGCAGGACCATTTGCAAGCCTTGTTCTGTTCTGGATTTTTTCGTTTTCATACAACATTGTTGACAATCCGCTTTTAAAAACCGCTGCCGATTCAAACCTTGCCCTTTGTGCGGTTAATCTTGTTCCCGCTCTTCCCCTTGACGGCGGAAGAATGATGAAATCAATTCTGACAGCAAAATACGGAATGCTGCGTGCATACAATTTTATGCAAAAATCAAGCCGTTTTTTTGCAACTTTCCTTGCAGCTTTGGGTCTGGTAATATTTTTTATATTTGATTTTAATTTTTCACTTGTACTGATTTCTGCGTTTTTATTCCAAAGTCTTGGCTTTGAACAAAACAATCTGTTAATGACCCATCTGAAAGAAATTCTTTCAATAAAACAAAAAACAGACACCGCCGCAATGCTGCGAACAAAATGCATCTGTTTTAAGGAAAGTCAATCTGCCTCATGCCTTTTGAAAATGCTTAGTTATGATTGTTTTTATGTTGTTCACGTTCTTGATAAAAGCCTCAGCATTTCTAAAACCCTTAGTGAAGTTCAGGTTATAGATGCTATTTCAAATGGTGGTATCAGAATAAAGTTTAAAGATATAGCAGGGGCGCTTTAAAAAATCACCCCTGCTATTTGTTATCTTTTATTAAAGAACATCCTTGCCTCCTCGCCATAAAGCATAAGGCAACTTAAAAGCTTTGAAAGCTTTTCGTCATCGTTTGTTGCAACAAGACATGCATACACAAATTTGTTCAATTTTTAAATGCAATCCTTTAATAACAGTACCCAAATTCTACTATATTAATCCTTGGAGCATATAACAAGGACATACCCCGAATCAAAATCAATTTGAGCCTTGTCTTTACCTTCAAAGCAATTACTGCTTGCCTGAACCTCACCACATTTTAACTGTATTTTTTCACATTCATACTTAAGTCCCTTAACAGAAAAATTTGTCACATCGCCCCCAAAGGGAAAAAACGAAACATAACTTTTTCCACAGTTCTCCATTATGAAGCTGCTCTTTTTCATTGTGACTATATTTTTTTTATCAAGAATTTTACCCTCTGAGCCGCTGTCGATAATCTTCTTTAAAAGACAAAAATGCGAATACTCATGGTCAATCCTTCCGCCAAGTCCGCCTATTAAGGTAATATTCTTGCAGCCTCTTTCCAGGGCAAGCATAACAGCAAGGTCTGTATCGGTATTGTCCTTTTGCGGAGGAAATGTATATACTTCCTTTGCAAAGGGCGAATTTTGACCAAGGGAATCCCCGTCACCCATCCATACATCTGCAACAATGCCAAGTCTTTTTGTATGCCTTATACCACCGTCGGCACAGATAATAAACGAGTCCGAGAAATCCATTTCTTCAAGCCACTTATAATCTTCAATTTCAGCTGATGAAAATATAAAGCATCTCACTTTGCCGACTTCCTCATCTTTTCAATTACTGCAGGAATATCAGCCGCCTTAAATACAGCAGAACCTGCAACCATTACATTTGCACCATTTGATGATGGTATATCAATATTGTCAGCAGTAACACCACCGTCAACCTCTAAATCTATGTCAAGGCCTGCATCATCTATCATTGTTCTTGCCTTTGCAATTTTCTCATTCATAGCCTCCATGTATGACTGACCGCCAAAGCCAGGTTCAACTGTCATAATAAGAAGTAAATCAAGTTTTTTGAGATAAGGCATAACCACCGCTACATCAGTACCCGGCTTAACCGAAATGCCAGCCTTTTTGCCAAGGCTGTGAATATAATCAATACCCTCTTCAGGATTTTCCATTGTTTCGTGATGAATTGTGATTATGTCTGCACCGGCATCGGCAAAGGTCTTTATGTACTTCATAGGGTCAGAAATCATAAGATGCACGTCAAAAACAAGGTCCGAAACCTTTCTCAGCATTTTTGTAATATCTGGTGAAAATCCGAAGTTAGGAACAAAATGACCGTCCATAACATCAATATGAACATAGTCTGCCCCACCACTCTTTATTTTTTCAAGCTCTGCACCAAGATTTGCCGCGTCAGCTGCAAGTATTGATGGTGCAATTTTTATCTGCTTCTCACTCATTTTTAAAGCTCTCCTTATTTATCTAAAAAATTTGTCTTGCTTTTTTAATTTCATCAAAAAGCAGCTTGTAGCTTTCGTGCCTGCTTTTTGAAATCTCTTCGTTTTTCAATGCTTCAAGTATCCTGCAGTCAGGCTCGGCAATATGTCTGCAATCCTGAAATCTGCATTCTCCGGGGCAATCTGAAAATTCACGAAATAATTCGTGCAAATTCTCCGGCATAACCTCTTCAAGCTCAAACGAACTGAATCCCGGTGTATCAATTATATATCCACCAAAGGGCAACTGCACAAGCTCTGAATATCGGGTGGTGTGTCTTCCACGCTCGGTCTTTTGGCTGACCTTGCCTGTTTCAAAAATACTTTCGCCCATAACCGCATTCAAAAGACTTGACTTTCCTACCCCTGAATTTCCGGCAAACACCGTAATTTCGTCTTTAAGCAAATCTCTTATCCGGTCAACATTCTGGTTTTGGGCTACACTTGTCACAACCACATCAAAGCCTGCATTTTGATAAAGCTGCGGCAGCTGCAAATCATCACTCAGGTCACTTTTGTTAAAGCAAAGTGCAACCTTAAGCTTTGCATATTCTGCCGATGCAATCAGCTTGTCCAGGACATATGTGTTGGGCTTTGGACTTTCCAACGCAACAACAGCAAGCATCTGTGTCACATTTGCCACAGCGGGTCTTACAAGGGTGTTGCGGCGTTTTGAAATCGCCGCAACCGTACCTGTTTTTTTGTCGTTGTTCAACTCAACCTCAACACTGTCACCCACAAGAGGCTTTGTTCCGTCTTTGCGGAAAATACCCTTTGCCCGACACTCTATAATTCCTTTATCGGTATCTACGTAGTAAAAACCACCTATACCTTTCACTATAACCCCTTCAAGATTATTCATTTACTGTACCAATTCCTTTATTAATGAAGTCTTACAGTACCCTTTTGTTGTGAAACCCCGTCATAGAAGATTTCAACCTCAACGGTATTTGATGTGCCTTCAAGTCTTACAACATCACTTTTACCTTTTTCAAGGTTTTTGCTGTAAGCATTTGTGCCGTTTACATTTACCTGAACAAGAGCACTTGCCTTGTCCTTAGGTCCGTAAATTGTCATCATTGTACTCTTTTTCTGAACAACCGGCTTATCATTTTCGGGTTGATTGGTCGTACTTCCGCCCTGATTTGAGGTTTCATCGCCCGACTCATCAGTCTTTGTTTTGTCGTCGTCTTTCTTTTCGCCGTCTTCAGGGCCCTTGCTTACATAAAATACTATCTTGTCTCCCTTTTTAACCGGCGTGCCTGCAACAGGCTCCTGTCTTATAATCGAACCTGTGGGGATGGTATCACTGAATTCTTCTTCAAATTCAGCCTTAAGACCAAGCTCATTCATCTCAATCTCAACATCTCTGGAATCCTGATATCTTACATAATTTTTAAGATTTATTTCCGAGCTTCCGCCACTGAGTTCAACGGTAATTACAATAACTTCCTTTTTCTTTATTTTGCTTCCCGCCTCAGGGTCCTGAGAAAGAATTGTATCCTTTTCAAGCTTGCTTTCTACAGTTTTTCCACGGATAATATTGAACTTGTACTCAGCATCTTTATCCTCAATATCAACATATTTTTCAATTGCCTCTTCATAAAGAAGTCCATCAAGGTCAGGTATCTCAACCATTTCACTGCCTATAAGCATACCACCGAGTCCCGACAGAGAAAGAAATGCCGTTGATATAAGTGCAATAACCGCAACCGCACATACAATAGCAATGGTTATTACCTTTCTTTCCTTCTTTTTGTCAATATCAACCGCAGCAGGCTTTGCCTTTTTTGTCTTCTTTCTGCTTTCCTCAGCACCAAAGGTCTCGCTTTTATCCTTAATATGACTTTCAGGTTGTTTTTGGGGTTCAGGTTCCTTTGGAAGCTCCATCTTAATTGCAGGCATTTTGATTGTATATCCCGTTTCTTCCTGAGCAATGTCTGCCTTCTCACTTTCCTCAGGTATAATCTCACGATTAGGGTCATTCAAAACGGCCTCAAGCTCGTCAATCATTTCGCCTGCATTCTTATATCTGCCCGAAACCTCCTTGGTCATTGCCTTGAGCACAATTCTTTCAAGTGGCAGCGGAATGCTGAGATTATGTTCTCTGGGCGGAATCGGTTTATCCTGAAGATGCATTATTGCAATCGTTACAGGTCTTTCACTGTCAAAGGGAACGGTGCCTGTCAGCATTTCGTAAAGTACAATTCCAAGAGAATATATATCCGAACGTTCGTCCGTATACCCACCACGCGCCTGCTCAGGAGAAATATAATGAACCGAGCCGATAGCACTGTCCTCACAGGTCATTGTTGCCTGAACATTTGCACGGGCAATACCAAAATCAGTAACCTTTAACACACCGTCGTTTTTCATAATTATATTATGTGGCTTAACATCACGGTGAATTATTGAATTCTGATGAGCCTGTTGAAGACCCTTTGCAATCTGCACCGCATAACCCACTGCCTCACGCCAGGGGAGGATGTGCTTTTCATCAATGTATTCCTTAAGTGTTTTGCCTTCAATATACTCCATAACTATATAGTGAAGTCCATCCTCATTACCCACGTCAAATATAGAAACAATATTGGGATGGGTAAGACTTGCCGCAGCCTGAGCCTCGACATTGAAACGGCGTACAAACTCGTCATCATTCTGAAGGTCGGGTCTTAAAACCTTTACTGCAACGAAACGGTTTAAAAGCTTGCATTTTGCCTTATATACAACAGCCATACCGCCGCTGCCTATTTCTTCGATTATTTCATAACGGTTCGCAAGAACCTTGCCGATTAGTGTCATATGTTTTCCTCCTTTTTAAACTGAAGGGCAACCACTGTTATGTTATCTACTCCGCCGTTTTTGTTTGCCGCATCAATAAGCGATTTAACCGCTGTTTTTATATTTTCAGAAGCATTTATTATCTTTTTTATTTCCTTATCATCAAGCATTTCCCAAAGTCCGTCACTGCACAAAAGTATAACATCACCATCCACGGGTGTATAATCGTAATAGTCCGCATCAACAAACTTTTCGGTACCAAGAGCCCGTGTTATAATATTTTTGTCAGGATGGTTGCGTGCCTGTGCCTTTGTAATACTTCCGCTTTTTACAAGCTCCTCAACAACCGAATGGTCAACTGTGATTTTTCGTATTACCGTATCCGATACAAGATATGCACGACTGTCACCTATATTGGCAATTATTACTGAATTTTCATTAACATATGCCACTGCTATAGTTGTACCCATTCCCGCCTGTTGGGGATTTTTAAGGGACATATTGTATACCTCGGAATTTGCAAAATCAATAGCCGCCGCAATATTTAACGATATCTTATGACTGTCATTTTCATCAAGACGTTCAACAAGGTCGTCACACACAAGCTCGGCTGCAATACCGCTTGCAACCTCACCGGCATTGTGACCGCCCATTCCGTCAGCCAGAACGCAAACACCCAAAGCCTTGCCAGCTTTAAAACCGCTGATTTTAAAGCTATCTTCATTTAATTCTCTTATCTGACCTGTGTGTGTCAGGCCGTATACTTCAACAAACATATTATCAACATCCTTTCTGTCCGCTTAACCGAACTTTTGGAATAAAATTTAATCTTCATTTCGGGAAGCATTCTGCCGTCTAAGCTGTCCGCATGCAGCATTTATATCACTGCCCATTTCACGGCGGACCGTTGCAGAAATTCCCCGTTTTTCAAGACGATTTTTAAAAGCCTCTATGCCCTTTTTATCACTTTTTGAAAATCCGGTTTCCTCAACCTTGTTGACAGGTATAAGATTTACGTGGCAAAGCCTTCCTCTTAAAAGGTCTGAAAGCTCATCCGCTTCATCCATACTGTCATTCACTCCTGAAATAAGAGTATATTCAAACGATATCCGTCTGCCCGTTTTTTGTATGTAATAATCACAAGCCTCAAGCACACTTTTAATGTTATATTTTTTGTTTACGGGCATAATCGCCGAGCGTTTTTCGTCATTAGGGGCGTGCAAAGAAATAAGCAATGTAATCTGCATTTCAAGCTCTGCAAGCTGACGAATTTTAGGAACAATACCACAGGTAGAAAGCGAGATATGTCTTTGTCCTATGTTAAGTCCATCGTCAGCATTTACAAGCTCAATGAACTTAACCACATTGTCAAAGTTATCAAGAGGCTCGCCAATTCCCATCATTACCACATTGGAAATCCGCTTTCCCAAGTCCTTTTGCACACATATAATCTGACTTAAAAGCTCTCCGGGAAGAAGATCACGTACCTTGCCGCCGATTGTGGAGGCACAGAATTTACAGCCCATAAGACAACCTACCTGAGACGATATACATACTGTATATCCGTACTCGTATTTCATAAGCACAGCCTCAATAAAATTGCCGTCACTTAATTTTAACAGATACTTACGGGTTTCGTCAATGGCTGACATAAACTTTTTAGAAATTTTAACTGCACCTATATAGCTGTTTTCATCAAGAAGTTCACGAAGATTTTTGGGAATGTTAATCATACCGTCAAAATCTTCAACACCCTTTTGCAGCCAGCCGTAAATCTGCTTGCCACGGAATTTTGGCTGACCAAGCTCTGTAACAAACTCTTCAAGTTCTGCCAGAGACATACTTAAAAGCTCTTTTTTCATTTTTTCACCATTTTGCAGATATAAAATCCGCTTTCTCCCATTTCTGACGTAAGAATTTGCTCCTCATACACCTTTTCAAAATTACTGTTATCTTTTAAAAACGCCTCTGTCATCATTCTGTTTTCCTCAGGCAGTATGGTACAAGTACTGTAAACAAGCACACCGCCCGGTTTCACATATCGGGCAGCATTTGAAAGTATTTGTCTTTGTATGGCACAAAGCTCATCTATATCCGCATCGTTTCGTGACCATTTTATATCAGGCTTTTTATGTATAACACCAAGTCCCGAGCACGGAACATCCGCCAAAACACGGTCTGCCGATTCAATAAGCTCCTTACAAAGCTTGGTTGAATCATTTACTCTTGCATCAATAATTTCAATTCCAAGCCTTTTTGCCGTTCTTTCAATAAGCTCTATCTTGTGAGGAAAAATATCAAAGGAATATACCTTTCCCCTGTTTTCCATTCGCTCGGCAATTCCGCAGCTTTTTCCGCCGGGTGCAGCACACATATCAATCACAATTTCTCCCGGTTTTGCATCAAGAAGCTGTACCGCCTTTTGTGATGAAATATTCTGCAATGAATAAAGACCCTCTTTGTACGAATCTGACTTGTTCACATTAAGCTTTCCAGAAACCACAAGACATCCATCAAGGTCATTATATATGCTGCATTCAAGCCCCTCATTTTCAAGACGATTTTGCACCGTTTCAACGTCCGTTTTAAGCAAATTTACTCTTACGGCAACCGGATGTGGTTTTCTGCATTCTTCAAAAAGCTCCTTTGTACGTTCAATGCCGTATTCCAATGCAATCCTTTTTGTCATCCATTCGGGATAAGAATATTCAAGGGACAAATCATTTACAGCATCATCGGTCTTTGGAAAAGAAAATTCTTCCTTTGCCCTTGCAGCACTGCGAAGCACCCCGTTTACAAAGCCCGCTCCTGCACCGTGAGAATATCTTTTTGCAAGCTTTACCGACTCGTTGCAGGCAGCACTTTGGGGGATTCTATTCATATAAAAAATCTGATAAATCCCCATACGAAGGATATTTAACACCCATGGGGTCATTTTTTTTATTTTTACTTTTGAAAATCGTGAAATTATATAATCAACAGCCGCTTTGTTTGCAACAATCCCATATATCAGCTCGGTAACAAACCCCTTGTCAACAGCAGATATACAATCTGTATTTAAAGCCTCCGAAAGCGCTTTGTTTGTATATGCCCCCTCTTTCTCAATGCTGTAAAGAGCTTTTAAAGCAACTTCACGTGCTTCCATAACCGTTCTCCGTTTCTTTTTATTAGTCTCTGTTTCTTCCACCAAAACCCACAATCGATAAAAGTCTTAAAAGGTTAGCTATTGCAACCACAGCTGACGCAACATAGGTCATTGCTGCCGCACTTAAAACCTTTTTAGCCGCCGAAAGCTCATCGCTTTCAAGTATCAGATTGTCACCAAGTGTTTTTAATGCACGGTTTGATGCGTTGAACTCAACCGGCAAAGTTATAATCTGAAACAAAACAACCAGACCAAATAAAATAACGCCAAAATTAGCAAGCTTTGAAAAACTGAAAAGCACACCCATTATTGCAAGAGGCCATGCCGCAAATGAAGCAATCTGCACAACCGGAACAATTGAGTTGCGAAGCTTAATAGGGCCATAACCTTGTGCATACTGAATTGCGTGCCCTACCTCGTGTGCCGCAACGCCTATTGCCGCAACCGAAGTGCTTTGATACGTGCTGTCGGACAGTCTGATTATATTTTCCTTTGGACTGAAATGGTCAGTAAGGTTTCCGCTTACACGTTCTATCGCAATATTTTGGAGACCGTTCATATCAAGAATACGTCTTGCAATTTCAGCACCCGTATATCCACGACGGTTTGCCACCGTGCGGTATTTGTTGAAAGTAGTGTTTACCTTGCTTTGTGCATACATTGCAAAAATAAGTGCCGGAAGCACAAGCATAATATATGTCATATCAATTCCGTAAAAATATCCCATTGGATACATAAATCATCTTCCTTTCAATTTTAGGTAAGAACTTCTCCAATCTCAACGGAGTGTCCATTGAGATAATCCCTTACCTGCATCCGTTTTGAGCCGGCAAACTGAACTTCCTTTAAAAGAATTGCAGTATTATCGCCGCAAACAACCTTTATACCATCATTGTCGGCACAAAGTATTTCACCGCAGCTTCCTTTTACATTGCCCAAAACCTCTGCAGAAAAGATTTTAAGAACCTCGCCTTTGTATAAAGTATGTGCAACAGGCCATGGATTCATTCCGCAGATAAGCTTTGAAACTACTCTTGCAGATTTTGTCCAGTCAATTTTTGCCGTTTCCTTACTTATCATCGGCGCATAGGTTGATTCTTCATCACACTGTTTTTTTGGACAAATCTCGCCTTTTTCAGCTGCATCCACAGTTTTTATCAATAATTCAGCTCCCATAACCATAAGTCTGTCGTGAAGCTGCCCCGCAGTTTCATATTCACCGATTTCGGTTTCACATTTAAGAAGCATATCTCCCGTATCAAGACCTTTTTCCATAAGCATCGAGGTTATACCCGTTGTTTTTTCGTCATTGATAACCGACCACTGTATAGGTCCTGCACCACGGTACTTGGGAAGCAGTGATGCGTGCATATTTATACACCCATACTTTGGATAGTTCAAAATATATTCAGGCAGAATTTTGCCGTAAGCCACAACTACAATCATTTCAGGGTCAAGCCTTTCAAGCTCATCCTTAAATGCAAAATCCTTTAAGCTTTCTGGCTGAAACACCTCTATTTCGCAAGTCTTAGCAAGAACCTTTACCGGAGGTGGAGTCAACTTGTGGCCTCTGCCCTGAGGCTTGTCAGGCTGTGTTACAACTCCGCACACCTGATGACCTTGGTCAACAAGTGCTTTAAGGCATGGTACAGCAAATTCGGGCGTACCCATAAAAAGAATTTTCATTTTTGTCATTCCTCTCTGTTTGTTTATCTACTGTCAGCCTAATCCTGTTCAACCTCAACCCATTCATCCACAAGTCGCATAAACATATTCCCGTCAAGGTGGTCTGTTTCGTGACAGAAGGCACGGGCAAGAAGTTCTTCTCCCTCGTATTCATGCCATACACCTGTGCGGTCCTGAGCCTTGATTTTTACATAGTTTGGTCTTTTTACCATACCAAACTGTCCCGGATAGCTTAAACACCCTTCGGCACCGTACTGTTCGCCATCGGTTTCTATTATTTCGGGATTGATAAGCTCATATGGTCCATCACCGATATCCACAACCGCAATCCGTCTAAGAACACCTACCTGAGGTGCAGCAAGACCTGCACCGCCGGAATCATAAAGTGTATCAAAAAGGTCCTCAACCAAATCACAGAGTCTTTGGTCAAAAACTTCAACTTTTCTGCATTTTTTTGTTAAAACATCATCACCGTGTTTTACTATGTTTCTTATTGCCATTTTATTTTACCAACCTTATCTTAAAGTTTAAAATTATTAAAACATATTTACAGGGTTTACATCAAGGGTAAGATATACCTTTTTTCTTACCTTTTCGTGATTTTCATATATTTCTCTCATAATACCGTGGACAGTATCCGAATAGTTGCATTTCACCAAAATTCTAAAACGGTAATTATTTCGTATTTTTTCAATAGGTGCAGGTGCAGGTCCGAAAAGTGACAAAATCTCCGTATTTTTTTGTCCGGCTTTCTTTATAACCTTGCCGATTTCCTCAGCACACATCTTGACCTCCGCCTCATCCTCACCTGTAACCATAATATATATTATGTCACAAAATGGTGGATAATTCAACCGTTTTCGCTGTGTTATTTCATTTTCGTAAAAGCCCTCATAATTATGGGTTTTGGCATAACTGATTGTTGAATTGAATGGCTGATAGGTCTGTATAATCGCCCTGCCGGGAATATCACCTCTGCCGGCTCTGCCGCACACCTGAGTAAACAGCGAAAAGCTGCGTTCATTTGCTCGAAAGTCATCAACTGCAAGTGCTGTATCTGCCGCAAGAACACCGACAAGTGTCACCTCGTGAAAATCAAGGCCCTTTGTAACCATTTGCGTTCCAAGAAGTATATCCGAGCCTTTTTTGCGAAACTCGTCAAGTATTTTTTCGTGTCCGCCCTTTTGCGAGGTAGTGTCTGTATCCATACGCAAAATTCCGGCTGTAGGGAAAAGCCTTTTTAACTCTTCCTCAACCTTTTGCGTTCCTGTGCCAAAATATCTCACATATTCCGAGCCGCAGGCAGGGCATTCACTGACATTACGTATTGTATAACCGCAATAATGACAGGATAAAGTATCTGTCTTTTTGTGATAGGTCATTGCAATACTGCAATCGGGACAGTTGATAACCTCACCGCATTCACGGCAGGAAACAAAGGTTGAATATCCACGTCGGTTCAAAAACAGAATCGTTTTTTCGCCATTATCAAGATTTTTTTTGATTTCAGCCTGAAGCCTTAAGCTTATAGGAGACTTGTTGCGGTTTTCAAAAAGCTCACCACGCATATCTACAATATGCACAATGGGCATTGCACTTTCGTTGTAACGCTTTGTCATTTCAAAAAGAGTATAATCTCCGTTTTTTGCATCATAATATTCGGTTACCGAAGGGGTAGCAGACGCAAGAAGCAATACTGCATTTTCATCTTCTGCACGTTTTTCGGCAACATCAATTGCGTGGTATCTGGGAGCGGTTTCGGACTTGTAGCTGTTTTCGTGTTCCTCGTCAAGAATAATTATTCCAATATTATCCATCGGTGCAAAAATCGCCGACCGCGCCCCCACAACAACTCTTACCTCGCCGCGTTTGATTTTGTTCCACTGGTCAAATCTCTCGCCCTGGGAAAGTGCACTGTGAATAACCGCAACCCTTTTGCCAAATCTGCCCACAAACCTTTGTACCATTTGCGGTGTAAGGGATATTTCAGGAACAAGCATAATTGCATTTTTCCCCTTTTCCATAACACGGTCAATCGCCTGAAGAAACACTTCAGTCTTGCCGCTTCCTGTAACCCCGCGAAGCAAAATTTTTTCAGGTTTTTCATCATCAATAACCGAATATAGGTGGTCAATCACCGTTTTTTGTTCGGGGGTAGGTGTGTAAGCTGTTGTCTTCTGATATTTTGTCTCATCAAAGGCTTCACGCACACGCTGTTCCTCATAAGTCCTGATATAACCCTTTTGTACCAAAGCACGAATTGCATCATAGCTTGCACCTTTTTCTTTAACAAGCTTTGAAACAGGGATATCCTCCGACATCAAAAGTGCTTCAAGCACCCTTGCCTGCACTGTTGCCCCTTTTTGGCGAAGCTCTTCCTTGACCTCAAAAGCCAAGTCTCGTTCTATGCAAAGCTTTGCAATTTTGATGGTCTTTTCGCTTACCCCTGATGTCATTCCCGGCGGCGTCATAAGCCTTATCGCCTGATAAAGTGTGCAAAAATATTTTTTGCTTAACCAAAGCCCAAGCTCAAGCATTTTAGGCGAGCAAACAGGCTCATTTCCTACAATGTCCTTAATCTCTTTCAGCTTTTCAAAGCTGCTTGATTGCAAAAGCTCAACAATAATTCCCTCAACTGAGTTGTTTCTGAACCCAAATGGAACTTTTACACGCATACCAATCAAAGCCTTGCTTTCCAAAGCCTTTGGTACCAGATAATCAAAGGTACGGTCAATATTTTGTTCTTTGTTGTTAAGCACTACTTTTGCAATCATTTTCTATCCCAATCTAAAGCAAAGGACCACTCAAAAAAGCGAGCAGTCCGGATTAAAGAACACTATTTTAAGCCTCAGTCAAAACATCCTCGACTGCTGCCATTCTTTTTTCAACAGCTTCAACCTTGTTTTCAAAAATCTCGTTTACCGCAACGGTAACATCTTTTGAAGTCTTTACTTCAGACAGCTTCTGCGCTCCCTCAACAAGCTGTCTTGTTCTTTTAGCCGTTTCAATAACCAATGCATATCTGCTGCCTGTCTTTTTTACAAGTTCTGTAATAGGCGGATAAATCATCATAATTAAATCTTCTCCCTTTCATTTTTCATAATATTTTCAATTGCAGCAACTGCCGTATTAAGATCGTCATTTACCACAACATATTTATACTTATCCTTTTGTTCAAGCTCCCACTCTGAAGCCTTGACTCTTCGTTCAATTTCCTCTTTGCTTTCGGTGCCTCTGCCCCGAAGTCTTTCATAAAGTGTCTGGGTATCAGGCGGTGCAATGAAAACCGAAACCGCATCAGGCTTCTTTTCCATAACCTTTAATGCACCCTGAGCTTCAATCTCTAAAATTATATCCTGACCAAGAGCTATCTTTTCCTCAATTGCTTCAAGGGGTGTTCCGTAATAATTTCCGTTATACACAGCCCATTCAAGGAATTTGCCTTCGTCAATCATTTTTTTGAACTCATCCTCGGTCTTGAAATAATATGTCACTCCCTCAGTATCCTCAGTGCGGGGCCTTCGTGTTGTTGCCGAAACCGATACCGAAACGTTTTTGTTATCCTCAACAAGTCTGCGGCACACAGTACCCTTTCCAACACCTGATGGTCCTGAAATAACAAACAAATTGCCTTTATTCTTCATTTTCAATCTCTCCGTCATCCTTGGTTTCAGTCACGTCATCCTTAACAGCCGCACGGCCTGCAATCGTTTCGGTCTGAATTGCCGAAAGAATTATGTGGTCGCTGTCGGTAATAATAACCGCACGGGTACGTCTTCCGCAGGAAGCGTCAATAAGAAGTCCCTTATCCCTTGCATCCTGAACAATACGCTTTATAGGTGCAGATTCAGGGCTGACAATTGCCACCACTCTGTCACCTGATACAATATTACCAAAACCGATGTTTATAAGCTTCATAAGTTTTTTCCTTTCATCCTCTAAAAGACCTACTCAATATTCTGAATTTGTTCTCTGATTTTTTCAATCTCGGATTTCATCTCAACAATAATCTTTGAAATCTCAATATCGTTTGCCTTTGAACCCATTGTATTGGTTTCACGGTTCATTTCCTGAATCATAAAATCAAGCTTTTTACCGATTGGCAAATCGGTCTTGATTGCCTTTTTAAATTCCTTAATATGGCTGGCAAGTCTTACTGTTTCTTCACCGATATCCGACTTCTCGGCAAAAATTGCAGCTTCTGTAACAATTCTTGTCTCGTCAACATTCTTGTCTTCAAGAACCTCTGAAACCTTTCTAAAAAGACGGTTTCTGTATTCTTCAACTATTTTGGGATATCTTTCCTCAACAAGGGCAAGATTTTGTGCTAAGATATCAAGATGCGAAAGTATATCAGCCTCCATATTCTTGCCTTCGTTTATACGCATATTTACAAAATCTTCTGCAGCAAGAGAAAATACGTCGCAAATAAGCTTTGTGATACGCTCCTCATCCTCCTCGGTATTTTCAATCTTGAATATATCGTGGTACTGAGAAATTGTTGAAATTTTTACATCGTCCTCAATCCCGAATTCATTAAGGGATTTAAGGGCATTTATGTAATTTTCAGCAACATCACGGTCAATAACAACAGTTTTACCGCTGCCCTCGGTACGTTCAACCGAGACAAAAACTTCAACCTTGCCTCGTGAAATATACTTTGCCGCTGTTTTACGTATTTCGTCCTCTACAAAGGTATAATACTTGGGTACCTTAACCGAAACATCCATATATCTGTGGTTAACCGATTTAAGATTAACCTTTATGTTAAAACCGTCAACCGCACACTCCGCACGGCCAAATCCGGTCATACTTTTAAGCATTTTATTGCCTCCTTAAGCGGATATTTAATCAAAACTTCCGCCATTTTAAATATTATCACTATATTTTAACATACTTTTTCAAAAAAAGCAAATAATATTTGAAAAATTTTTCCTTTTGTTGTATACTTATATAAATAGCAAAAATTAGATTGGGCATCATACCCCCAGATTAAGAAAAAACGAGGAATTATTTTATGGCATTTGACGGCTTTGTAACCCACGGAATTGTTAGAGAATTAAAACAATTACTCACAGACGGAAAAGTTGATAAAATCCACCAACCCGAGCGTGACGAAATTACTGTTTCTGTCCGCACAAGGGAGGGTCTTTTTCGCCTTGTCATTTCTGCTGCAACAGCAAACCCAAGACTTCATCTTACAGAAATCAGCCGTCAAAATCCCATAACCGCACCTCTTTTCTGTATGATACTCCGCAAGCATCTTACCGGAGGCAGAATCAAAAGAATTTCACAGATAGATTTTGACCGCATTATCAGGATTGACATTGAATGTTATACCGAAATGGGTGACCTTACAGAAAAAAGTCTTGTTGTTGAGATTATGGGCAAGCACAGCAATATTATACTTGTCCAAAACGACAACAAAATTATCGACAGCATAAAACACGTTGACTTTACCACCAGTGCCGTACGTCAGGTTTTGCCGGGACTTATTTACGAGCTACCCCCATCACAGAACAAGTCAAACCCAAATTCAGTAGATATCGATAACCTTTGCAAAAAGCTTTCTGAATGTCCGTCAGATATACTACTTGACAAATTCCTGCTTTCGGAATTTACAGGAATGAGCCCTTTGCTTGCAAGAGAAACAGTATTCCGTATGCACAAAAGCACACGCGTTTTTGCGTGTGATACCGACCCTTGTGCCTTTGCAAAGCACACCGCTGATTTTATTACTGAATGCACCTGCAGCCACGGCGGATTAGTTGTTCTTGATAAGGAAACCGAAAAACCTCTTTCATTTTCCTGCACAAAACTTTGTCAATATGATACTGTTACAAAAGAGGTTGAATATCCTTCACTGAGTCAGGCGGTTGAAGCGTTTTTTGCATCACGGGATATGCACGACAGACTTACCCAAAGGGCAGCAAGCACGGTAAAGCTTGTTTCAAACAATATTGACCGCTGCGAAAAGAAAATTGCTCTTCATACCGAAAATATCCAGTCTGTTCAGGACAGAGAAAAATATAAAATTTACGGGGATTTGCTGACAGCAAACCTCTACCAACTTGATTCGGGAATTGATTCTGTCACCCTCGAAAATTACTATTCAGAGGACTTGTCTGAGGTAAAAATCCCACTCAAGCCTGAACTCTCACCGGTAAAAAACGCACAAAGATACTATAAGCTCTACACCAAAGCAAAAGCAACCGAGGAACATTCCACCGCACAGCTTGCGGATGCCAAAGCCGAGCTTTCATACCTTGAAACTGTGCTTGATTCCATAACCCGTGCATCAAGTTATGCCGACATCACCGAAATCCGCGAAGAGCTTCGTGAACAAGGCTACCTTGCCGCCATAAAGAACAAAAAGAAAAAGGCACAGAAGAAATCTATGCCTTTGGAATTTATATCATCCGATGGTTATACCATTTTGGTTGGCAGAAACAACAAGCAAAACGACGAGCTTACAATTCGCACTGCATACTCAACCGATATGTGGCTGCATACAAAGCAAATACCCGGTTCACACGTTATTATCCGCACAAACGGAAGCGGTGAAGTTCCCGACAACACACTTGTTGAAGCCGCAACAATTGCCGCATATTACAGCAAGGCACAAAAGGCAACAGGGGTTGCTGTTGACTACACTCTTGTCAAAAATATCCGCAAACCAAACGGCTCAAAACCCGGCTTTGTTATTTATGAAACCAACTACACAGTTTATGTTACACCCGACGAAAAACTGGTTGAAAGTTTAAAAAAATCAGACTAAGTTAAAAACCTTCAACACATATTGTATCATAACCGTCAAAGACTGTGGTTACCATATCCCGCCACCGCTTTACACTTACCGCTCCGTCACGGCTTGCAACACCATGACCGCTTGCCAAATCGTCGTTGTATTCAGAAAGACGGTAAACATCAAAATCTGTAAAGCTTGTGTTGTAATGTGTAACAATGGGTACAAATTTATAGTCGTGGATATATACCCTTTCACCATTGAACTTAAGCTCAATATCTGCAAGACCACCCAAAAGATTTCGTGCCTCAAGCTGACGTGATACAAAATTGCCAAGGGAATAATACACAAGCATTTTGTTGCCGTTTTCCTCGCAGCTGTACCACTCCACCGGCTGAATTACGTGGGGATGCGAGCCGATTATAAGGTCCACACCCCATTCACACATTTTTTTGCACAATTCGGTCTGGAATTCGTCAGGCTTGACCATATACTCCGTTCCCCAATGCATAAACGCAATGGTAAAGTCCGCATTTGCCTCTGAGAATGCGGTATCTTTTTTTATCTTCTCTTCGTCAATATAATTCACAAGATAACTTTTCTCAGCAGGCACTGAAAGTCCGTTTGTACCATAGGTATAATTAAGCACAGCAAGCTTTGCGCCCTTTACCTCCACTATATCTACCTGATTTTTTTCTTCCTCACTCTCATTTATTCCAAGGACGGTTACTTCAGGATAATTTTCCCAGAATTTAAGAGTATTTTCAATCCCCTCTGCCCATTTATCAACAACATGATTTGATGCGTGGAGAACAATGTCAAAACCCTCATTCACCAAGGTTTTACCCATATCTGATGGCGAATTAAAAAGGGGATACCCCGAATATCCTAGATGCTCACCGCCAAAAACAGTTTCCTGCCCGATAACAGCAAGGTCGGCATTTTTAAATGTCGGCTGAAGCTTTTCAAATATATGAGAAAAATCATAGCTTCCATCATTTCTTTGACCACTTTTAATAACGGGCATATGAAGAAGATTGTCACCAACTGCAACAATACTTATTGTTTCATTTATCTGCTGTTTTTGGCTAACCACAGGGACAGTTTCTTTTTCGCCACAACCGCATAAGGATACTATTAAAAGTGTAATTGCAAAGCTGATAACCCTTTTTTTCATATGTACAAAGCTCCTTTGCTTTTTAAAAATAAAATTAACCTTATAATTTTGTAAAAGTAGGGACAAAAAATTTTTGCATTTTCCTAAGGCTTCCCCTTGAGTGGAAGGCTTTATTTTTTCGACAAAATTTGACATTCTTTATATTGCGAGATATAAGGTTTAGAGGCAACTTATTTTATTTACAATAATTCTATTTCATAAGACGCATTGAACTCTTCGTGAGGATTCAGGTTAATGATATAATCCTTCTTTGAAAGTTCTCCATCAAAGTCGTTGCGGTCGCATCTTCCGTACCATGGCTCTATGCATACAAAAGGAGCTCTCTTTTTGGCAGGAGACCACAGGCCAAAAAGCTCTGTTTCGAATTTGACTTTAAGATAAGCTGATTTTCTTTTATCGCAGATAGTTACTTCTTTTGCCTGACTGTTTTCAATTATCAGAGCATCATTATCAAACATATCATCTGTTATTTTGACATATCCGTCATTCTTTAAGGTATGCACACTGTTTTTGTCGTATAGACCCTTTTCGTCAATAAGATTATACACAATATCATTATCGGTATCAAATTTAAAATAGTTGTCCCCTTCTTTTAAATTAAAGGCAGGATGTGCACCTATTGAAAAACTCATAATTCTATCGTTTTTATTTTTCACTGTCCAGTCAATTTTAATTTTATTGTTTATTAAAGTGTATTTGATTGTAAGATTAAACTTAAAAGGATATTTTGTTAATGTTTCTTCATTATCTTTGAAAATATATGTAGCAGAAGTGTTATCATAATCAATAAGTTCAAATTCATAATCTCTGGCAAACCCATGCTGATTCATCTGATAAACTTTTCCGTCAAGCTTATATGATTTATCCTTAAGAGAACCTACAATCGGAAAGAGAACCGGCGAAGTTCTTGCAGTATTTTTCGTCTGCGCACCACATATACTCAAAGCCGTCTTTAACTGCTGATTTTAATTCCGCACCGTGATTCGCAATCTCAATTGATATTATACTATTGTCTAATTTCATATTTCCTCTCCTTGTTTTATATTAAAAAAGTTGTATTTTATATATTTCTTATGATTTTGTCAAGTTAGGTGAACAGTGAATAATAAGACCTACTATTTTTTCCTTAATTTTTCAACTGTTTTTCCTTTAGCACTTTTCTCTAGAACCCGCGAGAATACTCGATTTTCTCGCTCCGATAGTATATGTAAATATCAAAATCGGCAAACTAATCTTTTAAATTGTATAGACTTGACAAAAGTAGAATCTCTTTTCTATTTTAGGATTTACTCACCAAGCAATTCCACTTTTATTTCTCTATAGCTCTCCATTAACGCAGAACTCTTTTTGGGAATATTTTCAGTGTATGTATTATAACTCCCCTTACAAGAAAGTACAAAATCCACATAGTCAGAATAAGCATAGTACAATTCCTTAAATTCATCATATCCATCCTCGAATTTTTCAGGAGGATTTT
>JAZRJL010000069.1:0-1641 GCA_045645805.1 Clostridia bacterium | reverse complement strand
TTTTATCGGTGTTGCCATTGGTATAAGATATCCCAGCAGATTATAGCAATCACTGTAATTTTCCCATATATCGTTTGTTGCAAATAGGCAGTTAAACAGCATATTCAATTCTTTTTTGCGATTATCATTTACAACGACGGGAAATTGATACAACGAATACAATCGAAATGCTTTGTTTACCTCAACATCAATAAAGATCCAGCGGCAGGTCATCTGGAGTGAACCCAAGGCAATAGACACGAAATAGAAAAGCATTTTCGTAGAATATCTTTGATTAACTCTTAAAAGCTCGCGTTTTCATGAAACTGACATCGTTTTTCATACGGTGTCAGTTTTGTCTTTAGTTGAATACGCTCGTAATTGTAGAAATGAATGTATTCACCAAGGAGGAGATGAGCCTCCTCCTTGGTCGCGGGTATATGCTTATGAAACCATTCGGATTTAAGAGTGCTGAAAAAATTTTCAGCACAAGCATTATCTAATGGCGTTCCCGGACTTGACATTGAGGGAGTTATGTGATAAGATTGTGTTAGCTTAAAATACCCGTCTGAAGTGTATTGAAAGCCTTGGTCACTGTGGAGTTGCAGCTCTGCGGTGACCTCTCTTTTTGCCGCTTTAATAGTTTCATAAACAAGGTTATTGTTGTTTTCAGTTCCTATCTTGTATGCAACAACAAAATTGTCATACAAATCCTTGATGACCGAAAGATAAACAAATCCTTCTTTTGTGGGTATATACGAAATATCTGTGCACCATTTCATATTAGGCCGCTCGGCGTAAAAGTTGCGCTCAAGCAGATTGGTATATTTGTGTACGCTCTCGTTATTTTGCACCCATTTGCGTCTTCTGCGAGACTTGGAGAGCAAGTTGTATTTGTTCATGATACGTAGTACGGCTTTATGGTTCATTACAAGACCATATTCACGCAATAACCAAATCTGAACACGGCGATATCCGTATGTTTTTCGTGTTTTCTTTTGGCATTTTTGTATGAGTTCGCCTATTAGCTTGTCCGGATCCTCTTTATCTGCTTTCTTCATCCAAGCATAATAACCGCTGCGAGATACGCCAAAAAATGCGCACATATCTCGCACGTTATATTTATCCTTAAAGCGATGAATAACTCTGTATTTTACGTTTGCTCTCACTTCCTTTCCAACTCTTGAAGAAAATTTCGCAAAAGTTCGTTTTCCATTTCAAGTCGTTTTACCTTTTTCTCCAAATCTTCCGGTTTGTTTGTTGGGCGTCCTTTTTTCAAAGGAGCAATTTTTCGAAGATTCACCTCACTTCGAAGTCCACACCACGATTGTATCGTATATCTGCTTATTCCATATTTCTTGTTTAACGAGCATTGTGAAGCTCCTTCGTTATATTCTTTTCTTATTTGCTCCTTTATGGATTCGGAATATTGTTTTTGACCTTTTCTATTTCCCATACAAAAAACCTCCTGTAGTAGATATCTATATTCTACTACAAGAGGCTTTTTATTTCAATGTCCGTTTTTACGGGTTCAGTTCAAGGCGTGATTTTTTAGGCTTTTTTGCGGCGGTCAAAAAAATTTTGAAAATAAAAAATATTTTTTTAAAAAATGTGACCGGGCGGCGTTTTCATTCGTGTTGTCTGTGTAAAGGTCAAAAAACA
>JAZRJL010000068.1:0-3169 GCA_045645805.1 Clostridia bacterium | reverse complement strand
TTACACACATAATGCTGATTATGTGAGAAAGGGGGTTTGTGAAAGAATATGCCCGATATAGACAAAGAAAAAACCTGCTGTTTCTTCGGCCACAGAAAGATTGATGAAACGGAAGAATTGAAAAATAACCTGTATGAAATTATAGAGAATTTAATTGCAAATCAAAAAATTGATACCTTCCTCTTCGGGAGCAAAAGTGAATTTGATGACTTATGTCATAAAATCGTTACCGAACTGAAAGAAAAATATCCTCACATCAAACGGATATATGTCAGGTCGGCATTCCAACATATTCCCGATTGGTATGAAGATAGTCTGCTGAAACATTATGAAGGTACATACTTCCCTGAACATATGGAAAATGCAGGCAAGGCTTCCTATGTAGAGCGTAATCAGGAAATGATTAACCACAGTAAATTCTGCGTGGTCTATTACGATAAAAACTATCTTCCCCCAAGGCGTAAAAACAGCAGAAGGGACTTGTTTGACTATCAACCCAAAAGCGGAACTGCTGTTGCGTACGACTATGCTGTGAGAAAGAAAAAACATATTATTAACATACTAATTACATAACGAAATTTGCAAATAATAGGATATAAAAAAACAAGCAAAATGTTTTTCGCACAAAAGTTACTGTTTTTTGTTAAAAAAAGTTGAGGTTTTCATAGAAAAATAGCAATAAATATTGAAAATTTGAATTATATATGATATAATTTTATATGGATATATGTAACTTTTGAAAATGTTATATATTTAAGAGGTAATGGTTATGGCAATAAAGTACGGAAAGAAAAAATCTAAACAACATAATATTCTATACACGATTGTCACCGCGATATTATTATGCGCGGTTTTTCTTGCTATGGTAAGTTATTTATATAATAAAACCGAAGAGGAAGAATATGAAAGTCTTCATGTTCAGACCAAGCAGATAAAGGATGATATTATTCTGCAGTTAACATCTGACAGAGAAAATCTTGCAACAATGGCAAGCTTTGCCGCAAAACTTTATAGCGATGGAGATGACTACAGCCTTTTGTTTGACTCCTTTAAATCCATCGGTATGATTGAAAACATAGGTATTTTAAATGCTGATAATACTTTTGCGACAAAAGCGGGTACTATAAATTTGGATGGTGCTATTTCTTTTGAAGAAGAAAAGGAAAAAGGCATATACATAAGCGGCAGAATCGAAGATATTACAAAAGATGATTATGAACTTATAAGAAGTGCTGTCCCTATTGAGGTAAACGGTGAAACTGTTGGTATATTATATGGTGCTATAAAACCTGACAAGCTTGGTGAAAGATATAAGAATATGGTAGAAGCGCTTGATGCTCAGCTTTTTGTTTACGAAAAAGATTCAGGCGACATTCTTATAGACACAATTCAAGATAACCTTGGTAATATCTCATTTTTAAAGGACCGCAAGTATAACAAAGATTCTTCATATGAGCAATTGCTATCCTCCGACAAGGGTTTTGTATCATTCCTGTCTGCGTACAGAAATGAAAATCTTCATTTGCATTATTCTTCCATTGATGAATTTGGATGGATGATAGCATTAGGAAGATATGACTCACAGGTGCATGCTGGAACATATACTATGGCACATATTTTATTTTTAGTATTTTTGATTATGCTTGGCATAATAGGTTTATATATCTTGGTGCTGATGGCAAACGAAAGAAAAGCTAATGCTGTAACTGAGTGTGCATCTAATGTCAGAAAAGAACTTTTGGAAACTACCGGCGAACAAGATAACATTCAAGATGCCTTGGCTGAAGTTTGCAGATTCGCAAAGTCAAGGTCTGCTATATTCTTTGATACAGACGGAGAATTTTATCACTATATTTCTCCTCAATATGAAGAAGTTATGCTTTCGGAAGAAGAAAGTAAGCATTTCCGTGCAGAGCTGTTTCGTTATGCTTCAGAGTTTCATAAGCTTAACAACAGAGCAGTTAATATTTTGTGTATAAAACCGAATAAGCATATGTTAAAAACAAATTCCTTTTTTTATGGCTTTTTGAAAGAACACAAAATCAGAGAGGTTTCTCTTTCAGCCACAATAAACAAAGCCAATCATATTACAATTTTGGCTGCTATTAACTCGGGGCGAGGCAATCAGGTAAGACTGCTGGCTGAAAAAATTTCGGCTTGTTTTTCGATGGCACTTTATAATAAAAATCATCTTACTAAAACTACACTTGCCGCAACAACAGATTCTCTCACCGGGGCACTGAATCGTGTGGCATACAAAAATGATATTTTGATTTTTGACGAGGAAAAATCCTTGAATTTTTCTTGTATCTATATCGACGTTAATGAACTCCATCTTTGCAACAACAAATACGGTCATGCTGCCGGTGACGAAATGCTTTTATATATTGCCAACACATTGAAAGAAGTATTTTACGGTCATAAGGTTTACAGAATAGGCGGCGATGAATTTTTGGTATTTTGCCAAAATGCTCCGCAGGATGAGGTGAAAAAAAGTATTGAGATTTTTACCAGTCAATTAAAACCGAAAGGTTATCATGTTGCAATCGGAATGTCTTACAGAGCACAAAATAACGGTACCGAAGAATTGGTAAGAGAAGCCGAAGTAAGAATGTATGAGGCAAAGGCTCAGTATTATCAAAACAAGGAACAACAAAGTGTTTTCTCTGACACAGATACGGAATATGTTCAGGTAAAAACAGGAATACTTGAAATTGATACAATGCTTTCTGTTTTAAAAGAAAAATACAATGGTATATATCGTGTTTCGCTCTTAAACGATAAAGCAAGACGCATTCTGATGCCTGCATATTTAAAGTATAACGAAAATGAAGAACATTTTTCAAAGTTGTTTTCAAAATATGTTGATGAAACAGTAGATCCTGATTATCACAGAGCAGTATTAAGCTTTTTGAACTATGATGCTTTAAAGCATCAATTGATGGAAGACAAAGTTCCTAAAATTACATACAAAAAGAATGACGGTGAAACTGTGATATTAAGTGTTTACAAGCTCAGTGGTGCAGACGAATTGGTCGCTGACACTCTTTGGGTTTTTGCAAAAGAGTAAATAGAATTGACAAAGGCGAATCATTGTGATATACTGACATAAAATAATAGTTAGCAAAATCGACGAAAGTCGGTGACGCAAAGCAAAGAGGCTAAGGTT
>JAZRJL010000067.1:0-34242 GCA_045645805.1 Clostridia bacterium | reverse complement strand
CCAGGCATAATTGAAAATCTGCAAAAAGACGGCTACAAAATTGTTCCCGTTTCACAGTTAATTTTAAAAGAAAATTTCACAATTGATAATTCAGGTATGCAAATACCAACAGCACAAAAAAGCAACGAAAACTTGACCACTGCTGAATAGGCTATTCGTTCAAAATAAAGTATATTACACAGAAGGAGTAAACTCTAATGTGAGTTTACTCCTTCTAAAAATATAAGTATGTATCATTTTTCACACCGCTTTAAAACATACACAGGTCAATCACCTATGCAGTATCGCGATTCAATCGCAATGAACCACGCTGCCTACCTGCTTGAAGATACAAGCCTTCCCGTTGCCGAAATCGCCGCAACGACAGGCATTTCAAACCCGCCTTACTTCATCAGGAAGTTTAAAAAGCAGTTTGGTATGTCACCACGGGCATACCGGAGCCACTCGTAATTTTAATACAGTTTAAACCAGTCCGGCGTACCCACGCCGTTTGAATGCCAACTTGAAAAATCCTTTTTCAGGGTTGGCATTACTTTTTTTACGCACTCTTCACAAAGCTGTTGTGTTAAAAAATCGTAAAGGTAACTGTAAAGACTTATTCTTTTAACACCCTGACCCACAAGACCTTTTTTCGACCAGTAAACTGAAAGCTTTTCATAAAAATCAAATGGCGATTCAAAAAATTCAAGGGTGGCATCAAGGGTCTCATAAAATCTGCCTGAATTGTAATACCGCTCCAGAACATCCTCCACAGCCTTTAACCTTATTATATCATCAAAGGTTAACCAATTGGTTGAAAACACCTCATACGGTGCATTGTCACAAAACTTTATACCAAACTCGTCACTGCGTTTCCTTAACGCTGAACCTTTGAGCAGCTTTAAAAAACCAAGCTGAAGCACATCGGGTGACAAGGAATAAACATCATTAAACGACTTTTTAAATGACTTGTACCCCTCATATGGAAGCCCTGCAATTAAATCAAGATGTAAGGCAACAGCTGTTTTTTTTCGCAATTCCCTTACATTTTTTGAAAGCTTTTCAATATCCATTGTCCGGCTTACCGCCGCAATGGTTTGAAGATTGGTGGTCTGTACCCCAATTTCAAATTGGAACTGCCCCATCTTGGCTGATTTAAGCAAGTCAAGCATTTCATCATCAAGCAAATCTGCACCTATTTCAAAATGAAAGCAGGTATCTGTTTCAAGGGCCATACAAAACCGCCATATTTCACTTGCTCGCCTTTTGTCCGCATTAAAGGTACGGTCAACAAATTTAATTGTAATTACTCCGCTTTTTGCAAGAATTTCAAGCTCCGTTTTGATACGGTCAAGTTGCAGGAACTCGACCCCCTGTTTAGCCGAAGACAGGCAATACGAGCAATTAAAAGGACAACCTCTGCTTGTCTCGTAATATACAAGCCTTTCATTTTCTGCTATAGCTTTTAAATCCTCGTCGGTATAGGGAAACACAAGCTCATTCATATCAAGCTTTGTCCCATGTATAATACATCTGTCCATGGGTGGCATCTTGATATATTCAAGCACAGCCTTTTCGCCTTCACCGCAGATTATGCAATCTAAAAAATCATATTTTTCAAGTAATCTTTCAGCATCAAACGACGCCTCAGGACCGCCAAGAACAATCTTTCGATGAGGTCTGAGTTTTTTAAGACTTTTACAAATATCAAGCACATAACGTATATTCCATATATAACACGAAAAGCCGTATGCATCGCACTCGGCTGCATACAGCTGCATCAACACATTCGTCTGTGGCTCGTTTATGGTATGCTCACAAAAATTGCACACCTCTCCATTTTCTGTGCAATACCGTGAAATATACCTGACCGCAAGATTGGTATGAACATACTTTGCATTTACTGCAACAAGCAGCATTTTTCTTTTGTCCATCCTATTCTCCGCTTTCGTAATTTAAATCATTCTCTGTTTCATTTTCAATCTTTTTAAGATATTCTGCCGCTTCAACCGATGCAAGCCGGCAATCAAGATTTCGGTAATTTCCGCATTCTATCTCGGAATTTCCGGGCATTTCGCCCTTATATTCAGCAATCTCACCAAGGACTCGTTTCACTTCATCAAGCACAGCCTTGTTATCAGCATTGCGCACAAGAAGGTAAAACCCCGTCTGGCAGCCCATAGGTCCAACATATACTGTTGTGTCGGCTAATTTTCCGTTTCGCATAAATGTAGCAAAAAGATGCTCAAATGAATGCATAAGTGCATTGGACATAAGCTCTCCCGTATTGGGTTTTCTCATTCTGACATCATAGGTGGTAATATCACCGTCAATGCGTGAAATATATATCCATTCCTTTATGTAACGGTGGTCAACCGTAAAGCTTGCAATTTTGTTCATATTATTCTTCCTCTCTTGCCGAGACCTTTAATCTTATATTATACTTTTCTTCAAAGTAGACACAGTTCATCCGTTTGTGCCCCACAGCCTGAGAAATCTGCTGTGGCTTGCAATAATACACAAATTCACCATTTATCTGACCTGATTTCAAAAACTCTTTCTCAATCCTATCCCTCAAAATAAGACTTTCCACCACCTCGCCAAAGGCAGGATGATATGGTCCGGAAACCACCGTTTCACCATCTTGAAAATCCTCAGACGAATGAAGACCAAGCCTTATTACCTCAATGCCGGCGTTTCTAAACGAAATAACCGCATCCTTTGCAATGCTCGCAGCTATTTCAACAGTATAAGGCACATATTCGCCCTTGTTGAAGTAGTCCTCAATTGCAGTACCTTTAAAGGTTATCACAGGATAAATTCTGATGCAGGAAGGATTAAGGGCAATAATATCTGAAACCGTTTTTATGTCCTTTTCGGGTGTTGAACCATACATACCCAGCATCATCTGATGTCCCAAAGCAATACCGTGATCCTTTATCATCTGTGATGCTTTTTTAACAGATGCAAAGTCGTGACCACGATTATTAAGTCTTAAAACTTCATCATCACTGCTTTGAACACCAAGCTCGATTGTGGTCACCCCGTATTTTTTCAAAAGAGTCAATATTTCGTCATTTATATAATCAGGTCTTGTAGACAGTCTGACCCCCGAAACAATCGGATAAAACTCCGCAGCTACCTTTAAAAACTCTTCTTGAGTTTTAAACTCAAGTCCCGTAAAGCTGCCGCCGAAAAATGCAACCTCAATCGAAGAATTTTCGGTGTCAATGGTTTGTAAAAAGCTTTTTACCATTTCCCTTACCTGACCTGGTGTTACCTCGGTTTCAACCCCGGTTATCTTACGCTGACTGCAAAAGGCGCAATCATGCGGACAACCCCTGTGTGGAATGAAAACTGGCAAATTATACTTTCTCATTTTTCTTATCTCTCTTATCAAGTGCCTGCTTTGCAGCATTCTGTTCGGCAATCTTGCGATTCTTTCCGTTTCCCTCGCCGATTACCTCGTTATTATATATTGCCTCCACAAAAAACTCAGGATTATGGTCAGGACCTTTTTTGTCCTTAAGACGATATTTTACAACCTCATTACCCTTGTCACGTTTTTGAAAATATATCTGAAGCTCGGACTTGTAGTTTCGCTCGCTTACAGCCTTCAAGTTTTCAACTCGGTCACCAAACGCATCAAGCACCCACTTCTCTGCGGCGTCAATCCCGCTGTCAAGAAATATTGCTCCAAGTACCGCTTCAAAGGTATCGGCAAGAATTGAATCCTTTGTCGCACCAAGGCTCATTGCCTCAGACCTGCCAAACATAATTCCGTCGCCTAAATTCATTTCACGCGAGAGCTCCGCAAGGGATTTTTCACACACAAGAGCCGCACGGATTTTGGTAAGCTCGCCCTCGTCAAATTTGGGGTACAAATTATAAAGCCTTGATGCAATAACATAAGACAAAACACTATCGCCCAAAAATTCAAGACGCTGATTGCTTTCAATCCCCATATCGTTGGCAAGAGAAATGTGAGTAAGTGCCAGTTTTAGGAGTTTTTCATCTTTAAATGTATAATGTATATTCATTTTAATATACCTCGGTATAAATTAAACGAACTGCTGTTTTTTAAAAAAACAGCAGTTCAGATTTTTATAATGTTAGCATTTTGCGTTAATATAATTCACCGCATCACCTACTGTTGAAATCTCATCAGCTTCCTCATCGGGAATTTCAACGTCAAATTCTTCCTCAAGAGCCATCATAAGCTGCACAAGTGTCAGCGAATCTGCCTCAAGGTCATTTATAAACGATGCATCCATCGTAATAAGACTTTCATCAATGTCAAGCTGCTCTGCTGTAATTTCCTTTACTTTTTCAAAAACATCCATTTTAGTAATCCTCCTTGTATAGTCAAATCATGTTTTTTTACTTGCAAAAGCCTTTGCAATAAGAATTGTATATAATATACCATACTTTTTATATCTCCGTCAATATAAATTTAGATTAATTTTTCAAACTATGCAAAAATTTTTACTTAAACGTAATGAGATGTCGATTTTTGACGATGTAATCTATGCCCGAATACACCGTTAAAACAACAGCAAGAGCTATAAGCCAGAAGGTAAGTTCAAACCCGCCCCATCTAAGCGGAATAATCAAATCAAGCATAACAGCAATAAGTGCCGCCATTTGCGAAACAGTCTTTGCCTTGCCCCACTTACTTGCGGCAATAACCGTATTTTCGCCCATTGCAAGTTGACGGATGCCTGTCACGATAAGTTCACGGGCAATTATAATCATAACCACCCAGGCTGTAACATATTTTGCACCTATACCCAAAAGACAAACAAGAGCCGAAATGGTAAGAATTTTGTCAGCAAGAGGGTCCATAAGCTTGCCAAAGGTGGTAACCTGATTGTTTTTACGTGCAAGGTAGCCGTCAAGCTGGTCGGTAAGTGATGCAACAGCAAAAACAACGATTGCAACAACATAAAACCCCGACAAAAGTGCCCACATAAACACCGGAACAAGTATAACCCTAAACAAGGTCAGCATATTTGGTACATTCATTTACAAATCCTCCTCTACTACTTTGCCGTACAAATCATATTCACCCGAATCCTCAACAAAAACATTTACAAAGTTTCCGGGCTGAAGCTTTTTCTTTGAAGTAAAAAACACCTTGCCGTCAATTTCGTCAGAATCACCATAGGTTCTGCCATAGTACTGCTTTATAACCGCATCATAACCCTCAACAAGGGTTTCAAAAGTTTTACCGATTTTGTTCTCATTCAGTTCTTCAGATACAGCCGACTGGTCAACCATTATCATCTCCTGACGGTCAAGCTTGGTCTCGTCATCAAGCTGTTTCGGCAATCGTGCTGCCGCTGTGCCCTCCTCCTGAGAATAAGTAAACGCACCCAAACGGTCAAAGCCGGTTTCTGTAACAAAATCCCTAAGCTCCTCAAATTGCTCATCGGTTTCGCCGGGGAAACCGACAATCAAGGTGGTGCGGATTACCGCATCGGGGATTTCTTTTCGTATTTTATTTATCAGTGTGGCAATCTGTTTCTTGTTGGTCTTTCTGCCCATCAGCTTTAAAATGTCGTCATTACAATGCTGAACGGGTATATCAAAATAATTACACACTTTGTCCTGATTTTTTATTGCATCAATAAGTTCATCAGTCACAAGCTCGGGATAAAGATAATGAAGTCTTATCCAGTGTAAATCTTCAATCCGGCAAAGCTCATTAAGAAGTGCAGGAAGCTTATACTCGCCGTACAAATCAATTCCGTATCTTGTGGTGTCCTGAGCAATGACAATCAGCTCTTTCGCACCGTCTGCAACTAGTTTTTTTGCTTCTTTAGCTATATCCTCAATGCTTCGGCTGCGGTATTTGCCTCTGATTGACGGAATAACGCAGTAAGTACAATGGTTGTCACAGCCCTCGGCAATTTTAAGGTATGCCATAAACTCAGGTGTTGTAACCGTTCTTTTAAGATTACGCATTGGCATACACTTGTCACTGCAATATACATTTTCCTTATTCTTGTCAAAACTTTTTATAAGCTCTGCAATTTTGTCATATTCATTTACACCAACAACAAGGTCAACCTCAGGAAGCTCTTTTTTGATTTCTTCTTTAAAACGCTGGCTCATACACCCTGTAACAACCAGAATACGATTTCTGTCGGATGTCTTATAGCTTGCGTGTTCCAGGATGCAATCAATAGATTCCTGCTTTGCCGAATCAATAAAGGCACAGGTATTTACAATCATAATGTCGGCATCTTCTTCGTTTGCCACGATTTCAAAACCGCTGTCTTCTAAAATTCCAATCATTTCTTCAGCATCAACAAGGTTTTTGGAACAACCGAGAGATACCACCGAAACCTTTTTCAATCCTCTTCGCCTCGCTTTATCGTAATATTCAGTTTCTTAAAAACTCTGTTTATGTCAGGAATTGAAAAGCCTCGCCTTGCAAGATGTGCCTTTGCCTTTTCAATGTCCTTATAGTCCGAAAAGCTTTTGTCGCCAAACCTAAGCTCTACATAGCTTTCAAGCTGTGACTCTGTATCGATTTCACATTCTGCAATCGCACGTTCAACCACAGAAGCTGCAATTCCTTTTGCAAGAAGCTCCTGCTTGATACGGAACATCCCTTTGAGAGAAATAAGAGTTGCATCATGTATATACATTTTTGCATATTCCTCATCATTGAGTATCCCAGCTTTGCAAAATTCAGCAACAACCAACTCGGCAGTTTCGCCGTCACAGCCCTTTTGAACAAGACGCTTAAAAACCTCGTTGCAGGTATACATTTTGTAGGAAATCAGTTTTGCAGCCATTCTTTTCGCCACTTCAATATCCATAATTTTTCCGCCTTAGTATATATATGTGGTGCAAAGAATATCCCCTGCACCACACAAATTTCTATTTCTTCTTTGCAGGCTTGGGAACGGGTCTGAACTCTGTACCAACCTTTTCACTGTCGTCACTTTCATCCATTGGACGAAGCCCTGCTTTTTCACGGATTTTTGCCTCAAGTTCAGCACAAAGAGCCTCATCTTCCGCAAGCAGCTGCTTAACCGCTTCTCTTCCCTGACCTAATTTCTGCTCATTATACGAGAACCACGAGCCTGATTTTTTAATCACACCAAAATCGACACCTACGTCAACAATATTGCCGGTTTTTGAAATTCCTTCGCCGTAGATAATATCAAATTCTGCTTCTTTAAAGGGTGGTGCCACCTTGTTTTTAACAACCTTTACACGGGTATGGTTGCCCATTGCACCTTCGTCACCCTTCATTGTCTCTGTACGTCTTACATCCATTCTGACAGATGCATAATATTTAAGAGCACGACCACCAGCTGTTGTTTCAGGGCTGCCAAACATAACCCCAACCTTTTCACGAAGCTGATTGATAAAGATTGCAGTTGTGTTTGATTTGCTTACAACAGAGGTAAGCTTTCTGAGTGCCTGAGACATAAGTCTTGCCTGAAGACCAACATGTGAATCACCCATAAGACCTTCGATTTCCTGCTTTGGCACAAGGGCTGCAACCGAGTCAATAACAATAACATCAATAGCACCTGAACGCACAAGCTGTTCGGTAATTTCAAGAGCTTGTTCGCCTGTGTCCGGCTGTGAAACAATCAAATCGTCAATTCTTACGCCAAGCTTTTCAGCGTAAACCGGGTCAAGAGCATGTTCAGCATCAATAAATGCCGCTTCGCCGCCAAGCTTTTGTGCCTCAGCAACAATATGAAGTGCAACAGTCGTTTTACCCGAGGATTCGGGCCCGTAAATCTCAATAATACGGCCACGTGGCACACCGCCTATACCAAGGGCAATATCAAGTGACATTGAGCCTGTGGGTATTGCCTCAACCTCAACGCTTGTTTTCTCGCCGAGACGCATAACAGCACCTGCTCCGTACTGCTTTTCTATCTGTCCAAAGACATTCTCCAGCGCTTTTCTTTTTTCTTCCTGCATTATGTAAAACCGCCTTTCTTTGCATATACCAAAAGTCAGCAATAAATTCATTGTCTATACCAATATATTGTATCACACTTATTTTGCAAAGTCAAGATATGTGATATATTACTATCTTTTAATTTGAAAATCCCTTGACAAAAAATACTCATAAATATATAATAAGGTAATAAAAGGATATTAAAGAAAGGCAGTTGATATATATGAAACACGTAGTTATTCTTCTTGACGGTGCAGCTGATACACCCGTTCATGAGCTTGGCGGCAAAACACCTCTTGAAATTGCAAAAAAGCCTGTAATTGACAAGCTTGCATCCTTGGGCGAAATGGGTATGGTTACCACAGTTCCCGAAAATCTCCCCCCTGGCAGTGATGTCGCAAACCTTGCTGTATTTGGATATGACCCCCAGGTTTACTACACAGGCCGCTCACCACTTGAGGCTCTTTCTATGGGCGTTCACCTGGAACTTACCGACACTACCTTCCGTACAAACGTGGTTACACTTTCCGAGGATGAACCTTATGAAGAAAAGATAATGATAGATTACAGCTCGGATGAAATCACTACCGAGGAATCCTCACAGTTGATTGCGGCTGTTAACGAAGCACTTCGTACCGAAGAATATGAATTCTTCAGCGGCATAAGCTACCGCCATCTTATGGTATGGCACAACAAAGAGAACAACTTCTCCCTGACCCCTCCTCACGATATTTCCGACCGCAAGGTTACCGAGTATCTTCCAAAAGACAAGGTTCTTCTTGACCTTATGAAAAAAAGCTATGAAATTCTTAAAGACCACCCCGTAAACATTGCCAGAAAGGAACGTGGACTTCGTCCCGCAAATTCAATCTGGATTTGGGGCAACGGCACAAAACCCAACCTCAAAACCTTTGCCGAGCTTTACGGCATAAAGGGCAGCGTTGTTTCAGCCGTTGACCTTATCAAAGGAATCGGTGTTGGTGCAGGTCTTAATAATGTTGCTGTAATAGGTGCGACGGGAAACGTGCATACTAACTTTGACGGCAAGGCGGAAGCTGCTGTTAAAGAGCTTAAAAACGGTGCTGATTTTGTGTATGTTCATCTTGAAGCCCCTGACGAGGCGGGACACAGACACGAAATCGACAACAAAGTAAAGGCAATCGAGCTGATAGATGAAAAAATCGTATCGCCCATATTAAACTTTCTCGAAAGCACAGGCGAGGATTTTTCGATGCTCCTTATGCCTGACCACCCCACACCTCTTGCAATAAGAACGCATACTTCCGACCCTGTTCCGTATATATTATATAGAAGCAATGCATGCAGCGAGAACAAAAATACTTCGTATACCGAGGCAAACGCAAAGGCTAACGGCATAGTGGTTGAACACGGATATACCCTGATGTCAAAGCTTTTGAATAAATAGTTTTTGCACAGCATATGCTTTAAAGGAGTGTGTGCTGTGAGCCTGGAAAAAGTAACAAAATTTGTTTTAACAACAGCAGGAATAGCCGCAGGGTTATTCCTGTTTCCTTTTTTATTAAAGATATTTGCACCTTTTGTTTTTGCTTTTATCGTTGCCATTCCTTGTCAGAAAATTGTTGGTTTCCTCGAAAAAAAGTTTCATATAAACCGAGGAATAAGTTCCGCCATTATATCCACCCTGATTGTAACAGCAGCAATATCCGTTGTAATTATTGTTGCTTTTCAATTGTTTACCCAGCTGAAAAATCTTATTTCCGCTCTGCCTGCGGCTATAGATTCACTCCGTGGTCAGTTTAATGGTTTAGTCACACGTTTTGACGGTTACAAGCACAGTCTTCCTAAAGAGCTCTCTTCAGGAATTGACACGGCCGTATCCGGCTTTAAAGAATATTCGGGAGAGCTTTCACACCGTGCCACATCGGCAGCACTATCCGCTGCAGGTTCAGCAGCTACCCGTCTGCCGGGAATATTCCTATTTCTTACTATGTTTATTTTAGGCACTTTCTTTTTCACAAAGGATTATGTGCTTGTTATAAACTTTTTCAAAGAACTTTTTCCAAAGAAAATAATTGATGTTCTTGTCAAAACAAAGAACTTTATTTCAGGTGCCTTCTTCTCGTATATAAAAGCACAGTTTATTTTGATGTCGTTAACCTCGACAATTGTTTCGGTCAGCCTTTGGATTGTAGGAATTGACTACGCTCTGCTGTGGGGTATTCTTACAGGTCTTGTTGACGCATTGCCGTTTTTAGGGACTGCCACTATTCTAATCCCTATGGCGTTGTTCTCATTTATACTGGGGGATAATTACTCATTTACTGCAATTTTGATAATTCAGGTGCTTGTGTTTCTCATTCGTCAGCTTGCCGAGCCAAAGGTTGTCAGCCGTCAGATTGGCATACACCCCATTCTGACCCTTGTAAGTGTATATGTTGGTCTTCGTTTTTTCGGTTTTGCAGGTGTTGTCCTTGCCCCTATTGCAATGGTACTGCTTGTAAATCTTTATGTTTCGTATAAAGAAAACTCAATTAACAACCATTTTGAAAATGTTTACAAATGATTTACAGTTTTGTGTAGACATTTTAAATAAATAATTATATAATAGTATATATAATTATACTGAAAGGAGCGATTTTTTGAGAAAACTCCATCAATTACACACAAAAAATCTAATTATGCTTACTCTTGCAGGAATTATAAATGCAATCGGCATCACCATTTTTCTTGCCCCTGTTAAGCTTTACGACAGCGGTATTTCAGGAACATCTATGCTTTTAGCACAGATTTCTCCGCCACAATTCACATTGTCGGTATTTTTGCTTGTTTTAAATGTTCCGTTGTTTTTATATGGTTTAAAAAAGCAAGGCAGACTTTTTACTTTTTATGCCATATACACAGTTGCAATGTACTCACTTTCTGCCTGGCTAATAACTGACATTTTGCCCATAGACGTTAGATTTGCCTCGCCATTAGCAGGAACAGACCTGCTTCTTTGTGCGTTGTTTGGCGGTACAATCTCAGGTATTGGCAGCGGTATGGCAATCCGTTACGGCGGTGCTATGGACGGCATTGAGGTTATGGCTGTTATCTTTGCCAAGCGACTTGGTATAACTGTCGGCACCTTTGTAATGGTATATAATCTCGCCCTTTACATAGTGTGCGGCATTATATTTTCAAGCTGGATACTGCCCCTTTACTCAATTGTGACCTATTTTGCGGCACTTAAAACAATTGACTTTATTGTTGAAGGCTTTGACCGTGCCAAGTGTGCAATTATCATAACCTCAAAACCTGATGAAATCTGCAAAGAGCTTTCCAGTGAATTTGAAAGCGGAATGACAAGGCTGCAGGCAACCGGTGGATATTCAGGCAAGGAAAAAACAATGATTTATTTTGTTGTCAACCGTTTTCAGGTTATTAATATGAAAGAGATTGTGCACGAAATTGACCCATCGGCATATATAACCATTACAGAAGTTGCGGACATTTTTTCAAGCAATCAGGACAAAACATAAGGAAAGATTTAAACACATCCATTGTTTATGCTACACATTGGATGTGTTTTTTGTATAACGAAAATCCCCAATAGCAAAAGCCATTGGGGATAAATATACATTATATTGCGAATTAATGAATAATTGCCTTTTCTGTTTCCTTATCAAACAAATGAATTTTGTTTGCATCAAGAGCAACCTTGATTGAATCTCCTGCTTTTGCAGTTGAACGACGGTTAATTCTTGAAATAACAGGTGAGGAACCAAGCTTAAGGTAGAGATATGTCTCTGCACCCATCATTTCAGTAAGTTCAACATCAACATCAACAACAGAGCCTGTCATTGTTGTAAGATGAGCTTCGTCTTCAAAGATGCTTTCAGGTCTGATACCCATAACAACTTCCTTGCCGAAGTATTCCTTGAGTTCTTCTCTGTTGCTCTTGCCTTCGGGAAGAGCAATTTCAAATGAATCGCCCTTAAGAATTGCACCGTTTTCGCCCTTTTCAAGTGTAACGTTTACAAAGTTCATCTGCGGGCTGCCGATAAATCCTGCAACAAAGACATTAACAGGTTCGTCATAAAGCTCGGTAGGTGAAGCACACTGCTGGAGGTAACCGTCCTTCATAACAGCGATTCTTGTACCCATTGTCATAGCCTCTGTCTGGTCATGTGTAACGTAAATTACAGTAGTACCAAGTCTCTTGTGAAGCTTACCGATTTCAGCTCTCATCTGAACTCTGAGCTTTGCATCAAGGTTTGAGAGAGGTTCATCCATAAGGAATACCTTTGGCTCACGAACGATAGCACGACCGAGAGCAACACGCTGTCTCTGACCACCTGAAAGAGCCTTGGGTTTACGCTCAAGAAGATGCTCGATATCAAGAATCTTTGCAGCTTCGTGAACCTTTTCCTTAATAACAGCCTTTGGAACTTTTCTAAGCTTGAGACCAAAAGCCATATTGTCAAACACTGTCATATGAGGATAGAGAGCATAGTTCTGGAAAACCATTGCGATATCTCTGTCCTTGGGAGCTACGTCATTAACGATTTTATCATCAATATAAAGCTCACCTTCTGAAATTTCTTCAAGACCTGCAATCATTCTGAGTGTGGTTGACTTACCACATCCTGAAGGTCCAACGAGAATCAAAAATTCCTTATCTTCAATTTCAAGGTTGACATCTTTTGCACCGATAACACCGCCTGCATAAATCTTGCCAACGCCTTTTAAACTTAAACTAGCCATTTATAATAACCTCCTAAATTAGTCGTCTTAAATCAGTTACCTAATTCTATCATATTGGCAATAATATTGTTAGAGCCTAATTGACCAAAGTTTAAAACTAAAGTTTAGTCAACTTGCATAACTAAAAAAACCAAAACCCCGAAACCCTTGATTTTACTGGGTTTTCGGGGTTTTATACAACTTATTTGTGCAGTTGTGCCATTTAACCAAATTTTTCAAGAACGGTTTTCTCAAAAACCATTATTATGCACAGTTTTCAACAATTTGCAGTTTTTTCTGCCATTTTTTAGCTTTCAGCACTTTCAGGCTCGATACTTACTTCAACAGAATCCTCAACAGAAGTCTGATTTTCAGCAGTTTCTTCAGAGTCTTCTTCATGAGCAACAGGTGCCGCAGAAACAATCTTTACTCCATCGGCAAGTCGCATTAGTCTTACACCCTTTGTAACACGCTTGAGTGTGCTTATATCCTCGGTATTAAGACGAATAATTACGCCCTCAGAGGTCATAAGGATAATATCATCGTCATCGGTAACAAGACCAAATCCCGAAACATTTCCTGTTTCCTCACTGATTTTATAGGTGGTTGTTCCCTGTCCGCCGCGGGCCTGAACCTTGTATTCAGAAAGCTCGGTCTTTTTACCGTAGCCATTTTCGCTGATTACAAGAATCTTTGCATTTTCACGGGTCACACTCATACCAACAACAAAGTCATCATCCTTAAGCATAATTCCGCGAACACCTCGTGAAACTCTGCCCAAGGTTCTTACATCATCTTCTGAGAATCTTATCATCTTACCAAGATGTGTGCCCATAAAGATATCGCCGTCACCCTTGGTACGCATAACATTAATAAGCTCGTCACCCTCGTCAAGATTTATTGCAATTTTGCCAGCCTTGGGTGCATTCTGATATTCGGTAAGGGCCGTCTTTTTAATTACCCCCTGACGGGTTGCCATAATCAGGAATTCATCATCGTTATATTCACGGATTGGAAGAATTGCCGAAACCTTTTCGCCCGGGTCAAGGGCAAGCAGGTTTACAATCGCAGTACCCTTTGCCTGACGACCTGCTTCGGGAATTTCATATGCCTTTATGCGATACATCTTTCCCGCATTGGTAAAGAACAGAATATATGCATGGGTGGAAGAAACAAACATTGTCTCAACATAGTCTTCCTCCTTGGTCTGCATACCGATAATTCCCTTACCGCCACGTTTTTGGCTTCTGTAAGTGTCAGCAGCAAGACGCTTGATATAACCCTGATGGGTCATAGTGATTACATTATCCTCTTCCTCAATCAAATCTTCAATATCAATATCGTCCATTACAGGCTCGATTGAAGTACGACGTTCGTCACCGAATCTGTCCTTAATTTCACTGATTTCCTTTTTAAGAACTTCAAGCACCTTTGCCTCAGAACCAAGAATTTCTTCCATTTCTGCAATAAATGCCATTATTTCCTTATATTCATTATCAATCTTTTCCCGTTCAAGCCCCTGAAGTCTTGCAAGACGCATATCAAGAATTGCCTGTGCCTGAACATCCGAGAACTCAAACCGTTCCATCAACTTTGACTTTGCATCGCTGTAGCTTGAGCGGATAATGCTGATTATTTCGTCAATATTATCAAGTGCAATTCTAAGACCTTCAAGTATGTGAGCCCTTGCTTCTGCCTTCTTTTTATCAAAACGGCAGCGTCTGATAATTACATCCTTTTGGAAATCAATGTAGTTGTCAAGGATTTCACGAAGATTCAAAACCTTTGGTTCAACCTGATTTACAAGGGCAAGCATAATCACACCAAAGCTTTCCTCAAGCTGGGTATATTTGTAAAGCTGATTTAAAACTATTGTCGCATTTGCATCACGCTTAACCTCGATTACAATACGCATACCGTCACGGTCAGATTCGTCACGGAGGTCAGAAATGCCTTCAACTCTCTTTTCACGAACCAGCTCTGCAATCTTTTCAATAAGCCTTGCCTTGTTGACCATGTACGGAATTTCGGTTATAACAATACGCTGTCTGTCCTTAACCTCTTCAATCTCTGCTTTTGAACGGATGCGGATTTTTCCTCTGCCGGTATGATATGCGGCACGGATTCCGGCAGTACCCATAATTTGAGCGCCAGTAGGGAAGTCAGGACCCTTAATGTATTCCATAAGCTCGTCAATGGTAATTTCAGGGTTGTCAATAACAGCAACAATACCATCAATAACCTCAGTAAGGTTGTGCGGCGGTATATTTGTCGCCATACCAACCGCAATACCATTTGAGCCGTTTACTAAAAGATGCGGAAATCTTGATGGGAGAACCACGGGTTCTTTACGGCTTTCGTCAAAGTTTGGCATAAAATCAACGGTATCTTTTTCAATGTCGGTAAGCATACGCATTGCCATACGTGACATTCGAGCCTCGGTATAACGGTAAGCAGCCGGAGGGTCACCATCAACCGAACCAAAGTTACCATGTCCGTCGACTGTGGGATATCTCATAGAGAAGTCCTGTGCCATACGAACCATCGCATCATAAACCGATGCATCACCGTGGGGATGGTATCTACCAAGAACGTTACCAACGGTGGTAGCACTCTTGCGGTATTCACGGTCAGGGGTCAGGTTGTCCTCATGCATTGCATAAAGGATTCGGCGGTGAACAGGCTTAAGACCGTCACGCACATCAGGAAGTGCACGACCAACAATAACCGACATTGCGTAATCAAGATAAGACTTACGCATTTCCTTTTCAATTTCGACAGGTACAATATTTAATTTTGAGGCGTCAAACAACGCTTCATTTTTTTCTTCTGCCATATTGAATTTATCTCCTTTCGAATTTTACATATGTCTATTTGCTAAATTTTTTATGTTTTAAGACGTATTTGAATTTTATTTCTCCTTTTTATCTTCGACATAAATTTGAAAATTCCTTTTATTTTGCAAAAAAATTACTCTAAAATCGAAAATACATAAAAAGGACGGTGATTTTTCAAATCTCCGCCCTTTTTATGGTTTGTGTCGCAACAAAACAGGAGTTACGCCTGATGAAATAAGTATAATATAATTTCACAACTTTGTCAATATAAATATATTATATTTTGAATATGTTTAAAATATATATTATAGGTTGTAAACATATTATAATATAATACGAGGTGATATATTATGAATAAACCAATTAAAATAAACAAAAAAGGCGACGATGGTTATCGTGTTATTTCTGTACGCATAAAAGAGGGTACTCTTGCTAAAATAGATAATTTGTCACAAAAAAGCAATCACTCTCGAAACGAGCTGATAAATATTCTTCTTGAAAACACTGTTGATAATGTAGAAATTGATTAATTTTTTGTAACACCCTAAAACATTTATATTGTAGGGAATGCATTTATGCATTCCGCCACGGGAGGGATAAATCCCTCCCCTACGATAAATTATCCGGGCACTGTTGTAGGGGCGGTTATTAACCGCCCGCAATTTACAATACAGAACATGTTCAACTATGTTTTGCAAAACGGGACGTCCGGGAGGCCGTCCCCTACATTTATTTTATACAACCTGCAGGGATAGAAAAAAAGATTCAGAATGAACAAACGCCATCCCGAAGACGTACTTTGTGTACTTCGAGCGGTGGCGTTTGTTTATAGCAAAAACACTGTTTTTGCGGTCTGAACTTTTTTTACATTCCGTTTCTATCTGTTAAGTAAATATATCCCAAAATTAAGATACGCAGCAAAGGTCACCCACACAAGATAAGGAAGCATAAGGATTCCTGCTGTTTTTGATATCCGCCAGAATGCAACCGTGGTGGCAATTATCAATGCCCACAAAAGCATCAGCCAAATAAATGCAAACAGATATGCCTGCAGATTAAAGAAAATTGGTGACCAGAAAAAGTTCACCGCAAGCTGAATGCCATAAAGCCACAAGGCTTTATTTTTTTGCCCTTCAGGAGCATCTGACGTATAAACAAGATAAGACGCAATACCCATAAGGGTATAAAGAATTGTCCATACAACAGGAAACAACCACCCCGGTGGCGAAAGGGGCGGCTTTGAAACCGCGTCAAAGGCCATCATACTGTCCATGGTAAACAGTGCTGATGCCCCTCCCACAGCAAGAGGAATGAGAACAAACCAAATGAGCATCTTCCAGTTAAACTTCATATAAAAAATCACCTCACATAAAATATATGAGGTGATTTTAAAATTATGCGTCTACAACATCGTTAAGGCTCTTAAGCTCGAAAAACTTACCCTTTTTCTCCATAAGCTCGGCATATGTTCCTGTTTCAATACATTCGCCGTTTTCCATAACAACAATCTTGTTGGCATTGCGTATTGTTGAAAGGCGGTGAGCAACAATAAAGGTTGTTCTGCCCTTAGTCAGGCGATTTATTGCCTGCTGAACATGATATTCCGAAATGTTGTCAAGTGCTGAGGTTGCCTCGTCAAGGATAAGAATTTTGGGGTCACGGATAAGGGCACGTGCAATAGAAATTCTTTGCTTTTGTCCGCCCGACAAGGTTGCACCATTTTCGCCAACAAATGTATCAAGGCCATCGGGGAGCTTGTCGGTAAATTCATCAATATTTGCAAGATGAACAACCTCACGGAGCCGCTCCTCGGAAATATCCTTAAGTCCGTACACAATATTTTCGCGAATTGTACCCGTAAACATAACGCAGTTTTGCGGTACAACAGAAATAAAACGACGATACTGACTTAAACTAAGTGCATCTATGGGTTTTCCGTCAATAAGGAATTCGCCGCCGGTAGGCTTCAAAAAGCCTATTATCATATTCATAACAGTGGACTTGCCCGAGCCAGACGACCCTACAAATGCCACACATTCACCCGGCTCAACATCAAGATTTAAGCCTTTTATCATATCTTCATCGGCGTTGGGATAACGATAACGTGCATTTTTGAACTGTACTGTTCCGTGAACATATCTCAGCTTGATTTTGCCCGTATTGTCTTCTAAGTCTTTTGAAAGAATAATCTCGGACACAGAGCTTACGGATTCCATACCTCGGGTAAGCTCGGGATAAACATTTATAATGCCCTGAATAGATGTTGAGATGTTGTTGAAGTAGCTTTGAAAAAGCACCACATCACCAATCTGAATTTTTCCCTCCATGGCAAGCCATGCGGTAAAGAAAAGACATACTCCGCTCATAATCTGGCTGGCAACCCAGATTACAGAACCAAAATAAGCATTTACCTTGTCAACCAGAAGACCGTGTTCCTTAAGAATACGGATTTTTTCTTCAAGCTCAACAATTTCCTCATCTTCCAGACCATGAGCCTTGGTTACGGGAATCATATCAATCATACTCGACATCTTGGCCGATATATTTTCGTTTTCCTTGCGGAATTTGCGGTTTGAATCCCTCATAGAATTGCGGAAAGAATAAACAAGTGCAACATTGATTGGAATTACCGCTATAAAAAACAAAGTTACCGTTCCACTTTTCATAACAGCAACAGCTATATAAATAAAAACATTTACAATTGTAGGCAAAAGGCTGTTTGTAACCTGTCGGTTAAGGGCTTCAATCGCCTCAATATCACGCATAAACTTTGATTGAATCTTACCACTTTCAAGCTGCTTGTGATATGTAAGTGACAAATGCTGCAATTTGCGGACAACGGTATTACGAAGACCTGCACCGATAGTTCTTAAAACCTCGTTGTTGTATTTCTCACGAAGCATATGCATAGGGATATTTTCCGCAAGCAAAACCAGCAAAATAACACCCCATATAACTAGCTTTTTCACAGTGTCGGGTCCGCCCACTGTAACTACATTTATAACCTCGGCAGTAATAAGCGGAATAAGAAGAGCCGGTAAATGCTTAACAACGTGCAAAAATGTTGAAATAAACAATTTACCACGATACTGTTTAAGAAGCCTTATATAAATGCCCGAAGAAGTCTTTCTTTCACCGCTTGTTTCGGCGCTGTCCTGAAAGAGCTGCTCATAATCAGGGATATACCGTCTACGCTGAGCTTTTTCCTCAGCCTTGGGTTTTGGTTTTGTCTTGGTTTCGGTTTCGTTTGTGTTTGAACTTGCATTTGAATTTTTCATAGCAATATCACCCCAACGGCAAATTTTTTACGGCAAATAACCGCTTTTGAGGTCATTCTACCACATTAAACCAATTTGTCAATAAGTGTAACGGAATTGTAAAGAAAAAAAAAGGAGGCTGTCAAAACAGTCTCCCATCATAATTTTATAAGTCACCTGATAAGCCAACTTTTTCAAAATGCTGCTTGAGTTTTTCTGTTTCAGAATTCGTTACACTCATCATATTTCTCACTTTTTTTATCGAACCCTTGCGTTTGAACAAAATATCCCCAATCCGTACAAAAACATATACAGGATAAAGCCAGCGATGCCTTCGTACAACAGGGTAAAGCATTTTTATATGCTCAGGTGAAACAAATATTTGGCTAATTAGTCTGGTGAGTTTTAATTGTTTTTTGCACTCTCTTTCTTCCTGCAAAAAAACGCCTGCCGCAGTACGATTTTTATTGCTGCCAAACGCACCGCTCTTGAAGATAAAATCTGCCATTTCACAAATGCTTTCGTCTATCTCAACAGCTTCCTCCGAGAACCACATTTTGGAAAGATATTTTAGATTATGTCCAAACTTATATAAACCAAGCTTTGAAAGTTCACATTCTATATATTTCCAATCAAGCTCTTTTTGAGACATTATATATATATCTACTATAGATTTAATGCCTGTTCCGCCCTCTATATAATGTCTTGCAATATGATCAACAGAATATACATATAAGTCCTCATCGGACATTTTCTTTACATAATGCCTTCCTTCAACATCTTGGGTAAACTTCAGATAATCTGCATAATAATCATAAGATTTGCCAAGCTTTGACGGAACAAGGGTTTTATGAAGCTCGACATTAAGTTGTCTGTTTGTAAAAATTACCTCGTGCAAGGTTTCGTGGTCATATTCAAGTCCTAAGTCCTTCATTATTTGGGTAATTTTTTCAATATCATTGCTGTCAATCAGGATATCCGTATCGGTCATATACCGCATTGCCGGATGAGGATACATATTTTTAATCTGATACCCCTTTAACGGCATACAAAACAGCTTTTTCTCCTCCATTTTGTCCAAAAAAGCTGAAATCACAACCTGTTGAGTTGCCTCTCTTGCAATACTCCGATTTTTTTCATATAAAAACTTTTTTGCAAGCTCAGGTGGTAATTGTTCAACAAATTCAGCACAAAATCCCAAAAACCCTGCTAAATGATGAGCTTTTGAAAAAGCGTACAAATATTCGGTGTTCGCATCAGTATCAAATGCAAACTCAGCGTTATTGCAATTCAATACTTTTTTTATAACACTTAATAAAAAGCTTATATTCAACATCGTATTATATCCTCTAATCAATAAAAACTACTTATTATCTTTCTTGTCCAGCAAATCCTTTTTTATTTTAGTTGTGGAAATTTCCGGTGTTCTTGGAAGATACACAACCTCGCATTTTTCTTTTAAAAAATCAAACTTGCCCTCCCAATCATCGCCCATTACAAAAGTATCTATGTGATATTCATCAACGTCGGTAACCTTTTGTTCCCAACAGGTTTCAGGAATAACCAAATCCACATAACGAACAGCTTCAACTAAGGACTTTCTTTCTTCATAAGAAAAATAGCATTTCTTTTGTTTTTCATTCCAGTTGAATTCATCAGTCGAAACAACAACTACAAGATAATCTCCTAATTCCTTTGCCCGCTTTAATAAATTAATGTGTCCATAATGAAGTAAGTCAAATGTACCATATGTAATAACTCGTTTCATTAATCTCGCCTCCTGTTACTTTCTTATATTCTTTATAATGTCAACAACAATTTTTCTTTTATATATGAATAATACCAATATGCATGCAACCAGCAAATATCTTACGGTGGAATTTGCATAAAGGCAACTGCACAATATGCATGCGACAACACAACTCAATGCTATCAAAAATATATTGCCGCTGTTGTAAACCGGCTCTGCCGAACACTTTTTATAGCCTTTGTAGTGTAAAAATACAAGAACTACATTAGATATCAATGTTGCATATGCCGCACCTACAAATGTAAATTTAGGAATAAGAACTAAGTTAAATCCCACGTTAACAACTGTTGCAATAATTGTTGACACCGCAATGTGTCCTGTCTTTTTGTGATAAAACTCAATGTTAGCATATACATTATACAAAGCGGACAAAAACACCACGCCTAAAACAGGAGGGACAGCATACACTCCGGCATAGTACTCCTCAGGGGCTAAAATTTTCATTACATCCGGTGCAATCAACGCAATTGATACACAAACAAGTGCATAGCCCATTAACAAAAGTACTACAACGCCATTTATATTTTTACTTTTGCCTTCACGTATATTTTCAAAGGTAAACGCAATCAAAGAAGCATTTATTGCGCCCCAGACAACAGAGGCAATAACAGAAATATTGCTTACAACCGAATAAATACCGGTCGCAGCAGATGATACCATTTCATTCAGCATAATACGGCCTGCGCCGCTTGATATATGCTGAGCTAAATAATGTGGAATAAGAGGTAATGCAAAAACTAAAACCTGTTTCCAATATTTAAGTATATTTGTTAATTTACCCTTTATAAAAATGTGAATATATATAGGTAAAACAAATATGAGTGATGTAAGATGCTGACTCCAAAGCTTGATCTCTCCTAAATTCTGTGCCGATGAACTTTTTACTGCAATAATAGATACTGCCTGTGAAAAAATTGTTGAGGCAATGGTCACGCAAAACGCAAGCTTATATGTAAATTCATACTTTTTTCGCGTAATCCAAAAGATTTGTGCCGGACTAAAAAGTAAATATATCAACATCAAAACAAGCTGGTTTACCGGAAGAATAAATTCTTCACCTAAAAAATATTTTATTAAAAAAATAACGCCAAATACAACTACTGTCGTAATGTTGCAAAGACATAACAAAGAAACTATATACGAATCTCTGCTGTCTTTGTAATCGCTCAGTCCAACGTTAAATACACCTGCTGATGTCAGTCCTAACAGAGCAAAAACTTCAATAATCAACATCCACGAGTTAAAATTTGATATAATTCCATACTGAGAAGCATCCATTATTCGGGTAAATATTGGAGTTGTAATGAAAGCAATGCCTTTCAAAATAAACGATGAAATAATAAACGCAATTGTGGACTTGGCAGAATCCGGCATTCTTCTCCATTTATTAACTAAAGCGTTCGTTTGTATCCACCCCTCTTAAGTATATACTTCGCAACTCTTTCAGAAGAATTTAAATCATCAACACTTTCAATTTTTTCTAATAATGCTTGTACCTTAGCAATATATTCTTTTTCATTAAATTCCGTAATATTTTTAATTAAGTCCAAAAAGTTTTCTGCAATTTCAAAAGGCAATTCATTAATTTGCATGTAAAAGCCTCTCTCTGAATTCTTATAATAATCTATATCCGGAAAGAATAAAAAACACGGTTTTTTTCTAATCGCAAAGTCAAACATTGACGAACTTGCATCTGTCAGCAAAACATCTGCACAAGCCAAATAATCTGACATATCATCAAACTCATTTCCATTGATAATTCTACCAGAATATTTTTGTTGAAGTTTATTCCAATCAAGCTTTGCTTCAACATGATAATGAAAACGACATACCATTACCCACTCTCCGCCAAACACCTTTGACAATGTTTCAAACAAAAGCGAAAAGTCTATCTCCTCAAGCTGGTTTATTCCGCTTCGATATACATTTGTATTTGCCATTCCCGCCTCAGCATCACTGCGAAATGTTGGTGCAAAAAGAATTATTTTTTTATCCTCTGGAACTCCAAGCTTTTTCTTTATCTCAAGTTCTTTGTCAGTCGATAAAAACAAAATATCATTTCTTGGTGTTCCTAAAAGCTCCATTTTGATTTTTCCAAAGGTTATATGTTTCATAATATCCAGCGTAAACTGATTTCCCAACAGCATAGTCGTTTGCGGGCACGAAAAATCCACTATATTCTGTCCTATCTGGTCTCGGCCCATTCTTTTAAGCGGAGTGCCATGCCATGTAGTAAATACAAACTGTCCTCTTTTTTTGTTAAGAAAACTTTTAATCCAAAATGTAAGCTTTGACCCTTTGTTTTTATTTAAAGAAATGGCTTTCTCGCCATACACATTGTCTACAATAATATGCGCTGTTGCTCTGTACCAAAATGCTGTAAAAATGCGGTCTATATCAATAGCACGTACATATTCAGGCAAGTTATTAATATACTGTTTTTTAACAAGCCATACCTGCTCCAATTGTGGAGCAAGCTCATATATTTTTTGCGAAATACATTTGGGGCTGTCCGAATAATGTCCATTAAAACTTGTAAATAACACACGGCTTTTTTTTACAGGTATTATTTTTTGAATAATTTTTAATAAAGGACCTATATATTTTGTTACTTTCATAATAAGGTTTCTCCTTGAATAACAGTACTTGATAAAGCTTGTTGAAACGCTATCTCACTTTTCTTATATGCTTTTTTATTTTATTACCTATTTGCTTCCATTCACTTTCTTTTATACAATATACAACTAAAGATAAATACCTTGCCCCTGCTTTGCCAAAAAGCCTATAATACCTTTGAATAAACTTAGACCGCCATTTCCACGATTCACTTGCCCATGAGCCGTCATAATGGTGTATTGTATAAGTGTTATCTGTTATTTTTAATTCCTTAGTAATATAATCCTTAGCACAAAAATATTCTGAAGAATAAATTTTGTACACACCTGCAACCTCTTGTATGCTATCATTTAACGTAAGATTATATTCCTTTTCCATTATTTCTGTTATGACTGCAACATTAGTAGTCAAATCCAATTTCCCATCTTTAAGTATAAATTTTCTATCATCATAACTTGACAATAAAAGTTTTATCCATTCACCATTTTTTTCTGATGCCATAACTCCCGTTTGTACACAACGCTCACTTTCAAAGCCAACAAACGCAGTATGGTTTAAAAAACAATCTAAATTTTTTATTACCTCAACATCGGTATCCATATAAATACCGCCATATTCATACAAAATCTTTAGCCTTGCATAATCGCTTACAAACGCCCACTTTTTTGCTTCATATGCTTCACGGCAATAATCATTTTGATTTATATCAAAATTAGTTTCATCCCATTGAATTATTTCATAATCAGGACAAAACTTTTTCCAGCTTTCAATGCATTTTTGTGCAAGCTCGGGAAGGGGATTACCGCCAAACCAACAATAATGTATCGTTTTAGGTATCATTATACCGCTCCTTTCAAAAACAATTCATACAAAAACTTTTTTAAAGCCTCGCCCATGAAGGAATTATCCATATATATGGAATTAAATCTGCTCCGCCAAGAATATATGCCGTGATAGTAAACCTTACTATCGCATAAAGAATAACCAACAGTCTTGCCGCCCAGACAGATACATGGTCTTTATAGCACTTGGGAATATCCGCTAAAACCCAGTGCGATGTTATACCAAAATACATCGAAATTCTCTTTGCAAACGGATTTATAAATCCACAAAGTCCCAACGCCACACTAATATAAAACAAAAAGATTAAAAATGCATTCTTTTCATCAATTTTTACTAATCGGCTGTAATGAGTCATCATAATGACAGCAAGCAACAAATTCAGATAAAAGTCACGATTTTTAAACTCAACGTCAACCTCATTACCATATCCGACATAGCGTTGAATTGACGCTGACTCGAATTCGCGATTTTCTAAAACGCCAAGGACCGAGTCAAGATTAATAGCTATCAGAACAACCGCTATCGTCGCTGCAAACAATATAACCGGCGATATGGTCTTGTTATTCTTTGTCCATACAAAATAGGTAAAGACTGCCACAATCGCAGACAAATGAAACAGGGAGGCCAATAATATAAAAACTATAAATTTTTTGAAATTTTTTTCAAAAACAAATTTATATGCATAAGCAACCAAAGCAATTGCGATACCCTGCCTCATTATATTAAAAGTACTGCCAAAAGTTCCAAAATAAAACAACAGCATAACTAAGGGCAACGATTCATTTTTTATTTTTTTTGTTGACAAATAAAAAAAGCCTACTGTAATTGCTGCATATGTTCCAAGATAAATTCTTACACTTTTGAAATATCCCAAAAACTTAGTTAAAAAAGTATGTCCTACCTCAGAAATTCCTTCGATATTTTCAACAAGCTGCTTCCAGGGAATTCTTCTTGTTCCGACATATAACCTAAGGTAGCCAAGAGTGTCCGAACCACAACACCGATATGCAGCGATTAAAATTGGCAAAGCCAGTGCGGCTAAAGTAATCGCCGTAACAAAAAACGTCCGCTTTTTTTGATTTTCTCTTATAAATCCAAGAAGATAGGCAGAACCGCCAAAAACACCCAGATAAAACAGCCAGCTGTTAAATTCGTTAAACACAATAGATGATCCCTTTCAGTAAAATACTCGTTATTTTAATCTCTTTTTATGATATAAAGCCATTAGCCAATTAGGTAAAAGTGCTGAAACAAGCGGCTTATAAATCAAGAACCAATACCTTTTCTGGACACCAAGCGGCTTAAAATATTTTTTCTTTATTTTAACCATTCCCTTAGCAGCCTTTACACTCCGTTTCTTATACGCCTCTATTGGCACATAATACCGAAGCAATGGCTCCTGTATTACATATCCGTCAAGCTTTTCAAGTCTGAATCTGTACCACAAATCTAAATCTTCCGCCCTTAAGGTTTCCGGACTTACTGTATACCCACCCAAAAGATCATATGCCGTTTTTCTCATCATTATTGTTGGGTGTGCAAAAGGTATTGAAAGCTTGTTTGACTTTCTTATAGGATATTCAGTGCCAAGACCACGAACACCAAGATCTCCAGTTTCATCAAAAACAATCACCGTCGACCCAACAACTGCCATTTCAGGGTGAGCATCAAGGTACTCAACCTGCTTTTCAAACCTTTCAGGCATACAAACATCATCATCATCCATCCGGGCAATATATTCACCTTGAGCAACAGAAAGGCAATGATTTAACGAATATGCAAGCCGCATATTCTTTTCATTTCCAATCACTTTAATACGTTTATCATTCTCTGCATATTCTGATGCAATTTTATATGTATCATCAGTAGAACAATCATCACAAATTATAAGCTCCCAATCAGTATAGGTTTGACTTATAATGGAATCAATAGCTCTTTTCATTGTTTTCTCGCCATTGTATATTCCCATAATTACAGAAACTTTGGGGTTGCTCATACTCCAACACACTCCTATCTCCCGTATATTTTTTCAATAACAATATCATTTTCAAAACTTTTAAAAAACGTTGCTTTGCAATTTTTAAAATTTTTATGTAACTGAAATTATCAAAAATTTACCTCTTATTTAGTTGACTGATATTAACATATCAGAACACTATTTTTTATGATAGTGTTTTTCTCTTTTTTCTACTGGTGGAGGTGTCATATAATCTGCTCCATACAAACGATTTAAATATGCATGGACATCATTGTATACAAAACATTCAACACCTTCAAACACGGTCTTCTTTAACGGAAAAATAATATCCTTTTTAAAATATTCGCCATTGTAATGTTTTCTCGCTGTCGCTATTCCGCAATATCCTGTCTCACGCTTTGTTTGCACCGCTTTATCAACCCAGTTATACCATGTAGTGCCTGAAAAAATTGAAAAAATTCTGCCAATAATACTTCTGACTTTATATGCCTTGCTTCGACGATACAATTCAGGAACATTCACACCTTTTATTTCATACTGCTTTACGCAAGCGGCAATAAACATCAATCCATTACACCAAGCGGCTTTTACCTTTCTTATTTTTGAAGAATCCGGAATATTATCCAGAATAAAAATATCAACAAATATATCCGTACCGTTAACTCCATCAAAGCCATCTGCTTTTCGTAAAATTTTAGCAAATCTTGAAATAGGATCCGCAGAAAAATTCGGACTATTCAAAATATATTTATCGCCCATTACATCATTAAAAATTGTTTTAAATTTTTCAAAGTCCTTTCTTGGAATGGTCACATCCAGATCATCATCCCAAGGTATAAAACCCCCATGTCTGACAGCACCAAGTGCCGATCCTTCACATAAACTCACCAAAATATCATTCTCAACACATACTTTTTGTAAATCTTTAAAAACATCAAGTATCTCAAGTTGCTTTTCCCGCAGCTGCTCATCGGTATATTCAATAAATTCATTCGACTCGCGCCATGCACGGTTCACAGCATCTTTTGCATTTATTAAATCCTTCAAAAACATACATTTCTCCCCATTTTCAATAATCAATCCTGCTTAGACAAGCTTTCAATTATTTTATACTTTTCGTCCTCAGAATAAGGATATTCTATAAGTGTTCCGCCATACTCGGAAAGAACACTTAAAACCTCGTCTCTTATGTCTTTTTGTATACCTGTTTTCCAATCATCGCCATGCACCACATAATCAGGCTTTATTGTTCTGAGAATTTCAGCATAACTCAAGGTTTTTTGTTCAACAACATCGTACACACCTTTAATATTGTTTATTAATTCTCTTCTTTCGGAATAGGGAACAAAAGGCAGGTTTTTATAACTTGCAACAGCATCATCATTTAAAACACCAACAATAAGCTTGCCAAGTTTTTTTGCTTTTTTAATCATCGCTATATGCCCACTATGAATAATATCTGCCGAAAAGCCCATATAAACAATTCTGCTTTCTACTTTTTTCAGCATTTCAACAACCATTTCCAAATCCTGAGCATTGTCAATTTCATTACACAAAGCATCTTTAACATCAAGAGTATGAATCTTGCATACCTCCGAAACCTCGTTAAATGCATTTTCAGCATAACAACTTCTCACATCTTTTTCGCAAAACTCACTTATTTTATTAAGCCACACATTCCAGTCCTCTTTTTTTATTTTATAAAAAGCTTGTGCAGCAAAAGCATTATCAAAAAACTCAATACCTACTTTTTTTACTCTGTCTCCCTCAATTACAGCTTTAAAATCCTTTTCCGGAAGCGGTAATGTTGAACTTACAGTCATACAACTTTTATCGCTGTTTACCACAGCTTCCATAACACTTTCTTCAAATACCAAGTCGCCGTGCATCAATATTATATCATCATCAAGATAATCTTTTGCACAATAGATTGAATAAATATAATTTGTTCTGTCATACAAAGGATTCTTTACAAATGTTATGTTCAAAGGCATTTCCAACGAATTACAGTAATTAATTAAAACTTCATCAAAATATCCCGTTGTAATAACTACATCATTAATGTTGTATTTAGACAACAATCTAAGTTGACGGCTGATTATTGTTTCTTTGCTTGAAATTTCTGTCATACATTTTGGATGCTCACAAGTAAGAACCCCCCCCATACGACTTCCCATTCCTGAATTCAAAATAAGTGCTTTCACGTTACTACCTCCTTATATCTTGCTATTAATTTTCAAATTTTATATATACTTCTCAATTCCTCAATAACAGCATCGCCATTATAAAGGTCCATAATTTTTTGATTATATGTATCCGCTTGCATTGCAAAGTCCCTGTTTTTTAAGATTAAATCTATATTTTCAGCAAAGGTATTACTGTCTTCAGCCGAACACAAAAATCCGTTTTCACCGTCTTTTATCAAATCAACATTTCCGCGTATTTTTGATGCAACACACGGAAGACCTGACACCAATGCTTCCATAACAGAAACAGGTAACCCCTCACGTTTTGACGGAAACACAAAAACATCACAGCACTTATATATTTCAGAAACGTCTGTTCTATACCCCGGCAAAATAAGTCTTTCTTCCATTCCAAGCTCTTTTGCAAGGCTTTCAAGATATTCTTTTTTGTCTCCTTGACCGCAAATTATATATACTATATCTTTTTTTTCAAGCTTCGCAATTGCCCGAAGAACTGTTTCGTGATTTTTGTTGTCATTAAGCTCACCTACCGAAAGCACTGCAAAACTATCCTTTGGTATACCAAGTTCCTGGCGTTTTTTGTCACGATCTACTTCTATATTTTTAAACTTATCTATATCAAGACCTACTCCATGAATATATTCTATTTTTTTAGCATGCAGATGTTTTTTTGCAAATTCAAAATCCTCTTGATTTATCGTAATCAATGTATCTGTAAAAAAAGAACATATCCATTCAACAGGAAGATAGATAAGCCAATTAAGCAAAGGAGCTCCTTTGAAAAAGTGAAATCCGTGGGCCATATATATAACCCTTGTTCCCCTTTTACGCATCTTTCGTGCAACCAACCTTGTTACAACACCACCCATGGGGGTATTACAGCTGATAACATCATATTGATTTTCTGCAATTATTTTTTTTAATTCTTTGTATGCTTTTACATTACTGAAACTTTTAGGCGACCGCGAAAATGGTATATTATAAATAACATCAGCCTCATTTAACGATAATCCATTTTTTTCGGCAAGATTGTTTTTGGCAGCAACATGTACTTCATATCCATTGTTTTTCAGCAACCTTATAAGCGGCTTATGGAATTGTGCAATATGGCTCAACACAGTTGCTGTAAGAAGTATTTTCCTCATAGCATTTCATTCCACCTTTTAAAATTGTTCATTATTAGTTCATACATCCGGGTATAATTCCCATCTCCCACAAATGAATTATGCGGCGTAATAATTACATTATCCATATCCCATAAGCAGCTTTCTTCAGGAAGAGGTTCTTCGTCGAAAACATCAAAAGCAATACCCTGTAGCTCATTATTTTTTAGTGCACAGATCAGTGCATCCTGATCAATTATCTTACCTCTGGAAACATTTATCAACATTGCTGTTTTTTTCAAAACAGAAAAACGCTTGTTATCGAACATCTTATATGTTTTTTCCGTTAAAGGTAATGTTATAATTACAACATCTGCCGTTTTAAGAACATCATCCATATTATCATAATGACAAAATGTATTGATACAGTCCGTATCAACATCTAAAATATCAACGCCGACAACAACCATACCAAAACTCTTCAAGCGCTTTGCAATTTCCAACCCAACAGAACCACAACCAAGCACCACTGCTGTTTTGCCAAAGATTTCCATTAAATCTCTGTTCTTTTTCCATATATGTTCCCTTTGTTGTTTGAAAAAAACAGAGCTTTTCCTAAACAATTCCAGAGTCTTTAAAACTACATCCTCAGCCATAGGAATACTATACACGCCCTTAGCGTTGTATATTGATATTTTTTTCTTATTTATGAAATCCATTGGAACACGATCAAAACCCGCACTTGTAAGCTGCAAAAACTTTAAAGAAGTAAACTTGTCTATTGAATGATGTTGAAACAAACCATTGCATATAGCTCCTTCAACCCAGGAATATTCACAAGGAAGTTTTTCATTTTCATTTTTGCAAAAAAGTACGGAATGACCCTGCTCACTAAAATCCTTGATATACTGTTCTGCATTTTGAAGAGCACCTGTTATTAATAAATTCATTATTTTCCCTTTCTCTCTTTTAATTTGTTGCAGGAAAAGTCTACAAAACAATATACACCTTGCGATACCTTATTTAACAACCAGGCCGCAGCAATAATCATGGCTGTAATTACAATCAAGTTTACAGGAAACTCAAACATGTCACAAAAACTATCAATCAGTACATATTGAACTACATAAATTTCCAAGGTGATTTTGGATAGAAAACGAATTATTTGCTTTATTCTGTATGGCATATTCTCTAATCGTCCCGCCATAATGCCAAATGTTTTAAACATACAAAACAACAACGCAAAAAGTACACCTTGGTTTACAACCTGAAACTCACTAAAGTTAACATTTCTGGCAAATATGATTTTTGTAAAAAAATACATAACCAAACATATTAACATACCAATTAAATAAGAAAAACCATGTGTCTTTTTTTCTTTAGATTCATTTTTCCTTATCCATGCACCCAATAACATTGACTCAAAAAATAAAAAATGGATCATTGGTTCGTACACTGAATCTATGTGATAAAAAGTCTTGTCATAGAAAAAAAGATAAATAACTACATAAACAACACCTATAACACCCATTATCTTAGAAAGGTTATTGTGCAGCCTTGGTGTTCTCATTATCATAAAAAAAGGAATGTATAACAAAATAATAGCTCTTATAAAGTGATACCTGGTAGGATATATCAGCATTTCTACAAGTGAATGTTGGGATAAGCTATACGCACCTATTCCTAAATAAAGCAATGTTATTATCCAAACCGGTATGTATATTCTATACAATCTTTTAGTGTACCACTTAAAAAAAGGGGCCTTAATGTTACACAGGCAATATCCTGAAACCGAAAAGAATATAACATCCCCAAGCAGTCCACCATTCGCAACTATAGACATAAATGACGGATATACATTTCCATAATGCGAATTTGTAATCAAACAAGTCGCAAGCGCCCGTAACACAGAAATGTAAAAAACCATAAACATACCCCTTTACTATCTATCAATATCTGCCACTTCATCTATGTAAGTACAATTTTTTCAACCTTGTTTTTAAGCATTTCTCTTTGTTCATAGAAATCCTGTTCAGAAAAAGCTTGTACTTTTTTTTCATAATGCCGTATCTTTTTAACTTCTTCCGTAAACATTTTTTCCACGTCGTCTAACTTTGTGATTTTTTCAGTATTGCAAAAGCTGCGTCCGAGTATTACACAACTAGAACCAATACGATAATGTTCAGATATTATATATTCAGCCGGCACAAGACCACAACCAAGTCGGGCTATGCCACCAAAGCCAAATTTATATCCTTTTTCCCTGAATTTAGCACAAAGCTTTTCAACAGTTCCATTTGTCAAAAGTTGAAACATAAATTTAAGGTTGTATCCCAGATGCAGGTCATTAAGTCCTATAAAAACCTCATCTATTCCGGATAACGAAAGAATATCCTCTGCATTTTGTACCGCTTCTGGTGTTTCGAAAAGCAGCATTGTTTTAGCTCGTCCATCCACAAGCTTTAAAAATATCTCTACTTCTTCTGTGGATTTAAAGTATGGCAACATAATGATATCAGCACCATTTTCAATTATCTGATTTATTTCCGCCTTGGAATCAGGATTAATTGGATTGGACCTAACCAGCAGTTGTGCTTTTTTCAGAGCTTTTTTTATATTTTTTATGTCTTCAAGACTATGTTTTGACTGAACAGTATCTAACCCCTTTTGCCGTTCGTTTTTACCAATAGTTTCAAGATCAATAAAAATCCTGTTCACGCCAACACTATCAGCAATTCTTGCGACTTCTGAATTGTTAGTTATGTACATAAGGTTCAGCGACATATTTCCCCCTCATTTCAACAAAACATCACGATCTGTTTCTTGTGATTTTCCATCTAATACTACTGTTTCCTGAACGTTTTCGTTATCAGCATTTGAAATAACTTTAATGATTGTTATAAAAAATATTTTTAAATCAAGCAAAAACGAAACATTGTTTGCATACCATACATTAAGTTCTATTCGTTTATTCCACTCTACATCTTTTCGTCCATGTATCTGAGCCCATCCTGTAAGCCCCGGTCTGACATCAAACATATGTTTTTGTTCTTCCGTATATTCATCAAACGTCCACGGATGGTATGTAAGCGGCGGTCTTGGTCCAATAAGAGACATATCTCCAACAAGCATATTTAATAATTGTGGTATCTCATCCAAGCTAGTCATTCTAAGTATTCGCCCTACTTTTGTTACCCGCTTATCTTTTTTGTTCGAATAAACCCCAAAATCTTCAGCATTTACATACATGGAACGAAATTTATGAATTTTAAACACCTTTCCGTTTTTCCCAATTCGTTCCTGATTAAAAAAAATCGGGCCCTCACTTTCACATTTTATTAAGACACCAATGATAAAAAATAAAGGCCACAACAAGATTATTCCTGTAATAGATATTATAAGGTCTATCACGCGCTTAAAGAAGGTTAAATACATTAATTACCACATTCCTTTGCAACTTATTTCAAACAACTTCATCAAAACCCATTTTCATTATACCTCATTTGAAAATACATTTCAACTTCTTTTTGATGTTAATATTTACCATAAAATTTATTTGTTTTTTGTATAAAAATAAGACATCGGCGTATTTGCCAATGCCTTATTGAATTTTATCTTTCTTCGGTTTTTACATATTCTCTGCGTTTCATAATATTTTTGTATGCAGGACGAATAATCTTACCGCCAGTCATAACTTCTTCGATTCGGTGAGCGCACCAGCCTACAATTCTTGCCATTGCAAAGAGAGGTGTATAAAGCTCCTCGGGAATATTGAGCATCTGGTACACAAAGCCTGAATAAAAGTCCACATTCACAGGCATAGGGAAGGTAATTCCTTTTTCGTCCTCAAATACTTTAGGTGCAAGACGTTCAATTGTCTCATAAAGCTTAAATTCCTTTTGTCTGCCCATTTCCTCAGCAAGCTCCCTTGCAGATTTCTTAAGAATAACCGCTCGGGGGTCTGACAAAGTATAAATCGCATGGCCTATACCATAGATAAGGCCACTGCCATCTCCTGCTTCCTTGCGGACAATTTTACACAGATAATCATAAATTTCCTGTTCGTTTTCCCAATCAGAAAGATTCTGTTCGATTTCTGCCATTTGTCTAAGCATTTTTTCGTTTGCTCCGCCGTGCTTAGGTCCCTTAAGCGAACCAATAGCTGCAGCAACAGCCGAATATGTATCGGTGTTGCTTGACGAAAGAACACGTATTGCAAAAGCCGAGTTGTTACCGCCACCATGCTCTGCATGAAGCATCAATGCACGGTCAAGAGCCCTTGCCTCGGTTTTTGTAAAACGGTGATTTGCCCTTGTCATATAGAAAAAGTTCTCAGCAATAGAAAGCTCGGGGTTTGGGTTGTGAAGCACAAGGCTTGTACCATCATAGTAATGCTTTTTTGCCGCATATGCATAGGCAATAAGGGTTGGAAATCTTGCAATAAGCTCAAAGCTTTGACGAAGAAGATTTGCCATTGTTATATCATCAGGATTTTCCTCGCTGTCGTATGAATAAAGAGCAAGTACCGCTCTTGCGAGCTTGTTCATAATATTTGAACTGGGTGCTTTTAATATCATATCCTCTGCAAAGTTGCTTGGCAAGGTTCTTTGGTTTGCCAATGCCTTTGAAAAGCTTTCAAGCTCCTCTTTTTTAGGAAGCTCACCAAACATCAGAAGGAATATAACCTCTTCAAACCCAAAACGGTCTTCTCTTTCACAGTTTTCAACAATGTCCTCAATGCTTATTCCACGATAACGAAGCTTGCCCTCAACCGGAGCCTTCATACCTTCGTCAAGGACATAGCCGTGAACTTCACCAACAGCAGTAAGACCTGCAAGAACACCTGTCCCGTCAGCGTTACGTAATCCCCTTTTTACATTGTAATCACTGTAATAATGCTTTGGGATATCGCTGAAGCTTTTGTTCTGATTTAATATCGCATCTATATATTTGTTAAAATTTTCTTTCATTG
>JAZRJL010000066.1:0-3188 GCA_045645805.1 Clostridia bacterium | reverse complement strand
CTTCTGCCATCTGACTTCGGCAGGAAGTATGAACGCAAATAAATGCTATTTTAGTTTTGGACATGGAAAGGACACCTTTCTTCTATACATTGATTATTTAGCTTTGAGCGTGAACATTCAATTTTGTAAAGGTCCATATGTATGCCAAGGTTTTCAGCAGTAAACTTGACCGCCTCGCGAATTGCAAGATACGAATCTCTTTTACAGCAACGAGGTCCGCCGTTTTTACCGATTGCAGTAAGTGCTTGCCCCGTCATTTGATTAGAAAGTCCCCAAGCTTTGCTTGCAAGAGGTGTTGACTTAGTTACAATCGACATATACATTCCTGTGCTGATACCTGCACCGCATGCACCCCAAAATCCGCATGCTCCGCCGGGAACTTGTTTTCCCCTTGCATACATTTCGGATAGTGCAGTCGGCAAATCAATATCCCCGCCTGCGTTTTTATATGCCGTAAGAAGTGATGCTCCTACCATAACATGATGCTCGGGACCGTGCATATGACAAAAGTCCATTGACATCATCTTTTCTAAAATCTCAATTGGATTTTTGGACTTTTCATTTAAAGCTAACGCTATGATTTCGTCCATTCCGTTTGTGTGGCACTCACTGCAGACATAGTGTCCGTTTACGCATTTTGTTTTGCTGTTTTCTTTTTTGTGGCAAATCACACATTCCATCATTGTATCCGTTTCCAGATACTCAAGCGGTGCTTTGCAAATTAAACATTCTTCACTCATTTTTCTACCTCATATGGCCAATCAATGATTCCGCCAAATTCTTTTACATTGGTGTAACCAAGTTTTGCAAGACTTTCGGCTGCGATTTTACTTCGTCTGCCGGACCTGCAATATACAAGAATTAACTTGTCCTTATCGGGTATCATCTCGATTGCCTTGTTTTCAATTTCTGTGTATGGAATTAGGATTGCTCCTGGGATGTGCCCCTCGTCAAATTCGTCCTGTTCTCTTGTATCTAAAATGATATGTTCTTCGCCTGAATCCATTATCTTTTTCGCCTCTTCAGGCGTAATTTGTTCGTACATTGCTTTTTCTCCTTTTTCTGCGACGATTATTGATGTCGGTCCGTCCGCTCCGCCGATAATTCCGATACTGCTATCATCTCCGCAAGCGGTGAGCAGTATGCAAAGCAGAACTGATATAATACATAGTGCTTTCTTCATCACATTAACCCTCAATCTTTTCCATTACTTGTCTGAATACTTCGCCGATATTTTCCCTGATAACCAAGTCGGCGTTGTTATCGTATTCCGTTTCAGACTTATTAATCATAACGATATATTTGCCTCTGAAATATCTCACAAAGGATGCGGCAGGATACACCGCAAGAGAAGTTCCGCCAACAATCAGCATATCAGCGTTTTCGATATGTCGTATTGCCGATTCCGCAACTCCATCATAGAGATTTTCGCCATAGAGGACAACCTTTGGTTTCATAATGCCACCGCATTCACACCTCGGCACATTCTTGTCTTTGATTTCTTTTAAGATCTTGTCTGTATCGCCCTTTTTACCGCAAGATGCACAATAAAATTTCTCTGCAGTTCCGTGGAGTTCAATTACATTTTTACTGCCTGCTCTTTGATGCAGACCATCTATGTTTTGCGTTATTACTGCTTTGAGTTTACCCATGTTTTCAAGCTTTGCCAACGCTTTGTGAGCATTGTTTGGTTCTACTTCAATGATAAAATATTTTCTGTAAAAATCATAAAAAGTTTCGGTGTTCTGAAAAAAGAAGCCGTGGCTTAATATTTCTTCCGGAGGTACACCGTATTCTTTCACGGTGTTATAAAGTCCATCTTGACTGCGATAGTCCTTCACTCCGCTTTCGGTAGAAACACCTGCACCGCCAAAGAAAACGATGTTATTGCACTCTTTTATCATTTCTGCAAATCTATCTATCATCATTTTTACCTCGTTTTTTAATTAAATATCCTTCTTGAATTGCAGATATTGTTGCAATAATGCATACTGCAATTAAACTGTATTTTATTTCAATAAACTGTAATGCGAGCGGTAAAAGAAATAATAACAGTCCCGTAATTTTATTCATCACAGTATGCAAAGAGATTAACTTTTTTGTATAAAGAAAACCTAATATAACATTAAAGATTTTAATAATTGCAATTACAGCAATCCATACCCATATCCATTTTGGAATATGAATTACGGGCAACAATTTAATAAGTGCTACTGCAAAGAAAAGAAAATCTGAGGTGGTATCGAGCCTTGCTCCGAATTCGCTGACAGAATTTGTCTTTCTTGCGATTGTCCCATCCACCATATCGGTAAATCCGCATAAAATATATGTACAGTAAAACCCAACTGAAAACACAGGATAGAACAACAGAGTTATGCCAAGTAAAATTCTGCAACTTGTCATTATATTTGCAATCTGCTTTTTCATCTGATCACCTACATATACAAATTTATCTAACTGTTATACAAATTGTAATTTACTTACTGCAATACACCGCAATTGCTTCACAGATAAACGTAGCAGTACCGTCAGCGTGCTTATCAATGTTATTCGTAAAGCGCTCGTCCGCTACATACATCTGACCGAGACTTGTCAGTATTTCGTTTGTACAAAGATAGTAATTCTCGGTGATATGGTTCTGCAGCATTTTTACAAGGTTTTGTGCTTCAGCGGAATCAGGACTTTCGTCTTTTCTCATGCAGAGCGCAAACTCTGCCATAATATGGTCCATTCCCTCGGCAAGATCATTCCACTTCTGCTTGGAGTAGTTCTTAGTCCGTTCTGCATGTTCCTTGTATGCATCCGTTTTGCCCCATTTTTCTTGTGCCTCAGCCTTATATTTTTCAAATTCACTGTTATCGAATGCTGTCATAACATTTTCTCCTTTCACGGCACCGTCAATAGCAGAAATTAACCGCTCTAACCGCTCTTTTTTGAGTGTGAGAAGTTGTTTTTGCTCGTTCAGTGCCTTGCTTTTGTCATAATTCGGAGATGACAAAATCTCGCGAATAGCCTTTAAGGGAAAATCAAGTTCACGGTAAAAGAGGATCTCTTGCATACGAAGAAAAGATTTTTCGTCGTAAAAGCGATAGCCTGTAGTTTTGTCAACAAAGGCTGGCATCAACAATCCTATTTCATCGTAATAATGCAGTGTGCGCACACTTACACCCGTAAAATCGGCAAATTCT
>JAZRJL010000065.1:0-20371 GCA_045645805.1 Clostridia bacterium | reverse complement strand
ACCAAACAGAGTATCCACGATCTTTTAAGCTTTTTACTAAATTTTCAACTATTGTTTCTTTATCAATAGACGAATGTGATATAAAGAAGTCAAACATTTCTTTCTCCTATGAATCATCAAAGATCGATAATTTATTATTATCCTTTATTGACATTTTATCATATTTTTCGAGTTTTTACAAGATAATTCAAAAAAATCTTACCAGTATAGTCCTCTCATAATGTATAAAATTTAGAAAACTCCTATGTGCGATTGTTGACATAGGAGTTTTCTATCCAATCTTAAATCCTTTAGAAAGCAACTTATTAATTGTATCTATGCCAAGTTGCTTATTTATAAACTGTGTTTTTTTACCTGTGGGAATTTCCTTTGTAGAAATAACCTTGTTAGTTTCGTCAATCCACACAACCCATGTATTAGATATTTCCTTCTCCATAATACCTTGTCCTATTCAATAATCGTTTTTAATTCTACCCTTTTTAGCATCTATACACATAATCATATGCAGAGGAAGTTAAGTCTTCCTCTGCATTTTTTTACACTCCTGTTATCACATAACCAACATGTGATAAACCAGAACTAATCAGCAGATATACACCTCGTTCTATTATAAAACAACTAGTATTTATAATTTATTAAAAGATTTCTATATGTGTGGTTTTCATCCTGCACATATGTACCGCCGTTATTTAAATCATATCCGGTCATCATCAGCATTGGGGCATCCAATGTCTTCTGTAGCATTTTTACAACCATACTTCTGGTCAATGGTTCGTTTGCTTTAACAGTTCCCAAATTATCCGTTATATCAAGCTCACCCATAACAGAAATGTAGCCGTTTGGATATCCGCCAATGGCTTTTGCCTTAGCCTCATATCCAAGCATTCTTGAAAGTATAGCAGAAGCTTCGCCTAAAGTAACATTGGCATCAGGCTTTATGGTATCATCACCATAACCTTGCATATATCCCATATCAATCATTATACCCATACTGTCTGCCGCCCAATGTTCACTGTTCATATCATAAAATTGTTTCCGTACATCAAATACATTAGCACTTTTCACATGCGGGGGAAGTAATCTTCTGCAAAACTCTGACATCTCTGCACGGGTAACAAGGTTGTCGGGTCTGAATGTATTATCTTCATATCCGTCAACTATATCAAACTTGCATAAATCTTCAATAGCAGAATGAAGTATGGTATCTCCGCCACTTACATCTGTAAATTCAAATGCGTGTACGCTCATACATACTAAAACCGATATTGCTGAAATAAGCAAAATAATTTTCTTTTTCATACTCTTCCTCCTTAATGTGCGTAAATCGTACCATCAACAGCTTCAATATTTATAGCTGCAGAAAGGCTAACCTTGTATTTTATCCCAGCTTTCAATCCTGTAAATGTAAATTTATCCATTTTTATTGGGCCCATACACTTTACAATGTAGCCTTCATCCTCGTTTGTCACATTATATAAGCTAATATAAAAATTATTGCAAGGGTTTGATACTTCTTTAAACTCCAATGTTATAGCGTTCTGATTTTCCCCTATTTCAATCGTTTCCATATGTCGCATATGCGGCACATTTGTTACTTCATTAAAACGGAATGGATATTCTGTCTTTGCTCCGTCTGCATATACACACATAGACGAAATAAGACACACTGACATGAGTAATGCAAAAATTTTTTTCTTCATATTATTCACCTCGCATACACTGTCTTCAGCCGTGAAACACGGCTGAAGACAAAAATTTCAAATTAATAGGATGTTATTGTTCCTGCAACAGGACATGATTGAACGGCAGCAGACATACGAATACGATATTTATGTCCGCCAGTAAGCCCACTAAGAGTAAACATACTACCCATATATGATGGACCACTCATGTTATTTGAACCGGTTGTAAGGTACTCATCTGCAGTCATATCATACAATGAAAAATAACACATACCCACTGGACTTGTTGTAAATACAATCTCCATTTCATCCTCACTGCTGCCAAGAGACAGACTATTACCTATCATTGTAGAGCTTGGGAATACTGCAAGTGTCGTATTAAAGCTTGCATCCACAGTTCTTAACATATTTGCTCTTGGTGTATATTCACCATCATCATATGTTGTAAGTGTAACACCATTTTTAAGATGATGTACCTCTTTAGCAGAAACACCAACGCACATAACCGACAATGCCATAACTGTTGCCAAACACATTGCAATAACTTTCTTAAACTTTTTCATAACAAAGACCCCTTTCAAATGTCTAAAATAATGTTTTTGTTCCTTAGTGTTTACTTGATGATATGTATACATATCATCAAAGGGATGTATCCCTTTGACAAAATTCAAATTTTATTCCAGTTTCATTTTACCTGTTGAATTTTTTGAATTTGTCAAGACCTGCAGGTTCTTCTGGTTCATAATACGGAAAGAGGCAGGAGGAATTTGCAGAAATTACTACAAAAGCAAACGCACATGATGCAATGGTTGCTCCGTATTTTACTACAAACTTCTTCGCTGTTTCCTTAAACTTTTTCATTTTTCACACCTCCTTTCGATATATACAAAACAAAATCCTAAGATTTTATTTATTATCGTTTAACTTTTCTTTAATAATAGCAACAACCATAGCAACTGTTACCGCTACTTGTCCGCACGCCAAAGAGCTTACTAATTTACTTGTAGGCATTGTAGTCGTTAATAGAATAATTAATACTGTTTCACCTATGCAAATTCCTCTACTTATTTTTTTATAATACATTCGTTCTATCTCATTGACACTTTTATTATGATGTATCACCGGAGCCGCAATAAAAACCACGAGCAACGAAAATACAGTAGATACTATATTAATTATCAAATATACTTCCTGTGGGAGCAATCTCATAATCACCGTAAAACCCACATAAACCGCGAGAGAAACAAGATAACATTTCAGTTTTGTATCTGCATGATACCCTCCGGCATATATCCGAAGCGGAATAAAAGTAGTAAACAGTAAAATGGTTTCTAGGAAATTACCTACAAAAGCAGATATAATTAAAATACTTGTTATTTCAAGCATGGATGATAGAAAAATCTCCAATCCATATCTACATTTGTCTATATCTTCTCTCTGAATAATACCTTGAGTCCCCAAAATATCAGCTATGCTGCTTGAAATACTTTTCATTTCTTTCCTCCTCTCTTTTGATGCCATTATAACACATATTTTGTCTGTTTTAGTAAGTTCTGCATAAACGACAATGTAATCAACAAAATTGGTAAAATGGCATAATAAAAAGTCTGAAACAATCAGACTTCTTATAGTTTTATTCTTTTATAAAAATAACAAATTTTAATGTAAATTCATTTTCTGTATAAAGTATAGTCGGTTCACTATTGTATATAGCAAGTGCTGTTTTAATATTTTCCAATCCAAATCCATGATTATTTTTATCTACTTTTGATGTTTTAAATATTTTCTTTTCAGGCTTTGGTGCGGTGTTTACAATTTTGCAGAATAAGCTTTCACCCTGACAGATAATCGCTAAAGATATTTTTTTATCTATATCAGATATTCTGTCACAAGCCTCTATCGCATTGTCTAAAGCATTTCCGAATATTATACACATATCTATAGGATCAACAGATAATTTTTTAGGTATTTGTATTTTGGTAGTAAATTCAATGTTTTTACTCTCAGCAATAGCTTTCTTTGTGCTTATTATTGCATCAAGTGCCGTGTTTCCTGTTTCAATTATCTCCTCTCCAGATTTAAATTTATCCATAAGCCCATCAAGATATTTTCTTGCTCCGTTGCAATCGTTATTTTCCAAATATGACGTTAAACCAATTTCATAATTTATAAAATCATGCTTAAACTGTTTTATTTGATTTTGCGTAACAAGTATTTCGTCCAAGTGCTTCAACTGCGTTTTTAAATGTTGTTCATACTGCTGTTGATTTTGGATAATTTCCGCTTGCCGTGCAAGATGTTCATATAAATATAAAGCAAAAAATGTACTAAACAATAATCCAAATGAGCACAATATTGAAAGATTATACAGATATGTTTTATCAATATCAAAAGAGAGTTTAAATATAAGAAATACAACAACTATAGATGTTGTAAACATAAGCAAAAACAAAACCCAATATGAAGTGCCCATATAAAAGCTTTTTTCTTTAAACTTAATATGTATAATATTAACAATAAACAGAGTAAGCATTTTTGAAACTATTATTCCTAACAATCTATAAGAAGAAATATCAACCGCCTCGGTAACAGTTATATTATAGACTAAAGTTATTACAAACAGAATCATAATTTCCATGATTCCAATTAATACAATAGCCAAAAAAGAAACCATTATTTTAATAGATAATTTACCTCTATACAAAACTGATGCTACAAAAAAAGCGACAACCATACCAATCGCATTAAGTATTCCATAATTAAAAACTATGTTGCTTAAATTTACCAGTATTGTCAAAGTAAAAATTCCAATACAATAAATCCAAGGTGGCAAATTATCTCTCTTGTCGCAAAAGCTTTCATAGAGTCTGAATAGTAATATTGTCTCTACGAGTCCTGTAAGTATATCTGCAATATTATATATCGTCATACATATAAATTCCTTTCAACAAAATTTGTATATTCCTCAAGTGTTTTCTTTTTATAAGAACGACTTATGGGAATAAGTTTATCTCCATGATAAAGCTCAACATCTGTCTCTTTAATGCTTTTTATATAGTGAAAATTTATGATAAATGACTTATGCACTCTATACAGCATTTCTTGGTCAAGCTGCTCATGTAAGTCAGATAAGGATTTGCAAATTTTATATGTTTCACTTTTGGTATGAATCCATATACAATGGGCCTGACTTTCGCAGTAAATTATATCATCGCAAAACAATCTTACTTTCTTTTTATTTTCAGAAAACGCAACCACTTTACGTTTCTTTGACAGTTTTTTGCACACATCTTCAAAAGCAGATTTTAATTCATCAAAGTCAACAGGCTTTTCTATAAATCTAAATGGCTGACATTTAAAGCTATCTTTCATATACTCAGAGTGGCTCGTAACAAATATTATAATTACATGCTCGTCAATTTCTTTTATAAGATTTGCAGTTTCTATGCCATTAAGTTGTTCCATCTCCATATCAAGAAAAATTACATCATACCGTTCTTTCTTCTCCCGATAGGCATAAACTAACTTTTCTCCGCTTGTGTACGCATCACACTCTACGGATGTTTTCTTAAATTTATCAATATAATTTTCAATGATATTGATGTGATTTACATTGTCATCACATATTGCTATTTTCATCCTTTGTAAGCCTCCTCTGTGCTGCTAAATAAAATCAGGTTAAATTTATTATTAATTCATAAACTGGAATATTGTATTATATATTATATAATATTAACCGAGTATTTTCAACAAATTTCTACATAAAAGGTTTTTTCAAAACTTTATTACAATATACTATTGGGGCAATCTATAGCCTCTATTTTTTTGTCAAAGAAAATAGATATTTTAGATTTATTAAAATATAATAGAATATTTTGGAAATAAAGTGAATATAGTATTTATAGATACGCTAAGATAGTTTCAAAAGAAAAGAGGTAATATTATGTTTTTAATGATCCTTTCATCAGTTTTAATTATTATGATTTTGATACTAACATTTTGTGCGTTATATAAACGCGAAGGAGTTGTAATATCAATAAAATATTTTCCCCCAGGAATAATATTTTTTGAATTTAAAAAAGCAAGTCGCATTTAGAAAATAAGGAAATCAATTGTCCCTGAGAAATGTTATAGATATTAAAGGACAGAAAAAAGTACAGCTATTTTCATAACTGTACTTTGGTATTTAATATTAAGCTGTGTCATCAAAAACAAAGAATTGTAAAAAGTTATAAAATACATTTCTATCTTATCTGTATTTTAACATATTCAAATATATCCATCATTATTGCGGCTCTTTGATACATTTCCCCGTTCTTATCTGATACAGAAGCAATTTCTCTATATGAAGCAATGATATTTTCAATCAATTTATGCCTGATATCAGAAGCTTCTTCTGTTTCATTATATGATGTTTGAAGTCCGGTTAAACTCCAGAAAATTGCATCTATATATTGCATCGTTGCCTCATCAAACTTTTTAAAAGTATGATAGTCGTCGCCTGCCTCCTTATACCTCAAACCAAGCTGCCTTTGATTCTCAGATGACTTAAAATAATCATTCGCCACATTTCTATGATATACAATTTTCTTTGGATAGTCTAATCTTTCTTCGATTGTTTCTTTAAATAAATCTTGTGAACGGATATAATTATAAACCAGTTCATAATCCTTTGCAATTTGAGTTTCTCTTTCATAATTTGGTTTGTCAACATTTGCATTAAAGTTTATAATAGGTTTCTTAATGGTCTTGACTATTTCATCAGAAATCAAATATTTATTATCATCCAAAAAAGAAGGATTATATTTATTAAAAAGTGGGTCCTTATAATCAACAATTATTAAAACATCATCCTTTTTATTGATAATATTTTCTTCTTCAATTTTTTTCACTTCTACTTTGTATTTCTCCTCAAAATACTCAATTACAGGAGAGCAAGCCCCATTTACAATCAAAATAGGTGACATAAAAACCGCAACAATGCAACAGATTATTAAAAATTTTCTTATCCATTGAATTATTGGGGTTGTTTTAATTTTTTTCATTCCAGATAAAATGCCGACAATCGTTCCTCCACCAACCAATAAAACTGTATAAAACATAATTAACACTTTATTAATCATTTCATAAATTATCCTTATTACCGGGAATGTCTGGATAGTAATAGATAATACTGTAATTAAAACAGTATGAATTATTACAGCTAAAATCAATACAAATAGCATTATTTTCCAGAAACGGGAGAGTTTTTTTCTATTTTTAGACTTATCTTTCGACATTATACTCCCTCCCCTTTTTTATAGTAATAAAGATTTCTTAAGATTCAGACACGCAAAATTGCTTACCTTTTTCTGTTGTATGGAAATAATTCTGTTCTATTTCTAAGTATCCATATCTGGTGCTACAAGCATCTCTAAGATTTTGTGTTAAATTTCCAGGCTCATTAAGTTCACAAATGTTGTAACAAGCCGCAACGTGTTTAGAAGAAATAGCTTGTACACCCAATACCTCCAAATAATATACAAACAATAATGAACGTTCTATATTGCTAACCGGTTTTTTCTCTGAAATATATTCTTTTAAAGATTGCTTGTTCTCAGATAGCTTCAAAATTTCTTCTTCATATAAGTTTTGAGCACCACATTCTTTTGCACTTTCAAAAAGAGTTGCAAATACATCATTCTTCATTTCCGAAGGAACCTTGTCTACTATTTCAATTATCTTATTGACTCTGTCGCATAATTCTTCAAATTTATTCATTTTCAACCCTGTCACCTCAGCTATTTTAGCAAAATAAACCATTTTAACCTATTATACTACATCAGTAATGCTTTGTCAATTGATTCTATTTTTTTAACAAGAAAATATTTTCCCTGTTACACCTACAATTAGTATACATATCCATATTGTTTCTTGTATCAATTCTGTTTCAGTCAAAACATTTACATAGAATCTATCCGCTAGACCAAAAAGCAGGCAAATTAACTCAAATTACGCACTAGAAAAGCCACATCATTTTTGATGCGGCTCTAAGTTATTTTATTTGTAAATATTCTTTGGTTCTTTCCTCTACTATTTCATAAGGAATATAATGTATGGTCGGGTTTGGTTTAACATCCTGATTTGGCTGTGGTCCTTCTCCGCCAAAGAAAACACAATTTTGAAAAAATTGTGTTTTCTTTTTTGTCTAAAATTTTTATTTTGTTTACAATTTACCGGTTGACTATACTTATATTAAAATGTTATACTGTAATTGTAGATTTATCCCGAATTTATAAAACGGAGGAAATAAATGAAAAGACTTTTATTAACAATCCCCACACTTTTGGGTACAGAACAAATTGTCGCAAACGAAGTACGGCATCTTGGATATGAAACAAAAGAGATAAAAGATGGCAGTGTAACCTTTGAGGGCGATGCCGAAGCAATCTGCCTTTGTAACATTAACCTCAGGGCAGCCGAACGTATAATGATTAAGCTTGCTGAATTTAAAGCAACCTCATTTGAAGAGCTTTTTGAAAAAACTAAAAAAATCAATTGGGAAAGCATAATTGAAAAGGATGCTGCTTTTCCGGTAAAAGGACATTCGGTGCGTTCAACATTGCACAGTGTTCCCGATTGTCAGGCCATAATCAAAAAGTCAATTGTTTCACGACTTTCCTCACATTATGGCGTCGAACGCTTTGAAGAAACAGGTCCTCTTTATCCTATTCAGTTTGCCATAATGAAGGATGTAGTTACACTTTACATTGACACCACGGGTGAAAACTTATACAAACGCGGCTATCGCGAAAAAAGTGTTCTTGCACCAATGCGTGAAACCTTGGCATATTCAATGATTGACCTTAGCTTTTGGCGCGGTGACAGAATTTTCATTGACCCATTCTGTGGCAGCGGAACTCTCCCTATCGAAGCTGCACTTTATGCAACCAATACCGCTCCCGGAATCAAACGTCGCTTTGTTGCCGAAACCTGGAGAAATCATATTTCAAAAGAAATGTGGAAGGATATCCGTGATGAAGCACGGGAAAATGCGAATCCTAATATAAAAACTCAGATTTTTGCTTCTGATATTGACCCCGAAGCAATAGAAATTGCAAAAAAGAACGCCGCAAATGCAGGTGTATTGGACAAAATACACTTCAGCGTATGCGATATGGCAAAAATTCAGCCTACAAAAGAAAAAGGCGTTATTGTCTGCAACCCACCTTATGGCGAACGTCTTCTTGACCAAAAACAATGCGACAGACTTTACCGGACTATGGGCAGAAAGTTTGCTGAATTCCCCGGAATGAAGAAATTTATTCTGACCTCAAATGAGCAGTTTGAGCAATCCTACGGCAGCTTTGCTGACAAACGTCGAAAGGTTTATAACGGTATGCTCAAATGTTATATTTATCAATATTTTAAATAGACTAATAAAAATATTAAAAGAACCGACCCCCATAGGTTAGACAAACTCTAACCACCATCAGGTCGGTTCATTTTTTTATAAACAATTTATAATAATTTTATAAATATTAAAAACATTAGCTTGCATTTTTTATCTGCAACCTCAATCTGTCTGCAATCATTGCAATAAATTCAGAGTTTGTAGGCTTGCCCTTTGAGGTTGCAATTGTATATCCGAATATTGAATTCAACACCTCGGTATCGCCTCTGTCCCATGCAACCTCAATTGCATGTCTGATTGCACGTTCAACACGGCTTGCAGTTGTTCTAAAATCCTGCGCAACCGTAGGATAAAGCGTTTTTGTAATTGAATTTATTATATCAAGGTTGTCAATAACAAGCATAATTGCATGTCTTAAATACTGATATCCTTTTATATGTGCAGGAATACCTATTTCATGTATAATTTCAGTTACCATTGTTTCAACATCCGGATTTTCACAAATCTCATACTTCTTTCCATTACCAATTCCCACTTTTCTCTCATCGTTTGTATCGCAAAGTCTTTTTACGGCACCTCTTACATTTTCCTCACTCAAAGGCTTCATCATAAAATAACTTGCACCAAGATTTATACAATCCTGAGCTGTGCGGTCATCCTTTATGCTGGAAACAACAATAATCTTTGGCATAACAAAATTTTCAAATTCCTGTTTCTTACTTTTTAACCGTTCAAGAACACCTATTCCGTCAATATTAGGCAAAACTACATCCATTATCACAACATCAGGTTTTAAAATATCCACACGTTCAATAAGCTGATATCCGTTTTCCACAATGTCGCATACCTTTATCCGGTAGTCACATGTAAGATTGGCACTAAGCAGTTGAGCCTTCACCTTGTCCGTATCCGCAATTAACACACTAATTTGCTTTTCCATTTTAAATACTCCTTTATTTTCCAATTTTTTCCATCTGTATCTAAATTATAACTTGACTTTTAATGTTTGTCAAGTGTTTTTTCCAAATATTACCATATTTTTTATCTTATTTTGTGGTCGTTGTCAACCATTGTCACAATATGTTGTATGTACCCCTTTGTTGTCATACAATGGAACAAATGAGTATTTTTTAGTTTTTATGTGCAAAATCAGCCGCCGATGGTTGTTCGGCGGCTGATTATTAATTGTCTGTACGCTTCACAATATAGGCATTTGCCATATTTTCAATTTCATCATCCAAAGGTTTAAGTCCAGCAAAGTCACTGTATTTATTTTTTAATGCTGCCGCCAATATTGCATCGCATAACTTAGGATTTTTAGGCAGAATCGGACCATGAAGATGTGTGGCAAAAAGATTTTTGTATTTTAATCCCTCATAACCGCTTTCGCCGTTATTTCCTCCGCCTTTAATCACCTTGCCCAGTGGATTATTTTCACCTATATCTATTTTGCTACCATGATTCTCAAAGCCAACCACGTTTCCTATACCATCACATTCAATCACCGCATCACCAAGAATACGCTTTTTACTGTTTCCTCTATCGCTGCGGATATCCAAGATTTTAAGACCTGAAAGCTTTTCATTATTTATATAAAAATATTCTCCAAGCATCTCAAAGCCTTCACATACAGCAAGCATGGTTTTTCCACTATCAATATAGGCTTTGATTTCCTCCCTCTTTGAGTTAAGGCGTTCAAGAACAATTTTTACCTCCCGCTCTGTTCCGCCGCCTAAAAACAAAATATCCACAGAAGAAAAGTCCGGTATCTCTGTTTCAAATACCTCTTCAATTTCAGCACTGATACCACGCCATTCAAGACGTCGTAAAAGAGATGCTATATTCCCCTTATCACCATAAAGATTAAGGAGGTCGGGATAAAGATGCATTATTTTAATCTTGTAATTACTCATTATCTTGTCTTCTCCTTTTCTTTCTTTATTTCAAGCATTTTACTTTCGGTATCGAACAGCATTGTATAATTTACAAGCACATAACATATCTCTGAATCTGTATCACAGCATTTCATAAGCACAGCTTTCATATCATCACTTATTTCGTTCACTTTAACATTCATATATTTAAATCTTAAAGCAAGGTCAAATTTTCTCATTCCCAAAACGGAAAGTGTATTAAGTTTATCATCTGCAACCTTTTCAAAATCAACATCCCAAAGCCACGAAACATCTGTTCCGTCACTGGGTTTGTCATTTACTGCAATTATTACATCCTTTTTTCGTTTATCCTGAATAACCGTCTCTATAGCCTGATTAAAGCCTGCAGGATTTTTTGCAAGATTTAACACAAACGGCTTTCCTATATTTATTTCCTGCATACGCCCAATCTGTGGCTTGTAGTCATCAAGAATTTTACCAAATTCAGCGGTTTTAATTTTCAAAACATTAAGTGCCGCATATACACCAAGTACATTATATATGTTGTAAAATCCTTTATAATTGAAAGCAAAGTTTTGTCCATCAATTGAAAAAGCAAGACCTTTATCAAGGTTGACATTCTTTGCCTCAAAATCAAGTATTGGCCGCTTGTTTCCACAATTCGGACAATAATAATCACCTAATTGATTATAGTGAATGTAATTATATTTTTGTTCCTGTCCGCAAACGCTGCAAAACTTACCTTCTTTTACATTATTCGCACCATCAAGCACCTTTTCAGCTATGCCAAAATAACGGCACTCACCTTTATAATTTTTTCCAAAGCCTGAGCTTACCGGGTCATCGCCATTCAGCACAAGAACAGGGAAATCCGCGTTTTCAAAAGCATTTTTCATAATTTGCATTATGGACTCAATCTCTCCATAACGGTCAAGCTGGTCACGGAATATATTGGTAACAACAACTACATCAGGCTTAATGTGCTGAAACACCTTTGCTGTATACGCCTCGTCAACTTCGAGGCAGGCATAATCAGCTTTTAATCTTCCTAATATATCACACTCAAGGGCAAATGACGTAGCAACACCGGTCAGCATATTTGCACCAAGCTTGTTGCAAACAACCTTGTATCCAAGCTTTGTCAAAGCTGAATAAAGCAAATTGTTTGTGGTTGTTTTTCCGTTTGTTCCGCAGGTTACGATTACCTCGTTTTTTATATTCTTTTTAAGAATCTTTATCAAATCCGGACAAATCTTAAGGGCAATTGCACCGGGTGTTGACGAAGATTTCTTTCCCAAAATAACACCTAAAACAGCTGAAAGCTTTGCCGCCCAAATTGCAAATAATTTTCTCATAATTCTTCTCCTTTTGCAAAATTTATATACTTTATCTGTAATAACGGAATTAAGTAAAAACAAACTAAAAAATAGTTTATACAAATTCACAAGTATTCATTAATATTCTCTTTATTTCGTGTAAACGACAAATTATGACATATTCTGCGTTAGACTCGTATCATTAATTATAATTTCAACATCCTGCACAAAACATTATTAATATTGAAATTGTATCACACGGAGCATTTATTGTCAAATAAATAAAAAATTAAAGTGGACAAATCACACCTTTTTAATATGGGCGTATAATACAGTATACCTACAAATTAAACAATGTCAAAAAGAACTCCCTGACAAATCTGATTCAGAAATAAAATATTCATCAGGAGGTGCTGAAAAGTATGGGATGCTTCGGTGGATGCGGAGGAAATAATTGTCTTTGGATTATTATTATCCTTCTTCTCGTTTGCAGCTGTGGTTGCGGCAACAACTACGGCCGCTCAAACGGCTGCGGTATCGTTACACCAAACGACAACTGCTGCTGCGACTAAGCAAAACAGAAAAATTACATCTTTTGAAAGGGGGTGCAAAAGTATGTGTTTCGGCGATAACAACTGTCTTTGGATCATCGTTTTGATTCTTTTAATCAGCTGCTGTTGCGGTAACGGCACAAGCACTGCATCATCTTGCGGTTGCGGTTGTGGCTGCTAAGCAAAACTAAAACCGCCGTGCATAGTCTGCACGGCGGCTCTTCTTTTATTTACGCCTTTTCTACCAAAATCTTTACTTTTTCACCGTTAATATTCCATTCCTTGCCGTCGTTCTCGGCACATTCAATAGAAACAGCAAGTGACTGTGCTGAAATCTCGTCCTTATTGGCTTTAATGATTGCATCAATCTTATCACTGCCAAAATAGCAAACCTTGATGTTGTCCTGAACCTCAAAACCGCTGTCCTTACGCATTGTCTGGATTTTACTTAATACTTCTCTTACAAAACCTTCTTCAATAAGCTCATCTGTAAGGTTTGTATCAAGAACAACAGTATAAAGCGAATCGCTGTCTGAAACAAACCCGTCTTTCTGGAGTGTTTCAACCAGTACATCATCAATGCCGAACTCAACGTCTGTACCCTCAACGTTAAGTCTTACAAGCTCGCCTGCATTAAGGGTTGCCATAACCTGGCTGCCTGACATCTTGTTTACTTCTTCAAATATAGCTCTTACAATCTTGCCGTACTTGGGGCCCATTGTCTTAAGCTGTGGCTTGAAGTTGTATGAGATAAACGCACTTGCATCTTCGGTCACTTCAAGTTCTTTTACGTTAAGCTCATCTAAAATAATGTCACGGTATACATCATCAAGCTTCTCATTTGTCTGAACAAATATCTTTGCAATAGGCTGTCTGTTTTTAATATTTGCTGCGTTACGGCAAGCACGGCCAAGGATTACTATCTTTCTTGCAGCATCCATTTCAGCTTCAATTTCAGCAAAATCAAATTCGCTATTTGCCACGGGAAAGTCGCAAAGATGAATACTCTCGGGTGCATTCTTATCAACATTGAGGACAAGGTTTCTGTAAATCATTTCGGTCATAAACGGAATGAATGGTGCACATACCTTTGAGAATTCGGTAAGAACTGTGTAAAGGGTCATATATGCACAAATCTTGTCATCAGTAAGCTCACTTGCCCAAAATCTTTCTCTGCTGCGGCGAACATACCAGTTTGAAAGTTCATCTGTAAATTCCTGAATAACACGTGTTGCCTCTGTAACCTTGTAGTTTTCAAGATATTCATCAACGGTTCTGATTACGCCGTTAAGCTTTGACAAAATCCACTTATCAAGAAGTGTAAGCTTTGACTTGTCAAGAGTATATTTTGTTGGGTCAAACTTGTCAATATCCGCATAAAGCACATAGAATGCATATGTGTTCCAAAGTGTACCAAGGAACTTTCTCTGTGACTCTGAAACAGCCTCGTCATGGAAACGGTTAGGAAGCCACGGTGCACTGTTTGAATAGAAATACCATCTTACCGCATCAGAGCCCTGCTTATTGAGGACATCCCACGGGTTAACAACATTGCCTATATGTTTCGACATCTTGCGTCCATCTCTATCCTGAACGTGACCAAGAACAATAACATTCTTATATGGTGATTTGTCAAACAAAAGTGTTGAAATCGCAATAAGGGTATAGAACCATCCTCTTGTCTGGTCAATTGCTTCACTTATAAAGTCAGCAGGGAAGTTCTGCTCAAACATTTCCTTATTTTCAAATGGATAATGCCACTGTGCAAACGGCATTGAGCCTGAGTCAAACCAGCAGTCAATAACATCGGATACTCTCTTCATCTTTCCGCCGCACTTTTCGCACTTGAGATATACATTATCAACATAGGGTTTGTGAAGCTCGATATCATCAGGTACATCAATACCCTTGGCTTTAAGCTCCTCAATCGAGCCGATACATTCGTGATGACCGCATTCACACTGCCAGATAGGAAGGGGTGTTCCCCAGTATCTTGAACGTGAAAGTCCCCAGTCAATTACATTTTCAAGGAAGTTGCCAAATCTGCCGTGCTTGATGTTGTCAGGCATCCAGTTTACTGTTTCGTTGTTTGCAAGAAGTCTGTCACGGACAGCTGACATCTTGATAAACCAGGTGTCGCAAGCGTAGTAGAGAAGCGGTGTATCACATCTCCAGCAGAAAGGATAGCTGTGTTCAAAGTCAATAACCTCGAAAAGCTGTCCTCTGTCACGAAGGTCACGGATAACAAGCTTGTCTACATCCTTTACAAACATACCCTTCCAGGGTTCAACTGCATCTACAAACTTACCCTGAGGATTAACAAGGTTAACAAAGGGTAAATCGTTTTCCTTGCCCACCCTTGAGTCGTCTTCACCGAAAGCAGGTGCTATATGAACGATACCTGTACCATCACTCATTGTAACATAGTTGTCGGCAACAACAAAGTATGCCTTTCTGTCAGGCTTTGCAAAGGTGAACAAAGGCTCATACTCAAGACCGCAGAGGTCTGTACCGATGTATTTTTCAATGATCTCGTATTCAGACTTGATTACTGACTCAAGAAGTGCCTCGGCAAGAATATATGTTTCGTTTTCAACCTTTATTTTAACATAGGTTTCGCTTGGGTTTACACAAAGTGCCACGTTTGACGGAAGTGTCCATGGTGTGGTTGTCCATGCTAAGATATATTCGTTTGTCTTTCCCTTTACAATGAACTTTGCAATTAAAGATGCTTCCTTTACATCCTTGTAGCCCTGTGCAACCTCATGGCTTGAAAGCGAGGTACCGCAACGGGGACAATATGGCATAATTTTGTGACCTTTATAAAGGAGCTTTTTGTCCCAGATGGTTTTAAGTGCCCACCAAACAGATTCAATATAGTCATTGTGGTAGGTAACATAAGGATTTTCCATATCAGCCCAATAACCAACACGGTCACTCATTTCCTCCCATTCGCTCTGGTAGGTAAACACACTGTCCTTACATTTTTTAACAAAGTCCTCAATACCGTAGTTTTCAATCTGAGGCTTACCGCTGATACCAAGCTGTTTTTCAACCTCAAGCTCAACGGGAAGACCATGTGTGTCCCAGCCTGCTTTTCTCTGCACACTGTAACCCTTCATTGTACGGTAACGGGGAACAAGGTCCTTGATTACACGGGTCAATACATGACCTATATGAGGCTTGCCGTTTGCGGTAGGCGGACCGTCGAAAAAGGTATAAACCTCACCGCCTTTGCGGTTTTCGATACTCTTTTTAAAGATATCGTTATCTTTCCAGAACTTGACGATATCTTTCTCTCTGTCCACAAAGGACAGGTCGGTTGATACTTTATCGTACATTTTATGACCTCCTGAATATATGTAAGAGTAATTTTCAAATTAACATACTTAATCATTTTACAGGAAAATTTGGAATTTGTAAAGTAATTTGTGAAAATTCTTTGAATTTTTAGTAACTTTTTAATAACTTTTTCAAAAGACAGGAAAAAAGCATTGAATTGACAAATGGTTTGTGGTATACTTACTTAATATGGTTTAGTAATTTACATTGATTATAAATGCTTTAAATACGGAGGTAAGCTTATGCTTTGCGTAAGATGTAAAAAGAATATGGCGGTTGTATTTATAAACCGTCTTGAGCCTGACGGCAAACAGGTAAATGAAGGCTACTGTCTTTCATGTGCGAAGGAGCTTAATATTGGTGCTGTTACTGATATGATTAAAAGTCTTGGTATCAGTCCCGAGGAATTTGATAATATGAACAGCGAATCTTTGCGTATGATGCAGGATATGAGTGAAACAGGCGACTTTGACCCGTCAATGCTTGGTGAAATGTTTGGTGAGCTGGGCGGAGAATTTGACGATGCCGAGGACGGCGGAGCAACAAAAAAATCTCCCCTCTCATTCCTTTCAAATATGTTTGGTGGAAATCCACAGCAGGGCAATGCAGAAAAAGGCTCTGAAAAACACTCCGACGAAAAGGAAAAAACAAAGAAAAGTGACAAAAAACGTAAGTTTCTTAATATGTACGGTACCAACCTTACAGCAAAGGCTAAAAATGGCGAAATTGACCGTGTAATCGGCAGAGAAGCCGAAATGGCAAGGGTTTCTCAAATTCTTAACCGCCGTACAAAAAACAACCCTGTTCTTTTGGGTGAGCCAGGTGTTGGTAAAACCGCAATCGCCGAGGGTCTTGCTTTAAAAATTGTTGAAGGCGATGTTCCCGCAAAGCTGCTTGGTTATGAAATCTACCTGATTGATATGGCAGCAATGGTTGCAGGAACACAGTTCCGTGGTCAGTTTGAGTCCCGCCTTAAAAGCCTTATCGGTGAAGTTAAGGCTCTTGGTAACATTATTCTTGTAATTGACGAGGTGCATATTCTTACCAAGGCAGGAGATGCCGAGGGTGCAATGAATGCAGGAAACATTTTAAAGCCTGCACTTTCCCGTGGTGAAATACAGATAATCGGAGCAACAACATTGGAGGAATACCGCAAATATATTGAAAAGGACAGTGCCCTTGAACGCCGCTTTCAATCTGTACTGGTTGAAGAACCGTCTGTGGAAGAAACAATTGAGATTTTAAAGGGTATCAAGGAATACTACGAAAATTATCACAAGGTTAAGATTTCGGATGACATCATCCGCTGTGCAGCAGTTCTTTCAAAAAGATACATTACCGACAGATTTTTGCCTGATAAGGCAATAGATGTAATTGACGAGGCAGCATCAAAAGCAAATCTTGGCAACACCGCCCTTGTTGACATTGCCAAGCTTGAAGCTGAGCTTAAAACCGTAACTGATGCTCAAGCAGAGCTTGAAGCTGAAAATGCAAAGGCAGAAAATATTCCTGCTGAAAACTACGAAAAGCTTGCCGAGCTTAAAAGCCGTGAATGCAAAATTGAAGCCGAGCTTAAGAAGCTTAAAGAATCTTCGGTTGATATCGAGCTTACTGCCGAGGACTTGGCTGCAGTAATTGAAAACTGGACAAAAATCCCCGTAAAGGGAATAACCGAATTTGAAACCAACAACCTTGTTAATCTTGAAGAAAAGCTTCACAAAAATTTGATTGGTCAGGATGACGCTGTATCAGCCGTTGCCCGCGGAATAAGACGTAAGCGTGCCGGGCTCAGCCTTAAACGCAGACCTGCCTCCTTCATTTTTGTAGGTCCAACAGGTGTTGGTAAAACCGAACTTGTAAAACAGATTGCAAAAGAAGTCTTTTCAACCGAGGATGCCCTTATCCGCTTTGATATGTCCGAATTTATGGAAAAGCATTCGGCATCAAAGCTTATCGGCTCGCCTCCTGGATATGTGGGCTATGACGATGCAGGTCAGCTTACCGAAAGAGTACGCCGTCATCCATATTCTGTTATTCTGTTTGACGAAATTGAAAAGGCACATCCTGACGTATTTAATATGCTTTTGCAAATACTTGACGACGGCAGAATAACCGACAGCCACGGCAAAACCGTTTCATTTGAGGATACCATAATTGTTATGACGTCAAATGCCGGAAGCACCGATTCAGCAAGCATTGCAGGCTTTGGGACAGATAGCAATTCATCCTCAAAAGCCAAAGCCGAAAAAGCACTGCGTCAGATATTCAGACCGGAATTTTTAAACAGAATTGACGAGATTGTTGTATTTGACCAGCTTACAAAAGACGAATTACTGAAAATTGCTGATTTAATGCTTGCCGAGCTTGCAAAAGGTATAGCCGAAAAGGGTATTACCCTTGAAGTTACCGATACTGCAAAACAGCTTGTATGTGATGGTGGCTACAATCCGCAATATGGGGCAAGACCAATGAGACGTTATATCGAACGAAATATTGAAGACAAGCTTGCACAAAGCTATATAACAGGTGAGCTTTGCGAAAACAGTACAGCATTTATTGACGCAAAGGACGGAAATATTTCTTTAACTGTTGATAAAAAATAATCTTTGTAGTTTCAGGAAGTGTTTTGAATGAAATTGGGTACAGATTTAACTCAAGGTTCAGTAACAAAAAAATATGTGTGTTTTTTAATTCCGATTATTCTGTCGGGCATCATTCAGCAGCTTTACAATACAGCCGATACAATGGTTGTAGGTATGTTTGCGGGAGATACAGCACTTGCCGCAGTTGGTTCAACCTCGTCTTTGACAAATCTTATTCTGCATTTGTTTTTAGGACTTTCCGTTGGTACAAACGTTGTATGTGCAAGACTGTATGGTGCAGATAACAAAGACGGTCTTCAAAAGGCTATACACTCCTCCATCCTTCTTGCATTGGTATCAGGAATATTTTTAGCCTTTATCGGTTATGTTTATTCTAGACCGCTTCTTAAATTGCTTGGTACTCCATCAGATGTAATTGATGGTGCAACCCTTTATATGCAGGTAATTTTTCTTGGTTCTCCTGCATCAATGCTTTACAACTTCGGGGCGGCAATTCTTCGTGCCGCCGGTGATACAAAAAGGCCGCTTTATATACTTATTATCGCAGGACTTATTAACGTTGCCCTGAATCTTATCTGCGTAATAGGCTTTAAAATGGGCGTGCTTGGTGTTGCTCTTGGAACAATTGCATCACAGATTTTTTCTGCTATTGTTGTAATTTGGATTTTGCTGCATACTCAATCAGAATTTAAAGTCTTTCTCAGGAAATTAAGATTTCATACCCGTGAGCTTGGCCGCATTGCCGCTACAGGTATTCCGTCAGGTCTTAACGGAATTATGTTCGGCCTCTCAAACGTGATAATTCAATCGGCAATTAATTCCTTTGGAAAAGCCGCAATAGCAGGCAGTGCAGCCGCATCAAACATCGAGGCTTATGGTTTTTTGTTACTTTCGGCGGCAGAACAGGGTCTTGTAAGCTTTGTAGGACAAAATATGGGAGCACAGAAATACAAACGTATCTCCTCTGTAACAAAAACTGCCCTTGTAATTTCTTTTATTTCCTCAGCACTCTTTTTATTGGGCATTAAGCTGTACGGGGAAACACTTATCGGACTTTTCACCGACAACAATTCTCGAACCGAAGTTATAAAAATGGGTATTATCAAGCTTGAAATAGTTGCAGGAAGTTATATGCTTCTTATTCCCAACCAGGTTCTGAACGGTGTTTTAAAGGGTATGGGTCGCGCTGTTGTTCCAACTGTTATTAATGCTTTTTGTATTTGCATTTTACGAATTGTATGGATGTATACAGCTTACCCCTTTAATCCCACACTTAACATGGTATATACCGCATACCCAATTTCATGGGCTGCTTCATCAATCGCGATTTCGATTGCTTACATAATCATACAAAGAAAAGTGTTTAAATCAAAACCACTTGAACAATAAAGACCAACAAAAATACCCCATACAACAATTGTTGTATGGGGTATTTTAAATTATAAGTTTAAAATATTCATCGCGATCTCAAAATAAATCATCAGGGAAATCGCATCAATAATTGTTGTTACAAAAGGACTTGCCATAACTGCCGGGTCAAAACCAAGTCGTTTAACAAGAATCGGCAATGTTCCGCCAACCAGTTTTGC
>JAZRJL010000064.1:0-24675 GCA_045645805.1 Clostridia bacterium | reverse complement strand
AGCCTTTGCCGGCGGTGTTTCAATGTCACTGGGCTACCTGGGTATGATTATCGGTGCAGTTTTTGCAGGTCTTGTTTATGTAATTATCGCAATTATAGTCAAATTTGTTGGTGTTAAATGGATAAACAAGCTTATGCCAAGCGTTGTAATCGGTCCTACCGTTGCAATCATCGGGCTTTCCCTTGCAGGAAATGCTGTTGGCGACATCGTAAAGGGCAATGTACTTATCCATCAGATTGTTGACGGTGTTACTCAATTTGACACTCTCGGCAATCCCGTTATGGTTCAGGCTGCCGCTCCCGTAGTTTGTCTTTTGTGCGGACTTGTTACATTATTTATTACAACAATCTGCTCTACATACGGCAAAAAAATGGTTAGACTTGTTCCCTTTATATTAGGCATCCTCGGTGGTTATCTTACCGCAGTTATCCTCACCGCAATCGGCGGCTGGTTTGATATTGACGCACTTAAAGTTATCAGCTACGAACCATTTAAGGCACTTACAGCAAACGGAATTAATCTTGAAACCTTTATCTCGCTTCCTGACTTTACATTTATTACTGCTTACAAGGGCATTGGCGAGCTTAACGTTGCATATATCGGCACAATTGCTGTTGCATATATTCCTGTTGCATTTGTTGTATTTGCCGAACACATTGCAGACCATAAAAATATTTCTTCTATTATAGAAAAAGACCTTCTCACAGAACCCGGCCTTCACAGAACACTTCTCGGTGACGGTATCGGTTCAATGGTAGGTGCATTCTTTGGCGGTTGCCCCAACACAACCTATGGCGAATCTGTCGGCTGTGTTGCAATCACTGCAAACGCATCTGTTGTTACCATAATCGCTGCAGCAATAGGTGCTGTTATAATTTCCTTTATCTCACCCTTTGTAGCATTTGTTAATTCAATCCCCTCCTGTGTAATGGGCGGTGTTTGCATGGCACTTTACGGCTTTATTGCAGTAAGCGGTCTTAAGATGATTAAATATGTTGATCTTGAAGAAAACCGCAACCTTTTTGTTGTAAGTGTTATCCTTATCTCCGGTATCGGCGGTCTTACCCTTACCTTTGGTCAGATTACAATTACCTCAATCGCTTGTGCGTTAATACTTGGTATTATTACAAACCTTATCCTTTCAAAAGGAACAAAAAAACAGTAATTTAGCTTAAAACATAAAAATACGGCATATGCCGCCTTTAGGCTACGGACAAACCGCCAACTCACAAAATGAGTTGGCGGCTGTTTAAAATTTAACCTTTATTTGTTTTCAAATATCCTTATGGCACCCAATGAAACACAGCTATCAACATCTTTATCGTCAATGCAGACAAGCTCTGCCTCAGACACATTTTTCAAAATACAATACATTGCCTTTTTTATCTGTTTTTTACCGCCGATTACAATTCTTTTGGTATTCATTTTAATTATTTCCTCAATCTCACCGCAAAGAACTGTACCAACAAAAAAACTATATGTTTCATCAGCATTTTTACCAAATATATTCTTAAGTATTCTCACCTTGAACAAAGCCTTGTTAATTCCACATTCTTTGCAATAGTGATAGCCTTTTAAAAGATATTCCTCCGAAATTTTGGATACCGAAAGGTCAACCGCGTCCTTCAGAATTGTATTTTGCGAAAGTGCCGCCATCATTTCACCTGTAAGCATTGTGTGAAAGCTTGTTATTCTTCCGCTTTCATCAGCAAAAATTACCTTTGAATGCGAACCGGGCAAGATATACACACCACCCTCGCCCGATGAAAGTCCAACAAATTCGGTTTCCTCACCACGCATCATATCTGTTTCAGCAAAGTCACCACCAAGCATTTTAATACCACGTATAAACACAAAGGGTATATCTGAAATATCTTCTAAAACAACCTCTTGCATTGAGGCATTAAGTTCTTTTGCACCTGCCGGTGCAACAATATGGTCAAGCTTACAAAGTCCAAATTCCGAGGTAATCATTCCCGATGCAAGTATCCGGCATATTTCGCTTTCCTTTGTATTGTTTCTTGAAAGAAGCTCCCTTATACCATTGTGCAATGTTTCACGCAGAAGATTTCTGTTTTCAATACCCGACCTTGCACCAACACTAAATTTCATTGTGTCCTTTATTTCAAGGTCTTTTACGAGGCTTATTCTTGTATTGGTAGTTCCACCGTCAACTGTTATGTAATTTGCCATTATAACACCACCGCCGTATATTTTTTTGCAAGTGATGTTATGCCGTCATAGTCTTCAGCCTCAATCATTTTTTTGTCAATAATATTTGAGCCGACACCAAAACCACAAACGCCTGCTTTCAGATAATCTGCCATATTATTCTCGTCAACCCCGCCTACAGCAAGCAGCTTTATGTGCGAAAGCGGAGCTTTTACCGCCTTGACATAACCAATACCCATATTGGTAATGGGAAACATCTTAACAAAATCCGCTCCGGCCCGATGTGCAGCCTGAATTTCTGTGGGTGTCAAGGCACCCGGCATTGATACCATTTCAAGCTCACGGGTTTTTTTGATTACGGAATCATTTGCATCGGGAGAAATGATAAATTTACCGCCTGCAGTTTTGGTAAGCTGAACCTGTTTTTCAGTAAGAACAGTTCCTGCTCCGATATACATTCTTCCCTCAAAATGCTTTGAAAGAAGTGCAATGTTATTCGCTGTTTCCTCATCGCTTACCGCACCGTTTGCACTGTATGTAATTTCAAGCAGACGTATTCCGCCTTTATACATTGCTTCGGCAAGGGGAATCAGTTTTTTGCTGTCAACACCCCTGACTATTACAATAATCTTATTTTCCTCTATTGCTTTTATAACTTTTTCACACATAGTTAAATACCCAACTCCTCAAATGTATATTTGTTTAAATAGTGTCTTACACCATCTTCATACGCAAGATAGACAATTTTGTTCTTTTCATCAATTGCTGCGTGTGGATAAAAGCGGTGCGAATCCTCACCGTCAACAAAGCAAACAAACTCCCAGTTTTTGCCATCTATGCTTGACTGAATTGAAAGCCTTGTTCTGCCCTCATAGGTAAGGTCGCCCACAAGGTTTGACACAAGAAAAATCTTTTTGCCAATTTTAAAAAGTGTCATTTTTGTATCCGCATTGGGTATATCGGTTTCAACAGGCTTTGACCAGGTTCTGCCGTAGTCAAAGCTCTCGGACATTGCAAGATACAAGCTGCAGCTGCATCTGATATACATTATGAGATGTCCGTCCTCAACCTCAATACAGTTCGGCTCCCACATATGGGGTGAACCGACTTCCTTTGGATAGTTGTTCAGGTCAACAGCAATATTTCCAAAGGGTTTGTAGCTTTCACCCATATCATCAGTCACAACAACGCCGCACATATGCCGTGTACCCTTCCAGAAGCCCTCTGCTCCAAACTCAGTGAAACCGCCAAAGCCGTCATAAACTTCGGTATAATAAACGGGGAACAAGGTTTCACCGTTGCTCATCTTTACACCTCTACGCAAACAAAGACCGTTTGCATAAGGCGCAATATGCCTCGGCTGTGACCAGTTCTTTCCGCTGTCATCGGTATATGAAACAAAAGTCTGTAGCTCTTTATAAGGACAATCCGCATTATATGTATAAAGAATCATGATAGGTCTTTCAAAACCTGTATAAATTTCGGTTGCCCACACACCTCGTTCCTTATGCTGAAACAATATTTCAGGAGCAGACCAGCTTTCGCCACCGTCGGTACTTCGGCAAATTACAACAATATTTTTGTTATGCGGCTCTGTTGTACCACCTGTTACCATAACACAAACCAGAGAACCATCAGGCATAATTTCAATTACCGGCTCACGTGCATATTTTTTCTCGGTATATGCATAATCTGAAAAATCCCATATTAAGCTTTTTTTCATTCAAAACACTCCTTTTTGTTATCATATCATACTTTTATATCAATTAAAATTGTTATTTATGCAATATTTATTGACTTTTCTGCAAAACTCTTGTATTATTGGAATTGAGGTGTTAAAAATTATGAACAATACATTTTCGCATCATATTACAAACGATTTGATTGATTTTAAATATGCAAAAGGGGCAAGCGACCGCAGCGGAAAGGAATTTCACAGCTTTCACGAGATAATTTATCTCATAGACGGCGAAGTTGAATTTATTTCCGACAATATCCATATGCAGCTTGATCCCGGCTGCTTTGTTGTCATTCCCAAAAACTCATATCATCAATTTATAATTAAAGGAAATCAAAATCAGTATCACAGATGTATGTTTAACTTTTTTGATATTGATGAGCTTGCACCCTTTATTGAACAAAGGCTTAAAGGTGTTTATATATGCACACCTGACAAAAATCAAAAATTTTTAATTGAAAAAATGATTGCCCTCACCTCATCAAATTGGGATATAAAAACACTTCATGTCATTACCCAATCCGTACTTACTCTTTTGCTGACCGAGCTTTCGTTTAATGACAAATTACCTCCCACAAGTAATCTTTCAGCTACAACCCGAAATACCATTGAAATAATAAACCAAAGGCTTTACAAAAATATTTCCATCTCCGACCTTGCACAAGATCTCAATATTTCAGTTTCAGGTCTCTCGCACACCTTTAAAGAGGAGATGCGTATTTCTATTTACAAGTACATTCTAAAAAAACGTTTGTTGCTTGCACACGAAAAACTTCTTCAAGGCAAACCCTCAACATTGGTGGCTGCAGAATGTGGATTTGGTGATTATTCAGGCTTTTATAAAATATATAAAAAAGAATTTGGCGTTTCTCCCTCTCATACAATACGCTGACTACAAGATACCATTATATTCTATTTAGATTTTTTTCTAAATAGATATTGACTTTTCATTTCACATGTGCTACAATCTATTTAGAAATATTTCTAAATAAGTATCAGGGGGTAAAAAAATTGGGTATGAACGAAACCTTTAAAGCTATATCCGATTCCGTAAGACGTGATATATTGCAAATGCTAAAAAGCGGCAAAAAGTCTGCAGGAGAAATTGCACAACAGTTTAATTTGACCGGAGCAACGGTTTCATATCATTTGTCAAAGCTAAAAAGTGCAGACCTCATTACCGAGCAAAAATATAAAAACTTTATCTATTATGAATTGAATACTTCTGTATTTGAAGAAGTACTAACGTGGATTTACACATTAGGGGGTAATAAATAATGAAATTTGTAAAATGGAAAACTCTTATTATAACTTGTCTTGTATGCCTTTTGCCTATCCTTTTAGGTATAGCATTGTGGGACAGATTGCCTGACACTATGGCAATTCATTTTAACTTTTATAATGAGCCTGACAACTTTGCTTCAAAAGAATTTACAGTATTCGGTCTTCCTCTTTTGATGGTGCTTCTGCAGATAATCTGTTGTTTTATCAATGATATCAATTCTTACAAGCACGGTGAACGAAAGAAGTTTGAAAGAGCAACCAAGTGGATTATCCCAATTATGACCATTCTTTTGCAGATAACAATTTTAGGATACGGTCTTGGGTTAAGCATTGACATAAGAAAAGTTGCTGCATTAATTGTAGGTGTTATTTTTCTTGTAATCGGCAATTACCTGCCAAAGTTTGACTATATAAAGCATTACAAAATTGATACAGAAAAGGCAAAAAAGATAAACAGATTTATGGGCTTTGAAACTGTTATTATGGGACTTTTAATCCTGATAACAATTTTTCTTCCGCCATTCACCACTGTACTCTGGCTTTTCTTGTTAATACCTTATACCATTGTAAGTGTTATATATGGAATTAAAGTTGGACGAAAGAATTAATATGTAACATCTTTATAAATATATAAAAAACACTTGACAATACACACCGCGTATGATAAAATAAATGTCAAATAAGCAAAGGCATTGACGAAGAGGACATTTTTGTTTACCTTTTTAAGAGAATTGGCGGTTGGTGCAAGCCATAAAGGAGCAATCATGTTTGTAGCTTCCGAGCCGGGAGGAAGAAAGCTGTTGTCAGCAAGTAGAACCTCTCCGTGATGGCTGCGTTAAGGCATAGGGGTTGTTTGACCCTGAGAGTGGCGGCAAATGTCGCAATTTGAGTGGTACCGCGGGTGAAATTTTACACTCGTCTCAAAGCATTACGATACTTTGAGGCGGGTTTTTTTACGCCTCGGAAACGGAGGAATGAACTTTTATGGAAAATTTAAGAGACATTAACCTTAAAATCAAAGAAATGGCTCAGCGTATCCGTGAATTACGTGAAATTGAAAACTATTCGCTTGAGGATATGGCAAAAAGCACAGGTGTTTCGGTTGAGGAATACCAAAGGTGTGAAAATGGTGAAAGTGACCTTAACTTTGCCTTTATTTTCCGCTGTGCATCTGCACTTAACGTTAACGTAACGGATATTATTGAGGGTTACAGCCCTAATCTTAAATCCTACACCGTTACCCGTGCAGGAGCAGGACAACAGATTGCAAAAGCACACGGTATGACATATTACAACCTTGCCTATGCATTTAAAAACCGTATTGCCGAGCCGCTTTTTGTTCACAGTGTATATGACGAAGAAGCTCAAAACCGTGATATTGAGCTGACTACTCACGCCGGTCAGGAATGTGATATAGTAATTGAAGGTCATCTTATGGTACAAATCGGTGACCACAAAGAAATCCTTGGACCCGGTGACAGTATTTACTACAACAGTGATACACCTCACGGTATGATTGCCGCAAATGGCAAGGATTGTAACTTCTACGCAATTGTATTAAGACCCAATGCAGGGGAAAGCGAAACCCCCGATATTGTTACTGAAAACATTATAGGTGCGGTCCACAGAGATACCAAAGACAGAATTTACCACAACTTTATTGATGTTGTTGAAGACGAAAAAGGTACTCCCACCTCTATAACCTTTAAAAATACCGAAAAATTCAACTTTGCATTTGACCTTGTTGATGCTCTTGCAGAGCGTGAACCAAGCAAACTGGCTATGCTTCATATCGCAAAGGATAAGACCGAAAGACGCTTTACCTTTAAGGATATGAAAAAGCTTTCAAACCAGTGTGCAAACTATTTTGAGTCATTAGGCATCAAAAAAGGTGACAAGGTAATGCTGGTGTTAAAAAGACACTATCAATTCTGGATTGCCATGCTTGCACTCAACAAAATCGGAGCAGTTGCAATACCGGCTGTTAATCAGCTTCAGGAACATGACTTTGAGTACAGATTTAATGCAGCAAGTATCTGCACGGTTGTTTGCACTTCAGACGACGACACTCCGACACAGATTGATATTGCTGCTGCAAAATGTCCTGAGCTTTTAAATAAGCTTATTGTTGGCGAGCCTCGTGACGGATGGCGTAATTTTGATGAAGAATTCAGCCGTTTCAGCACGCACTACAACCGTACCGAAAATTCTCCCTGTGGTGATGACACAATGCTTATGTACTTTACGTCAGGTACATCAGGTTATCCCAAGGTTGCTGTTCACAACTACAAATATCCTCTTGGTCACTTCCATACAGCAAAATACTGGCACAACGTTGACCCTGACGGACTGCACTTTACCATTTCTGATACAGGCTGGGCAAAGGCTATGTGGGGCAAGCTTTACGGACAATGGCTGTGCGAGGCAGCAACATTTGTTTATGACTTTGACCGTTTTGATGCCGCAGACATTCTTCCTATGTTTGCAAAATATCATATTACAACCTTCTGTGCTCCACCAACAATGCTTAGAATGATGATTAAGCAGGATATATCAAAATATGATTTTTCATCAGTACGTCATATGACAACTGCAGGCGAAGCTTTAAACCCCGAGGTATACCGTCAGTTTGAAAAAGCTACCGGTCTTCAGATTCTTGAAGGCTTCGGTCAAACCGAAAGTACAATGATTATCGGCAACCTTATTGGCAAACGTCACAAAATCGGTTCAATGGGTAAGCCCGCCCCAATCTATGACGTTGAGCTTGTTGACAGCGATGGAAATCCTGTTAAGACAAGTGAATCAGGCGAAATTGTAATTAATGTAAAGAATGGTGCTCCCTGTGGACTGTTTACGGGGTATTATCGTGACGAAGAAAAAACTGCCGAGGTATGGCACGACGGATATTATCATACAGGCGATGTGGCTTGGCGTGATGAAGATGGCTTCTACTGGTACGTTGGACGTGCAGACGATGTTATCAAATCCTCAGGATACCGCATAGGACCGTTTGAAATTGAAAGTGTTATTATGGAGCTTCCTTATGTTTTGGAATGTGGTGTTTCTGCTGTTCCAGATGAGGTAAGAGGTCAGATTGTCAAGGCAAGCATTGTACTTGTTGGTGACAAAGAACCCAGTGAGGAACTGAAAAAAGAAATCCAGACCTATGTCAAGGAAAAAACAGCTCCTTACAAATATCCAAGAATTGTTGAATTCCGTGACAGCCTGCCAAAAACTGTCAGTGGCAAAATTCAAAGAAACAAGCTGTAAAAGAACAAAGCGGCTTCGCCGCAGGCGGCGGTCTAAGCAATAACGCTTTGTTTGCCTATGTGCATTTCGGCAAAGCTGAAAATTTTGCACGGGCATAAAATTAGTGTTTTTGTTTAATAGGAAATTACGCAATTTCCTATTAAACAAAAAATGCAAGGCATATTCAATGCCTTGCATTTTTTAATAATTTTTAGTCTTTAGATGCCTTTACGTTGCTGGGAATAACATACACGTCGTTATTTTCTCTTTACGAAATTCCCTGATAACTTCCGTCTTCGCATAGCTTATGCATTGCCGCTGAAACAGTTTCGTGGTCCTCACGATAGGTCATACCATACCAACGGTCCGAGCTTCTGAGAACCTTTACCGATACCTCGCCGTTTTTAACCAATGTATCCACTACATTGGGGACAAGGTATTCATCTTTCATTATGTCCGCATTAGCCTTGAAATTTTTAAATTCTCTGTCAAGATAGTCAAAAATTTCGGTAGTAAATCCCCAAAGATTCATTGAAACAACGGTATCTTTTGGTAATTGATGAACCGTTTCGCCATCCTCACAGTATTCAAAGCCTTTTATACCACGGGTTTCACGGATAGCTTTTAAATATCCGTCTTCAACCTGACAGACACCTCTGGTAACCGTGCCGTTTTCAGTTGTAGTCTTATCAAGGTCGTATGCAACCATTGCAAACTCATTTGCTTTTGCTGATTTTAAAAAGCGGTTGATTTCAACATATGCCTGCTTTCCGTAATAATCATCTGCATTAATTATGGCAAAAGGAGTTTTAACCTTGTCACGACAGCAAAGAATGGCATGTCCCGTACCAAAAGGTTTTACACGACCTTCAGGAAGGCTGTCCATCTCCTGAAAAACATAATCTATATCTATGTACTTTTTAACACGCTCACCCACAATGGCATTGAAATCCTCCTCCATTTCGGGCTTAATAACAAAAACCACCTTTGAAAAGCCTGCCTCTTTCGCATCATATGCTGAAAAATCCATTAAAAACTCGCCACCGGGTCCCACAGGGGTCATTTGTTTAAGGCCTCCAAACCTGCTTCCCATACCTGCCGCCATTACAACTAATGTTGTTTCCATAAAATTTCTCCTTTCATATTAATCCTTTATAAATATTTTAGATGCACGCTGTGAAATACCGTTAAGGTAGGCAAGTACGACCCCGTAATTAGTTACAGGAATCCCTTTTTCCCCTAAAATTTCAAGCCTGCTTTGAATTGTTTTCTTGTTTATCATACACCCGCCGCACTGAATAACCAAGTCAAATTCATCAATATTTTTGGGAAAGTCATACCCCGAAAGATGTGTGAATTCAAGCTGTTTCCCCGTTTTTTTTCTAAGCAGCATCGGGATTTTTACCTTTCCGATATCCTCATGAGTTGTTGAATGCGTGCACGCCTCAAGCATAAGAATTTTACTTCCGTCCTTCAGCTTTTCAATCATTTTTGTACCAGCAATCAACTGATTAATTCTTCCCTTTTGGTTTGCCAAAAGCATTGAAAATGAGGTTAATGGAATATCCTCGGGAACAATTTCTGCCACCTCACCAAATATTTGAGAATCAGTTACCACAAGTGCCGTCTGTGGAATATCCACAAGAGTTTTTTCCAGCATTTCGGGCTTAACACATACTGCCCGTATATTATTGTCCAGACAATCACGTATCGCCTGAACCTGTGGGAGTATCAATCTTCCCTTTGGGGCTGCCGCATCAATCGGTACAACCATAACCACCGTTTCACCTTGACCAACAATGTTACCAAGCATTGTTTCGGTGTCAGATTGTTGTTTTTTTAGCTCCTCTGCCATTTTTACTTTAAGGGATTCAATTTCTTTATCTTGATACCCGTACAAGAAAACAGCATCGGGATTTTGTTTTTTTACGTCTTCCACTAATTTACCTTCTGCAATGTCACACTTGGTAAAAACCTTAACTAAAGGAATTTTTTCGTTAAAAGAAATTCTATCAGCAAAATTTCTTATATCCCGTACCCACAGCAAAAGGTCACATCTATCTAAAACTTCATTGGTTTTCTCAATACGCTTCATTCCAAGAGTCGTATCATCACCAAGTCCGGCTGTATCCACAAGTGCAACCGGTCCATAATCCAAAAGCTCCATTGCCTTAATCACCGGGTCGGTGGTTGTTCCGCTTAAGGCCGATACAATTGCAACTTCTTGTCCTAAAAGGGCATTAAAAAGACTGGACTTTCCCGCATTTGTATTTCCCACTATACCAATATGCTTACGCATAGACATAGGTGTTTTTTCCATACGTTTTACCTTCTTTTATATAATTATTGACACGGCTTCCTTTTCAACGCTGATATCAGCACAGTTTACCGTACCGCCAAATTCACCGTCAAGGGTCCATTGCACCTCTGTTTCACTTTTAAACATAGCCTTTGATGTACGAAAAATTCTTACAGCTTCGGTTGTTAAATCCTGCTTCAAAAGTCTTGCACCAAGGTCGCTGAGTTCTGCCAGAGTGTTCGGTTTTCTTACCAGCAACACCTCGAACAAACCATCATTAAGCTGGGCACGTTGAGCTTTTACGGTTTTAAAGCCTGCAATACGATTGCTGTTTGATACCATACCAAGAATAAACTCTCCTCTGATTTCCTCGCCATCAAGAGTTATATCCATCTTAAACGATGGCAGCATATGAAGCTGTTTTATCCCTTCAAGGAAATATGCCATTTGTCCAAGTGCATTTTTATTTTGTTGCGGTGTCTCATATGAAACATTGGTAAATGCACCAAATGCCGCTACATACACAAAACTTTTCTGATTGAATTTTCCAACATCACATTTAAACGGCATTCCTGAAATGGCATTTTGGGCAGCCCTTATTGAATTTTTAGGAATATGCATATTTGATGCAAAATCATTAACCGTACCTGACGGCAAATAGCCAATTGTAGGTCTTTGTTCCTCAGGAATAGTCATAATTCCCCTGATAACTTCGTTTAATGTTCCATCACCGCCCGATGCAACAATTCGCTGAAAATGACCTCCACAATTTTTTACAATGTCAAATCCGTCACCGGCACTTTGAGTTATATGTACCGTAACACTCCAGCCATCCTTGACAAAAATATCCACTACGTCAAGGAGCTTGTTCCTGATTTTACCTTTTCCTGAATGAGGGTTAATTACCAAAAGTAATTTCTTTTTCACAACGCTCCCCCCCCTTTTACATACTTATATTAAAAATTTTACATAAAGCAGAAGACACACCACCGCTATCAACATCGTCCGTAACAAAATCCGAAATTTCTTTTATTTTATCAACCGCATTCCCCATTGCAACACCAATCCCTGCCGCAGTAATCATATCATAATCATTCATACTGTCGCCGATTGCAACCGTGCGTTCAATGGGAATGTCCAGAATTTCCGCCATTTCCTTAAGTGCCGTTCCTTTACCGCAGCTTTTTTGAATAATTTCACCATAATACGAAAACCTGAGCACAACACAATCATCATTCAAAATTTCATCTAATTCTTTTGGGATATCTCCAAGAATTGTATATTTTTCAATCGGCTCGTCGGGTTTGACGGTAGCTTTGAAATTTATTTCATTTATTTCAATCCATCCGACTTCAATGCCCTCAAAGGTTCCGAAATAATACATATTTCTCCCGCCCTCAAGGACACCGTTTAAACCATATTCAAAACAAAATCTGCAAAACTTTTCAGTTACGCTGTACGGCATAAGACGGCTGACCACACTCTTGCCATCAAGTCTGGAAACAGCTCCTGCACCTGTTATTACTCCGTCAAAATTGCTGTCACCGTCAAATTGCGAAGGTAAATACGCCTTGCCTCTGCCGGTGCTTATAAAGACCTTGTGTCCAAGACCTCGTATTTTTTGTACGGTCTCAATATTCCGTTTAAGGGCAGACTCGCTCTTTCCCATAAGTGTACCGTCAATATCTATAAATACTGCATATTTTTGTGAAATTTCTTTCATAATATCTGCCCTCTTTTTTAACTTCTCTTACAAGTATTTTTTCATATGCCCGAGAGCATTTTTTTCAAGCCGTGAAACCTGCGCCTGAGAAATACCTATCTCGTTCGCAATCTCCATTTGAGTTCTGCCCGAAAAAAAGCGCATTTCAAGGATACTTCTTTCCCTTTCGCTCAAATGTTTCATTGCTTCTTTTATAGAAATCTCCTCAAGCCACGAATCATCAAGGTTTTTTTCGTCCTTGACCTGGTCCATTACAAATATAGCATCACCACCGTCATGATACACCGGCTCGTAAAGAGAAACGGGGTCCATAATGGCATCAAGAGCAGCCGATATGTCCTCCTGCTTCATATCAAGCTCTTTTGCAATTTCCTCTATTGTAGGTTCTTTTGAATTTCGGCTTATAAGCCGCTCTTTTGCAGAAAGAGCCTTGTACGCAGTATCCCTTAGGGAACGACTTACACGGATTGCTGTATTATCTCTTAAATATCTGCGTATTTCACCGATTATCATCGGCACGAACGTCCCTTGGGGAAATAATGCAAAATCAACCTTTCAGGCTTTTTTACCAAATACAAGCTGTGATATTATAACTCCTGCAAAAATCAAAGCGCATCCAAGATACCCTTGAACACTCATTGTTTCATTTAAAATAATTGCACCGCCTATCGCACCAAACATTGACTCGGTCGAAAGTATAATTGATGCATATGTAGGGTCAGCTGTTTTTTGTGCTATTATCTGGCAAGTATACGCAACACCCACCGATAAAAGTCCGCAATACAGAATTGGGATAAGTGCCTTGCCAAGCATTGCAAACGACACTGTTTCAAATGAAAATCCACACACAAAGCTTAAAATTCCACAAAACATAAACTGAGCAAATGCAAATCTTATTGAATATATTTTGTCAACAAATCTGTCAATAATTAAAATATGAAACGCCCAAAATACCGCATTGAGAAGCAAAACCAAATCTCCATAGCTAAGCACCCAAACAATACGCCAATTTTCATTAACAATGCAAAGAAAAAACATTCCTGCAACTGCCAAAAATGCCCCAATCCAAATGTTAAAGCTTGTTTTTTTACCTAAAGCAATACCAAACACCGGAACAAGAACAGTATAAAGCCCCGTCATAAAGCTTGCCTTGCCTGCACTTTGTGTAATCTCAATACCCTTTTGCTGCAGTGCCGATGCTGTAAAAAGTGCAACTCCTGCCAAAACGCCCGCTAAAGCAGTAGACTTCATTTTGGTATTATGCACACCTTTTTCAGCTTCTTTATTTTCAAAAAGCATTATTACAGGTATGAGCGAAACTGCACCGAGCACAAATCTCACACCATTAAAGGTAAATGCCTGTATGTATTCCGAGCCAAGCCTTTGTGCAACAAAGGCAAAGCCCCAAATCATTGCTGTCATTAAAAGCAATGCAAGCGATTTAATCTTATTCATAATAAAAAATAATGCTCCTTTTTTTAACTATTTTTTCCAGGTGTATTTAGAAAACAGTATCAGCATAGGGAAAACCTCAAGTCTGCCCACAAGCATATTAAAAATAAACACAAGCTTTGACAAAATTGAGAATTCAGCAAAGTTTCGGGTCGGTCCAACCGCGTCAAGTCCCGGACCGATATTGTTTAAGGTTGCCACAACTGCAGTAAATGTGGTGGTAAAGCTGAAATTGTCAAGGCTTACAATCAATGCTGATGCAACAAATATTGCAAAATAAGCCATCATATACACATTTATCGACCTGATTGTTTCATGCTCAACAATTCTGCCATTCATTGTAATCTTGTGTGTGCTTTTTGGATGTGCTGTTATTTTAAGTTCTTTAAGGATAGTTTTAAGTGAAATAATTATTCTTGAAACCTTCATACCTCCGCCTGTACTTCCCGCACAAGCACCCACAAACATAAGCACAACCAGCAAGGTTTTTGAAAGCTCTGGCCATAAATCAAAATCACTTGTTGCAAATCCTGTTGTTGTAATAATTGATGCAACCTGAAAAGCACTGTGTTTTAGTGCCTGCCATACATTTGCAAAAAGCGGTGATATGTTTATCCATATTAATATAATAGAAACAAAAACAATTCCAAGATAGCATCTAAGCTCCTCAGACTTAAATGCGGCCCTGAACTTTCTGATAAGAACAAGATAGTATATGGAAAAATCCACACCAAAAATAAGCATAAATACCGTAATTACAATCTGCTGATAAGATGTATAGTCCGCAGCACTTGAATTTAAAACGCCAAAGCCACCGGTTCCTGCTGTTCCCAGGGAAATGGTTATCGCATCAAAAACTTTCATACCGCCTAGGATAAGTAACACCATTTCTGCAACAGTAAAAAGGGTATATATTCCATAAAGAATTTTTGCCGTTGACTGTATTTTGGGCACAAGCTTACCAACAGCAGGGCCTGTACTTTCAGCCTTTAAAAGATACAGATTGTTTCCGCCCGAAAGTCTGAGAAGCGAAACAAGAAAAACCACAACACCCATACCGCCTATCCAATGGGTAAAGCTTCGCCAGAATAAAACACTTTTCGGCAAAGATTCAACATCACTTAAAATACTTGCTCCCGTTGTGGTAAATCCCGAAACCGTTTCAAACAAGGCATCAACGAAATTTGGTATTGCGCCGGACATCACAAACGGCAACGAACCAAAAATACTTAAAAATATCCAACTGAGTGATACGGACGCAAGACCTTCCTTTGCGTACATATTGCGGGTTTTGGGATTAATCGATTTAAACAAAGACCCTACCGCAAGGCAAATTGCCGAGCATACCGCAAAAACATACAGCTCCGGCTCTTTATAAACTATTGCACAAATCAGCGGAAGTAGCATACATGCAGCTTCAAGCAAAAGTGCCCATCCCAAAACATTTATAACAATTTTTTTATTCATATCAATAGTTCCCTGCTAATCTAAAATATCATTAATTTCTCTGAATCCGCTTTGGGTGGTAACAACAATGACTCCATCACCCACCTGAATTTTATCGTAACCTCTCGGAATAATAACTTTGCCTTTCCGATATATGCAGGCAATAATCACATTTTGCTTTATTGAAAGCTCTTCAAGGGGTATACCCGTCACTTCGGAATTCTCTCTGATATTAAACTCAAGAGCTTCTGCCTTTCCATCAAGAATACGATGCATTGTTTCAATATCATATTCAAGAGTATTCATTTTTGCACGCACAAACTTGATTATATATTCAGCAGTAATATCCTTTGGATGGATAACCGTGCCAATATCCATTCCTGAAATCAGCTCATCATATGCTACTCTGTTTATCTTCGTCACAAGCTTGCCTTCTGTTTTGCTTTTGGCAAATAGCGAAAGCATTATATTCTCCTCGTCAACATTAGTAAGTGCTACAAAGGCTTCGGCGTTTTCAATCCCTTCTTCAAGCAAAAGCTTGTTTTCCGTTCCATCGGCATTGATTACAATTGCTTTTGGGAACATTTGGCAAAGTTCTTCGCAGCGTTTTTCATTTTTTTCAATTATTTTTACTTTAATACCGCGTTGCAAAAGCTTTTCCGCAAGGTAATAGCAAATATCTCCACCGCCTACAAGCAATGCATCCCTTACGCGGTTTGTCTTTACGCGAATTTTTTTGAAAAAGTCCGAACCATTTAAAGGCGCTGCTACAAAGCTTACGCGGTCACCCTGTTTAATTATAAAATTACCTCCGGGGATAAATGCTTCTTCGCCACGTTCAACACCGCAAACCAAGATATCAGTATTCAATTTTGTATTAATCTCTGAAACAGCCATGCCGTCAAGTGCACAGCCTTCGGTTACCTTGAATTTAAGGATTTCTACACGGCCTTTTGCAAAGGTATCAATCTGTATCGCAGACGGAAATCTTAAAAGTCTTGCTATTTCATTTGCCGCAGTAAGATCAGGGTTGATAATCATTGCAAGACCCAAATCCTCTTTAAAAAGGTACAGCTCACGGCTATATTCAGGCTTTCTTATTCTTGCTATGGTTTGGCAATTGCCGGTTTTTTTCGCAATCAAGCAAGTAAGGAGATTCACCTCGTCCGAGCCGGTAACAGCAATTAAAAGGTCAGCAGTTTCAACACCTGCCTCCTTAAGTATTTCCACGCTTGCACCGTTTCCTACAACACCCATTGCATCATAGCTACTTATAATATCCTGAACAACATTGTATTTCAGGTCTACAACAGTTATATTCTGATTTTCTTCCTGGCTGAGCTTTTCGGCAATTTTCTGTCCTACTTTCCCACAGCCGATAATTATTGTATTCATATTTACTCCTCTTTTTTCAAAAGCGGTTCTATAACCTTGCCGATTACATCCGCCATACGCCCTTGTCAGCACCTATGGCTGCATATCTGATAACTCTGGGGACAAAATCAAGTGTTGCAAAAAGCTCATTTCCCCCGTCCGACGTTCTCAAACATTTGCCCCATTCGCCATATTTTACTTCAGTTATTTCAATCATTTTTATAAACTTGCAAAACTGCTTTTGTTTTGCAAGTTCCTCCTTTTCGGAATAATTGCTTATATGTATGAAGTATATCACAATCACTTGGAATTTTCAACAATTATTGTAAATTATTTTTTGTCCTTTTTCTATATCTACATTTTCTGTTATATGCATATTTTTTTGCATACAAAAAGGAGCATCCTAAGACGCTCCATAATTTACTAAAGCAATTCTTTTCTAAGCTCTTCCTCTGTCTTTATGCTGAGTAGTGACGGTGCAATATCAAGTACCGTTCGGCAGCCGCTTTCTCCTTTTTCTGCAAGTCTGTACACTGCACGGGCATAAGAAACAATTACAGATGCAGTAAATTCAGGGTTTGAGTCAAGCTTTAAGCTGTATTCTATTACATGAGTATTTTCTGAATTTAATCCTGTTTTTCCCGTTCTGATAACCATTCCGCCATGAGGAATACCGCTATGGTCACGCATCAGTTCTTCCTCTGTTATAAAATGAACAGTTGTATCATAATCCGCAAAATAATTAGGCATTGTTTTAATTTCCTGTTCAATTCTTGACTTGTCTGCACCGTCTTCAGCCACAACAAAGCATTCTCTCAAATGCTTTTCACGAACTGTAAGTTCAGGAGCCCTTCCGCTTCGCACAGCTTCAACCGCCTTTTCAACGGGAATTGTATACTGCTTTGCATTTTTTACTCCCTCAATACGGCGTATTGCATCTGAATGTCCCTGACTTACGCCCTTGCCCCAAAATGTATAGTCCTTACCCTCGGGCAAAACCGCACCTGCATACAAACGATTAAGCGAGAACATTCCCGGATCCCAACCAACAGAAATTGCCGCAACCTTTCCCGATTGCTTTGCTGCATTATCTACATTTTCAAAATGCTGGGGAATCTTAGCGTGAGTATCAAAGCTGTCAACAACATTAAAAAGCCTTGCCATTTCAGGGGTCTGCACCGGCAGGTCTGTCGCACTTCCTCCGCAAAGTATCATAACATCAATTTTATCTGTCATAGTCTTTGCATCATCAATATGGTACACCGAAACACCATCAGTCTGAATCTCGACTGTTTCGGGTGCTCGCCGTGTAAATACTCCCACAAGCTCCATATCGGGATTTTGGCGGATTGCACTTTCAACACCCTTTCCCAAATTTCCGTAACCATAAATACCAATTCTTATCATTTTGTTTCCTTCTCTCTTAAGTCGATTTACCCCTAAGATTATAGCATCTTTTTGTCAGGTATTCAATAGATTTTTAAAAATTTTACTCAACTGAAATGACCGTTAATGTCTTCTCAACTACCTTGAATTTAATCTCAAAGCCTGCAAATTTAAAACCATATACTTTGTCCTCGTCACCTTTATACGAAGGTCGTGGGTCACTTTCAAGAACCTCTGTCAATGTGCTTCTTTTTTCAACTGGAATTTTACAAACCAGTTTTTCAGAAAAACATACATCAAGGCTTCTGTCTTTAATATTTTCGGTAAAACCACCCTTTGCATCTGGAATACTGTCTGTATACGGAAGATACGGTTTAATATCTATAACAGGAGTATTGTTCATCATATCACAGCCTGAAACAAAAATTTCAGTTCTGCAATTTTCGCAAAATTCAATTTTTTCAAGCTTTAATGCCGATATAGCAATCGAGTTTGGTCTGTACGGTGACCTTGTTGCAAAAACGCCCATTCTTTTATTTCCGCCAAGCATAGGAGGCCGTACGGTAGGTGACCATTCTTTTTCCTTCGCTTCGGAAAACTCCCACAAAACCCAGATATGCGAAAAATCCTCAAGACCGCGAAAGGCTGTGGGGTTTGAATATTCACCCTCCAATACAATTCTTCCATATGAAGACGTAATAATACCGCTTTGCCGCGGTGCCCCGAATTTGGTGTCAAAATCTGTGTATATATAACCTATGATTTCCATAATTTATCTCACTTATTTATTATTTTACTAAGCCTGAGTCAAGACCTTCCTTAAGACCCGGTACGGGAGGTACAACTGTTTCAGAACCCGATGCAATTACAAGACGTTTACCCTCATATGTAGTTCCATCAGCTTCAACCAGGAAACCATTATCACCTCTGCCTTTGATTACTGCATTTGCAGAAACAACAGTAACCTTGTTGCTTTTCATTGTTGCTCCAACTCCTGCAACAAGAGTTTTAACTACTCCGTCTTTTCTTTCAATAACCTTTGCGTGATCATATTTTACATTCTCGGCAGTTACACCAAAGTTTGCACTTTCCTTTGCATGGCGGTACATCTTTGAAGAGTTTAAAAGAGTCTTTGTAGGAATACAGCCTTCGTTAAGGCAGGTTCCGCCAAGTGCCTTTTTTTCAAACACAGCAGCTTTAAGTCCGTTCTGCGCTGCACGTTCAGCACACAGATAGCCGCCGGGGCCGCCGCCCACAACCAATACGTCAAAAATTTCCATAATTCAACCTCTCCTTATTTAGCCAAAAGTGTGGTAAAGTGTTCAAGATTGTAACCAAGCTCCTTCTGGAAGCGGGCAGCCGGTGTTCCGTCAACAGCACGGTGGTCATAGGTAAGACTGAGTCCCATTGCAGGATAAATATCAATTGAACCGTCTTTGCCCCTACGAACACGGTCAACAGTACCGCAAACGCCAAGAATACCCGTCTGAGGCGGATTGATTACAGGAGTAAAGGATTCAACACCCATATTGCCAAGGTTTGAAACAGTAAATGTTCCGCCAGCAAGCTTGTCAGGGCTGATGTTTCCTTCACGGCACTGAGCAGCAAGCTCCTTAACAGCCTTTGAAATTTCAAGCAAACTCATTTCGTCAGCATGGAAAATGGTGGGAACCATAAGTCCACGTGGTGTATCAACAGCAACGCCCAAATTTACGTGTTTGAAAAGACGGATGTTGTTGTCGTCAAGCATATGTGCATTGAGGTCAGGGTGATTGAGAAGTGTTCTTGAAACAGCATAAAGAACAATATCACCAAGTGTAATACCACTACACTCACCCTCAGTTGCCTTAAGCAGCTTTCTGTACTTGAGAATTTCAGTTGCATCAAATGAAGTGTTGTGTGTAAGCTGTGCCATTGTTGAGAGTGATGTGTGCATTGATTTGCTGATTGCACGACGGATACCGCTGAACTTAACATCTTCGTATTCAGCCTCGGGTGCAACCGATGAAGCCGATGCAGCTGTTTCAGCAGCAGTCTTTGCAGCTGCAGGGTTGTCCATAAGTGTTCTTACATCACGTTCGATAATTCTTCCGTTAGGTCCGGTAGGGGTTGCAAGACTTGCATCAACGCCTGCACGTTCAGCCAATTTTTTTGCTCTTGGTGAAACCGCAACCTTGCCATCAACGGATACGGTTGTTTCAGCTGTAGCTACGGATGCAGCCTTTACCTCTTCGGCAACAGGTGCAGGAGCAGCTTCTGCTTCAGCCTCAGGGGCAGAGCCACCATCAGGACGAAGTGCCGAACAATCCTCGCCAACATTACCAACCGCACAAACATTCATCAAACAGGGAACCTCGTCACCATCCTGAAAGAAGATTTCAAGAAGTGTGCCTTCTTCAGTAGATTCACATTCAAAACTTGCCTTGTCTGTTTCATATGTAAACAGAATATCGCCAACCTTTATCTGGTCACCGACTTTTTTTTCCCAGTTTCCGATAATACAGCTTTCAACGGTAATACCGGCTTTGGGCATAATTACAGCATTTGCCAAAATAAAAACCTCCTTAAAACATTAGGGTATTAATAATTTTTAACTCAATCTTTTTAATTGTAACATATTATAACATTTTCGTCAATGTTTTTTATAGGAAATTAATTAATTTCCTATAAAAAATACTAATTTTATGCCCGCGCAAAATTTTCGACCTTGCCGAAATGCACATAGGCAAACAAAGCGTTCTTGCTTAGACCGCCGCCTACGGTAAGCGGCAAAGCCGCTTTGTTTTTAACGAATTAAACAATCATAACCCGTCTGTCATCATATCTTTACAGCATTATTACCCCTTTTTCCTTTGCTGCTTTTTCAAATTCTGCAGGCAAGGACTCATCACTTATGATATAATCAACATCGTCAAGGGTGGCAAAGGTGTATGGCATAAGCCTTTTCAGCTTTTCATGGCTACACATCATCACACTGCATCTTGCTTTTTTTATAAGTAGTTTTTTAATAAGCATATCCGACTCTGTTCCGCAGGTAAACCCCACCTCTGCTGAACAGCCTGATACCCCTATAAATGCTGTATCAATATTTATTTTTTCAAGCATTTCAAAGGTATTCTGTCCTGAAATAGCAAGATTTTTTCTGTTCATTGTACCGCAACATACAGTTACAACAGGATTGTGAAGTCTGCAAAGCTCAACCGCAATCCCCGGACTGGTGGTAACAATATTAAGTCCGATATCGGGCATACTTCTTGCAACAAAAAGGTTAGAGGTGCTTGCATCCAGAAATACCGAGCTGTGTGGCTGCAAAAGTGTCAAAGCCTTTTGGGCCATTATATGCTTTCCTTTGTTATTTTCTCTCATTCTTACATTAAACTCAACATCATCAGGATGGTGTATTGATTTTACTCCTCCACGGTATTTTGCAATAACCCCTTGTTTTTCAAGTGCATCAAGGTCGCGGTGAATTGTCATAAGCGATACATCAGGAATCAGCTCCTGAAGTTCCTTAATTGTTGCAATACTTTTGCTTTCAATATATTCTTTAATACGCTCCTGCCTTATCCGATTCATAACAGCCTCCTGTGTTAAATCATTATCTTTTTAACATATTATAACATTTTTATATCATTTTTGTCAACAAAAATATCTTGACTCCTTTATAAAAATATCATAAAATAATATAGATGAATTTGAAAAACGGGTGGAATTATGATAAATAAGTTAAATTATTACATAAGCACAGATTTAAACCCTTATAAAAATCTGGCAATTGAAAAATTTCTTTTTGATAACGTGTCCGAAGATACTTGTATTTTGTATCTATGGCAAAATAAAAAAACAGTTGTTATTGGCAAAAATCAAAACCCGTGGGCAGAATGTAATTGCAATACGTTATCAAACAACGGTGGCAATCTCGCAAGACGTCTTTCGGGTGGCGGTGCTGTATTCCACGACCTTGGAAATCTGAACTTTACATTTATATCTTCAATTGAAAATATGGACATACAAAAAAATCTTCAGGTAATTCAAGCTGCTTGCAGTCTGGCTAAAATTGAAACTGAAATTTCAGGCAGAAACGATATTCTTGCCCAAGGAAAAAAATTTTCCGGCAATGCCTTTTACAATTCAAAAGGCAAAGCATATCATCATGGCACCATTTTAATTAGTTCTGACACCAAAGAAATGACAAAATATCTTACTCCCCCAAAGGCAAAGCTTGATGCCAAGGGTGTAAAATCCGTTAAATCACGGGTCATAAATCTTTCTGACCTTGCTCCCGGACTTGACTGCAACAAAATGAAGGAATATATGTTAGTCGCTTTTAAAGAGATTTTTGGCTTTTTACCCACAAAAAAAGACCCCGTAAACGAAGACGACATTAAAAATGATATTAGAAAATTCTCGTCCTGGGATTTTATTTATGGGTCAACAATTCCATTTTCATTTTCTTGCGAAAAGCATTTCGATTGGGGCAACGTACAGCTTCTTTTACAAATTTCAGAAGGAAAAATTGCTTCTGCTAAGCTTTATACGGATGCAATGGATTGGAACTTATCTTACTGTGTTGAAAAAGCACTTTCAGGCTGTCGTTTTGAAATCGTTGAGATAAAAAAAGTCCTTGAAGCACAACTGAACACCATGCTTGCAAAGGACTTTTTAGATTTAATTGTAAATAATGAAGGATAAGACAACTATCCACAAAATAGTCGCAAACGGCACAAGTAATCTGAACTTTATTTTTGAGGTCTTGTGATTAAACAAGACCATTCCAAACATTGCCCCCATTCCGCCCAGAATAAATGCAGATAGAATCAAGCTCCTTTCACTTATACGTCTTGCTCGTTTTTTCGCAAGAAACTTGTCAATGCCATAAAGACACATAGAAAAAAGATTTAATATTAAAAATATTATATAAAAATAATACATTCTATTCAATTATTCCAAGAAACTTTTCATAAGCCTCGTTCCACTTATCTACATCAACAGGCTCATATTCCTTAATTTCGGTTGATTTCATAATTACAGGTGTAATCTCATCAATAATACCCTTTGCATAAAGCTGAACAGCAATATTTCCAAGAGCGGTTGCCTCGATAGGACCTGCAATAACATTTGCCCCGGTTGAGTTTGCGGTCATCTGACAAAGCAGCTTGTCTTTTGTTCCACCGCCGACCATATGGATTGCCTTATACTCCTTGCCTGTGCAATCAGCAATCATTGACATTGACTTCTTATACTTAAGAGCAATGCTTTCATATATACATCTGATAACCTCGCCATCGGTCTGGGGTCTGCCCTGACCTGTCTTTTCACAGTAATCACAAATTCTTTCAGGCATACCGCCGGGTGCAACAAAAACAGGATCATCAGGATCTATAAAATATTTGAAAGGCTCTGCCTTAAGTGCCAGCTCTTCCATATCAGCATAGCTGTAATTCTTTCCGTCACGGGTATACTGACGCTTGGTCTCCTGAATAAGCCAAAGACCAATTATGTTACGTAAAAATCTTGTCTTGTTGCCAAAACCAAATTCGTTGGTTATGTTGTATTTCTTTGATTTTTCGGAAATAACAGGCTCGTCGGTAACAGTACCAAAAAGCGACCAGGTTCCGCAGGAAATAAAAATAAAGTCCTTCTCTGTTGACGGAACAGCCGCAACAGCACTCGCGGTATCGTGTGAGCCTATTGCAATAACCTCTTTAGGTTCAATGCCAAGTTCTGCAGCAAGCTCGGGTTTCATCATTCCCACAACTGTTCCTGCAGGAATAACTTTTGGGAAGATTGACCTTGGATAACCCATACGGTCAATGACCTCCCAGTTCCAGTCGCGGGTTTTCTGGTCAAACATCTGTGTTGTTGAGCAGTTTGTGCTTTCACAGAATTTCTCACCTGTCAGCATATAGTTGAAAAGGTCAGGCATAAGCAAAATTTTGTCAATATTGCTCTTGTCCTCAACACACATAAGCTGAAACACCGTGTTAAAGTTCATAAATTGAATACCTGTCAGGTTGTAAAACTCGTCTTCAGGAATAATTTTAAATGCCTTTTCCAGAATATTGTCTGTTCTTGAATCTCTGTAATTGAACGGGTTTTCCGCAAGGTTACCATCTTTATCAATAATACCGTAGTCAACACCCCAGGTATCAATAGCAATACTGTCAAAGTCTGAAATTTCACTCGCCTTTTTTATACCTGTTTTTATCTCATTAAAAAGCTTTTCCGCATCCCAGCGAAGCTCTCCGTTTTCATAATTGGGGTCATTTGAAAATCTGTGGACCTCGGTAATATCAATTTTTTCTCCATCAAAGCTACCAAGAATGGCTCTGCCGCTTGATGCACCAAAGTCAATAGCTAAAACCTTTTTCACTTAAAAACACCTCGTTATTTCATAAAGTTATGGATATTTATAAGAATACCATATTCCGCCTTTTATGTCAAGAATTTATTCCTTATTTTCAATGAATTAAGGGCTGCGTTTTTGCCGCAACCCCCATCTTATTATCCTTTAAACAGAATACTTATTTGCATATTCCTTAAACTTTTCAT
>JAZRJL010000063.1:0-3066 GCA_045645805.1 Clostridia bacterium | reverse complement strand
GCCTCAAGATTTTTTTCTGTTTGTGTTCCTGCATATTTTGACATATTTAATCCTCCCATTTTATAGATTTAAAATATGGGTTTATTATATCATATCAAAATTTACTTTTCAAGACCTGTTTTGGTAAAATTTACACATTTGCATCCCCCGTTGCAGGGTTGTCAATAAGTCTGCCATTTTCCTCAAAACGCGAGCCATGACAGGGACAATCCCAGCTATGCTCGTTTTTATTCCACTTAAGGGCACAACCAAGATGGGGGCACCGTTTTTTTTGCGGTGTAAGCAGGTTGACCGCTGATTCAAAACCATTTACAAGAAGCTGAGGCTTCAGTATGCTGCGTTGAGGCGAAAAAACCTCCTCAAATTCGTTCTTTTTGTCCTGTACCATATCACAAAGAATTTTTGAGGCAACCATTGAGCTTGTCATTCCCCACTTGTTAAAGCCTGTCGCAACATATAAATCGGCTGTTCTCTTTGAATAATGCCCGATATACGGGACTGAGTCAAGACTCATTGTATCCTGGGTTGCCCATCTGTACTTTAGCTGTGCGTTGGGATAATAACGTTTTGCAAAGCCTTCAATTTCATTCCACGCACCGCCCTGCTTGCCCGTACGATGACTTCCGCCACCCACAAGCAAAAAATTCTTATATCTTCTGAATGACATACCCTTTAAATCCTCATCAACATACATTTCGTTAATTTTTGCATCCACCTCGAATGCAGAAACATAGCTGCGATGCTGATAAAGCTTAAGAAAATAGCTGCCGTGCTTGTTTATAAAAGGGAAATGAGTTGTGACAATAGTCTTTTTTGCCGTAATTTTTCCGTTATCTGCAACCGCAGTTGTTGGTGTGATATCTCTAATGAATGTATTCTCATAAATATTTAAACCCTTTGATATTTCAGCTATAAATTTAAGGGGATTAAATTGTGCCTGATTTTCAAAGCAAATTGCCCCACATGTCTGAAAGGGCAGTTCAAGCCTTTCCTTAAACTCACAATCGAAACCAAGAGATTTTACCGCCGATACCTCGTCTTCAATTTTTTGCGTATCTCTCATTGAATAGGTATAAGCCAATTTCTTTTCAAAGTCACAGTTGATATTTTTGCAAACCTTTTCAAACTCTGAAACAGCCTGTTGGTTTGCCTTTAAATACATCTGTGCCTTTTCTTTGCCAAAATCCGAAATAAGCTTTTGATAGATAAGGCCGTGCTGTGAAGTAATTTTTGCTGTCGTGTTTTTTGTTATTCCCGAGGCAATTTTATTACCCTCTACCAAAATATAATCCACACCTGCTGATTGAAGCATTTTTGCACAAAGCAGGCCGCACATGCCGCCGCCGATAATTAATACATCTGTTTTTTTGTCACTTCTCAGGGTTTCAAATTCAGGCAAGCTTACATCTTCCCACCAAACTGATTTATTCATCATATACCTCCGTACATATTTTGACTTTAGTATATGCATAATAAAAACAAAAAAACCGCAGTTTTGCGGTTTTCTGTTTTTACAATTTGGCTAATTCAAAACCCAAATCCAAAGCAATTTTTTCGTACCTTTCAAAGCTTTGACAAAGGGACTGTGTATTGTGGCTGTCACTTGTAAGAATTACTTTGCCTCCGGCGTTACGGATATATTCAAGAATTTCGTTTGACGGGTATGCTTCGGTTCTGTAGCCCCGTGAAATTGCACCGGTATTGATTTCAAAAATCGCTCTTGATTTTAAAAGCTTGTCAGCCGCCCTTTTCCACGCATTTACATATCTCGGGTGTGCTGTGTCAAAAAGACAATTACCCTCGTTAAATTTTGTTACCAAATCAAAGTGCCCTATTATATCAGCCTTTGTCTTTTCATACACATTCCCTACATTTTCAAAATAATCCTCACAGAACCCGAAAAAGTCACCGTTATATGCAACATTTACCGTGTTGACAAAATCCTCGCGGCTTGCATCCACCTCATAATACACGCCATTCTTCTTTACAAAATGAACCGAGCCAATTACAAAATCATACCCATTGGTAGTTTCCTCGGAATAGTAATCCTGCTCAACACCGCAAAGGATTTTAATTTTGTCACAGTATTTTTCAGCAAGGCTATGAATTTCATTCTTATAATCATTTATTTTGTCTTTTTTTATGCAATAGCTGTCATTAAAATCTGTATACGAATGACAAGTAAAACCTATCTTCTTTAGCCCTTTTTCAATTCCTGCCTTAACCATTTCCTCAGGGGGATTTTTTCCATCACAATAAGTCGTATGGATGTGATAATCACTTGAAATCATTTTGTCATCTTCTCCTGCTTGACCTTGTGGTCAATAACATTTCTTGACGCAAGCTCCTTGTGGATATCTTCAAGGGATATACCGTTTTGAAGCATAAGAACCATAACGTGATAGCAAAGGTCTGCAATCTCATAAACAGTTTCAGCTTTGTCGTTGTCCTTTGCAGCGATTATAACCTCAGTACATTCCTCGCCCACCTTTTTAAGGATTTTGTCAAGACCCTTTTCAAAAAGGTATGTTGTGTACGAGCCTTCTTTTTTTTCCTCTTTTCTGCCTTTAAGCATTGTCATAAGGTCCTCAAGTGAAAATTCAAATCTCTCGTCACTTTGCCAGATTTCATTGTTAAAGCAGGACTCTGTACCTAAATGGCAGGCAGGACCCTCTTTTTCAACCACAACAACAAGAGCATCCTTGTCACAATCAGCAGTGATTGAAACAATGTGCTGATAGTTTCCGCTTGTTTCGCCTTTCATCCAAAGCTCCTCTCTTGAACGGCTCCAGAAACAGGTTAAGCCTTTTTCCATTGAGATTTCAAGACTTTCACGATTCATATAAGCAAGGGTAAGTACCTTTTTGGTGATTGAATCAACCACTATTGCAGGTATAAGACCTTTTTCGTCAAATTTAAGTTCATCAATATTTATCATAATATATACACAGCCTTTCTGTTAATTTCAAATTCTTACGGAAATGTCATTTTTTGCAAGTTCCGCGTTGAGGTCACAAATTTTCACTTCGCCGAAATGGAATATGGATGCTGCAAGTCCCGCATCCA
>JAZRJL010000062.1:0-2065 GCA_045645805.1 Clostridia bacterium | reverse complement strand
AATGCAGTTTTAGTTTCCTATAACGGCGAATATATGTCGTAAGATGAAAGGAGACTTAAAATGCTGAAAAAAGTAATTCCGATAGTCCTTATGCTATGCTTGTTATTTAGTATAAGCGTAATGGCTGAAAATGAAAATCCGATAAGTGAAGAAAATGTTCCTGAAGTATCACAGCAAATTCCGCAAGATGCAGAAGAACTCCCACAAGGAGAAGAAAGCAATACGGGTATGCCACCATCAGGCGATATGCAAGGCAGAACACCTCCAAATATGCCGAATGGTGAAATGCCACCCGAAGGTATGAACAGAGGTCAAAGACCACAAAGGAACTTTACTCCTCCGCAGAATGCAGGTGAATTTACACCTCCGCAAAATACTGATGCAACTAACACCGAAGCGACAGCACCGCAAACAAAAAGTAATGAATCATCAGAAAACTCGCAGGTTCCCGGTGGTAATCATCAGTTTGGCGGTCAGATGCCCGGAGGTATGGGGGGCTTCCCCGACAATATGCAAAACTTTAATGAGCAGACTCATGAAGAGGTGCCTATGGCATTTTTAGGCTTTGTTAAAACATATTCTACTCCTATAACTTCTGTAATTCTTTTAGCGTTGGCATTTGTTTTTGTTATTTTTTACAGAAGAAAAAATTATTGATATATTGAATGCCAACTAAATCTTGAAGAAAAGGAGGGTGAATATGCTATCAAGTAAATATATTTCAAAAATAACGATTATACTTGTATCTGTTGTTTTGATTTTATGCGTTCTTGCAATGACTTTTTATGATAAGCTGTTACCTGTTGTAAATGATATGGGTTACAGTATGGAATATCAGGACAAGCTCTTTGATACAAGCAATATTATTGATATAAATATCGTTATGGATGAGACACAGTGGAATGAAATGCTCCAAAATGCAAGGCAGGAACAATATTATGAATGTGATGTTGTGATAAACGGAACTACTTTTAGGCAGGTCGGAATCAGACCAAAAGGAAATACAAGTCTTTCATCCATTGCAAGCGACCCAGACAATAACAGATATAGTTTTAAACTTGAATTTGACCAATTCGTTGACGGGCAGACTTGTTTCGGACTTGATAAATTAGCATTAAATAATAGCTATGCTGACACCACTAATATGAAGGAAGCAATCATTTATGATATGTTTCAGTTTTTAGATGCAGATGCTTCTCTTTACAACTATGCTAAGATTTCTGTAAATAATGAATATTGGGGCGTGTATCTTGCACTTGAAGCCGTTGAAGATAGTTTTATGCTACGCAATTACGGTATGGAAAAGGGATATTTATATAAGCCTGAAAATATGGGACGTGGCAATAACAATGGCGACAAAAAAGCAGAGGGCAATAATTTTCATGCACCGCCCGAAGGTGGATTTAAAATGCCGGAGAATTTTGAAAATGGCGCTCAAAACAGACCTCAAATGCCAAACCTTGAAACAAATACTCAAAACGAATCTGCACAAGGAGAAAGAAATCAATTCCCTAATGGTGGATTTGGCGGCGGCGAAAGAGCCGGACGTGGTGGATTCTTCGGTGGTATGGGTGGCGGAAGTAATTTGAATTATACCGACGATAATTTAGATAGTTATCAGACAATATGGAACGGTGAGGTTACTGACAGTACGAAATCAGACCACAAGAGAGTTGTTGAGGCACTTAAGAATGTTCACGAAAAAAATAATATTGAAAAATATATTGATGTTGACCAAGTATTAAAGTATATGGCGGTTCATAACTTTTCTGTCAATGACGATAGTTTAAGCGGTTCTATGGCTCATAACTATTATCTGTATGAAGCAAATGGTCAAATCAGCATTTTGCCGTGGGATTACAACCTTGCTTTTGGCGGAATGCATCGTGGTGATGGAACAACCGTTATCAATGAACCTATTGACGACTTATGGCAAGGAACAAAGCTTTTGGATTTTGTTTTAGAAAATGAAGAATATAAGGCTCGTTATCACGAGTATTACAATAAACTCGTGAACGAATATCTGCATGGCGGCAAATTTGAAGAAACATATAACAGAATTACC
>JAZRJL010000061.1:0-9846 GCA_045645805.1 Clostridia bacterium | reverse complement strand
CATATTTGCCGTAAGCCATTATCTCAAACACAGGCGATACCATAAGAGCGATGTGAAATTTTTCCGCTTGTATTCTGGCGTTCACGATCTCGCACAAATTGTCAATCAATTGCAAGAGTTGGAGGAACTGCAAACACAAATTGAGCTTGCAAAATTCCATCATCTTAAAGGCGTTACCGTAAGTCTACCCGATAATCTCAGCCATAACCATGAGCATACACTTTTGATAAACGGGCATGACCGCAACAGCAAAGCCTTGATGCAGCTCGTTCTTGATGAACGAGACAGGCTCAGAGACACACTGGAGAAGAAAATCAAAGAACTTGCCAAACATGGCACTACTCAGCTTCGCCCCGATCTTGTCTTAAAGGAGCTTGCAGACGTTAGTACAATGCGTGTAAGGGGACAGCACTTTTCACCAATCCCGACTACTTCCCCGATGAATGAAGAAATTGAAAATGATTGTACTGTTCACAACAAAACGGATGATTTTAATTTCTTTTTCGCAGGGGAGAACAGCATGGAAGGCGGTGACGATGAATGAGCAAAGGTGACAAGAACTGTGTTGTATGCGGTGCGTGGCTGGGTAACTACATAACGGGGGAAGCTCCAGAAGGTCAGGCTTCATATTACAGTCTGATTCGCCGTAAGTATTGCCCGACTTGCTGTAAATGGAAACGTACACTTGACTTCCGCTTTTATTGTGCGGAATATCACAAGAGGAAGAAGAAGAAAATCAAGGAACAGGAACAGCAAATTACAATCCTCAATGATGAAGTCAGAGCCTTGAAACAGCTCATAGCGGAACTGAGAGAAGGTGCTAACCATGATTGAGCATATGACAGTAGAGCAAGCCGATGGCATGACCATTATAATAATTGTTATCCTCTTAGGCATTGCAGCAGGCATCATGTACCCATTGTTTGTGCTATGGGTCAAGACCATTGTAGCCTTTATAAAGCGTAGGCGTAAGATGTATCATGCATATCTGGATAGGCTCGATTCATTCATGGAGTATCATGCCTTTATGGAGAAGTGTGAATTTGATTATCAAGTCAAGTGGCTTCTTGACATTCAGGAACAGGCACAACGGGAACTGAAAGAGTTTTTACATGATTAAAGGCAATGGGGAGCATCTTAAACGGTGTTCCCCTTTTGTGATAGACTGCCTATCAAATATGGGCTTAGACCTTGCAGAAAATCTTATATTTCTGTAATATAGAGGTTCTTTCCCCATAATCTGTGCATCCGCCTGTATATAGCCTTTGACAGACTTTTCTATTCTTTTTCTTGCAGAAAATCTCATACAAATTTTTTTCTTGTAAGTAGTTAATAGCGGTTATACCGATAAGATACGAACCATATTCCAATTAATAAAAATAGCCACAAAAGCCTATAATTCGGGAAATATTGACCTTTATACGTAGAATCGGCAAATAGTGGCTATTGCCTGAAAGTGCCGATATATCGTTGTTTTCTCGATGCGACTATATTTTGTAGCCGTAACAGTAATTGTTGTGGCTACAATGACATTAAGCCGATCGCATTAGAAAAAAGAAAAAAGAATCCTTATAGTTGATGAACCAATGACAGCAGCCGTTACAATGATAGTGACGGGAAGCCTTGATACTTCTTATGTAATGGCTACAATGATTGTTACAGGCAGACTATTATTTTTTCTTCTCCATGTGTATGGTATCAGCTCCGCAAAGTGCGTTCATAAAATTAGAGTATTGCGGACATTACGAACGGTTTGAAAAAAGTATCTTTTTGACGTTCATAAAAATGCGTGAAAAGTTTGTGAACGTTCGCAAATTCTACTTGACATTTACGAACGCTTGTGATATACTATAATCAAGGAAACCGACAAACCAAAAACGAATATCAAGGAGGAATTGATTATGATGTACGGTTATGCCAGAGTCAGCACCAAAGAGCAGAATCTTGAAAGACAGCTCGACCAGCTTAGAAAGTATATCTCAGAGGAAAGAAACATATTCAGAGACAAGGAAAGCGGAAAGGACTTCAACCGCAAAGGCTGGAACGCACTTGTCGGAACTGAGAAATCAGCACCAGTGCTTCATGAGGGCGATCTTCTTATCGTGTGCAGCCTTGACCGCCTCGGACGTAACTACACAGAAATCAAAAAACAGTGGGATTACATCACCAATACATTAAAGGCTAACATAAAAGTGCTGGATATGCCTCTCTTAGATACAAGTTCAAGAACAGATAACCTTGATAAGAAGTTCATAGCAGACTTAGTGCTTCAGATATTAAGCTATGTTTCGGAGAAGGAAAGAGAGAACACAACAAAGCGTAGAGAGCAAGGCGTTGCTGTAATGCCCGTAGTAAATGGAAAGAAAACATCTTTGAAAACAGGTAGACCAGTAGGCAGACCAAACGCTGAGTATCCAGAAGGATTCAAGGAAGTATACAACAGTTGGAAGTCAGGCGAGACAACAGCAGTAACAGCAATGGAGAAGTTAAACCTCAAAAAGACTACATTCTATAAACTGGTCAAGCAGTATGAAAAAGAAAACAGCTAATATAATAATATAACCGCTTCCAAATCGGAGGCGGTTTTCTTGTTTGCTTCCGCCGACGATCTGAGGCAGGGACAACAGCAGCGAAGGAAGCAACTCGTTATATAATGGCAATGCTCAGAGCTGGGCTTATATCCTATGGGGGGCTACTATACATTCTGCGGAGCGATCCGTTTTTTGCAACGTCCCGTAGGTGTTCCGCCTCATTCATCGTCAATTTTTTTGGCATCGATACCAATAAACGGCAGTTTGATTTGTGCAAAAGCCATATAAAAACGGCTAAAGGTTACAATTTGGTTACAATTTTAATTAATCTATTGACATTTTATGTGATATCTGATAAAATTAAATGTAGTAAGTTGTTCAGTGAAGAAAATTCAAAAAAGTTCAAACGGTTCACAATTTCGATGAACCTCAAAAGGAGGATATCATGTTAGGCTTACAGCACATCATGGAGATAGAGGAAATGACAACAGCGGTATTAGCTGAGGAAATAGGCGTTTCATCGTCTTTGGTGTATCGCTGGATAAGCGGAAAGAAACCGCTTCCCAAACAGCGAACCATACAAATACATTCAAAAGTATTTCCCGAATACCCCATAGAATATCTTGACAAGGAAATCACTGAAGCAGACAAAGCCGTATTAAACGATATCAGACGTTCAAAAACGGGAACTACGGATTATAAGTTGAAGAAACTTATTAAGCTGGCAAGCAATTATGCCGATGATGTTAAGGTCACACTTGCAAACATTGCAGGGGCATTAAATGCTACCAATAATGCAGATTATATTCAGAATCCAAGCCCGAACATGAACGCAACTATTTATATGTTGATGTTGTCCACGGTGTTAAGTGAGCAAACCGCTATGTTGAATGACTTTAAGGCATTATACAGCTTAGAGGCAGGAGCGAACAGAGAGCAGCGTGGTGCAAATATTTTAGTATCGGTTGTCTTATCGGCGTTGAGTGAAGCGTTAGGGCGTGGCGGATATATGGATGATATCGTTTGTTCAGAGCCTTTGAGGGTTGTCGTTTCGGATGAAGGTTTAAAGGGCGGTACTTTTGACAGGGAGATTCACGGACAGCTTGTTGATGTTTTCAAGGAAATTATCGGCAGATACGACAAGAGGGACAAAATCCTTGAGGCATTGAACAATAAACTAAAATCCAAACAAAACAATGAAGAATGAAAGGCGGTGAAGCGGTTATGATCTGCAACAAAGGAAGCCCGAAAAATGAAAAAAGCACTTCTCAAAGAGTACGCCAATACCCTTGAAAGTGCTTCCACAAAATTCGGTTAGATACGCCAATATCTGACCTAAACTATTAACCATTGACAAATATTTCGTAACAGTCAATAGCAGCTTATACGTTTATTGTACTCCCAAACTTAATATTTGTCAAGGGTTTATTTGCCGTACACAAAAGCAGATAAGCCTTTTTTGTGCTTATCAAATATTTAGCAAAGGAGAATTGAATGAAAAGAAAAATAACACCTGACGATATCAGAATAAAAGATGTAGTTGGCTATGAAGGTCTATATCTTGTCACCAGTTGTGGCAAGGTCTGGAGCATTGCCAACAATAAATTTATCGCAGAAGAATTAAAGCCTAATGGCAAGAAACGTGTGGAGCTGTACAAAAACGGCGTAAGAAAATGGCGATATATCCATGAGTTGGTCGCTGAAGCTTATGTTATTAATCCCTATCCAAACAAGCTTGTTGAAGTCGATCATATCAACCACGAATGCGGAACTGTTGCCCTTAACTATGCAAATAACCTCAGATGGGTGGAGCATACCGTCAATTGCTGCAACAGGTCAAATTCACGCCCTGTATATAATACGGTGACAGGCGGTACATATTGTACTATGGCAATGGCTGCGAGAGAGAATCAGATCAGCGAAAGCACCGTAAAACGCAGTTGTGAAAAGTTTAGGCATGAGCGTATTTTACAGCAATTCGTGTATATAGAGGACATGACTTTTGATATGCACCGCAAATATTATAAACTCAATTTCTCTGATCTTGAACGAAATCTGAGAGTGTAAAAAAGGAGCTGGGGAAGTCACGGCGGTTTGTGGCTTCCTCAGACGTAGGAAGGAGAATGGAATGGAATGGAAGAAAAAAGAACATTCACAGTATTTAGTATGAAGCTCGCAGGGCATCTAATGACACTGGGCTTTGTCTTAGAGGATATCGGGATAAATCGCAGGGACAGCAACAAAAGGGTGTATTTTTTCAGAAATACGGAGGAACTGCAAAACGCCATATCTGCCTATAATCAGAAATAAAATGAGGTATGGCAAATGCGAGAAACAACAAAACCAAAGTTTTTTACAGAGGCACACGGAACGGAAGTCGTGGAAATTGTCGAGGCGATCTTTCAGCAACACAAGGAACTCACGGAAGCTATCTTTATTGATGCCCCTGTTATGTGCGGAAAATCAACTTTTGTTAAATCCTGTCTTTGTGAATATGCAAGGAAGCACAACCACAAAATATTAATGCTTGTACCACGTAAGCCCATAAAAAAACAATTTGACAAGGAAATCTTTGACTCCGACAATGAGGATATTGTAAGAGTCGAGACTTATCAAAAGTTTGAAAAACGTAGTACAAAGGCAATTGATGAAATCATGGGAGTTTTTGACGTTATTGTTTGTGATGAGGCTCATTATTTTGTCTCGGACAGTACGTATAACCGACATACAGACAGAAGCCTTTACAGGATATTAGGGCAACAGGCGGTTAAAATCTTTATGACCGCTACACCTAATCCCGTATTGAAAGTAGTTGATGCAGCGTTAAAGGAGTTTGAACCGACTGCAAAAATGGACATTATACGGGCTGAGGGTCGGAACATTTTGAAAGATGTAAAATTCTTTGCGGATGATTCGATGCTGGGGACATTGCAGGGGATAAACGAAATCCTTGACGATCTGGACAAGACAGACGAGAAAGCCATTATATTTTGCTATTCTGCGGAAATGGCAAGGGATTTATATTTGCAGAGGGTCGAACAAAGTATGTATGTATGCAGCGAGAGCAACGAGGACTACGTCGAATACATGGATTTGACAAAAAGAGACTTGATGCTGGAAAATGAACGGTTTGACTGCAAATACCTGTTTACCACTTCGGCAATGGAAATGGGCGTTACAATCAAAGACGAGAAGTTAAAACATATAATTTGCACCTTAAAAGACTGGAATAGCATTTTACAGGCAAAAGGTAGAAAGCGACCTGTTGACGGTGCAGCCGATGATACATTTTTGTTATGGCTCAATAATCGTGACGGATATGCAATTCAGGGAGCATTGACACGCAATGCGGAAGCCCTTAAACATTACAATTATCTCACGGCTTACGGTGAAGAAGAATATATGGCTCAGTTCCTAAAGGATGAGGACAAGTTTCACGTTGTCTACTTCGACAAAGGCGATAACACCACGGAGGGAAACTTTCATCCCAAAATTGACAAAATGATCTTAACCAAATTGCAGTACGAACGAGAGTTGTTAAAGCAGATTCAGGGCTTACCCTACGGAAACGCTAACTACAAAGCATGGGTTTACAACAAATTTCAGCTTACACCATACTCAAAACGCAAGACCTACGCCATATATAAGCGGTTGGAGGCTTTGATCGGTCAGACCTTCGGTAAAAAGCAGTATCGTGTTATTGTAGAGGCTATAAATTTACGCCGTAACCGCAACAATACCGACAAAGGGGCGAATAATACGCTTATCCGTGACATGAATACGCTCAACGAATATCTGGCGGAAATCGGCGTTGATATGGTTATCAAGTGCCAACAGGAAAAAAAAACAAGAAGAATGATATACTGGATAGAGAGGACAAGTGATGCGATTAATGGAAAATCAACAGCAGAAGCCAAAGGAGCCTGAAACAAACATAATGGCAGAAGCATTCTATTGACAAATAATTTTGTGGATGCTATAATATACTTAACCAAGAAATTATGTACTGTGTGTTTCACACAAAAGAAAAAAACGGGAGCTGGCACTCCCGTTTTCTTCATTTTGGGCTACTTGTCGGACTTCTTGCGGCTGTTAAGCCACTTGCTCACACAGTCACCAACTAAGCGAGCCATAACAGCCGTGATAAAAGAAATTATGTACTCCACGTGCGTTCCACCTCCTTCCTGACGGAAGAAGCCGACAATAATAATTATACCTTCAATGTCTGGAAATGTCAATTAATAAGAGTAGGTTTCATTGTGCCTACTCTCTTTTTGTTTTAAGGGCATAGCAAGCCGTATACGCCACGTTAAGCAATGGTAGGGTATAACTATACTCTTTTTATTAGAGACTGTCAGAACGCTTATATAAGCCTTGATTTTAAAGGGAGATATGTTCATAGGGTAGAATGTAGGGGTATGCTCCAAACGGCTCTTATAAAGCATTGTATGCCGTTAAAATCAAATGATTGGAGAAGGTAGGCGTTCACGCCATAAACGAATAACTCAGATGTTCAAATATTCACTTCTGCTTCCATAAGTTCACGCTTTTATATATCACTTTGCGGAGCTGATTTTTTAAGATAAGATAAGAAAAATTTTTGTGAAGCTCTACTTAGTAAGAATACTTTATATTACTTTATATTACTTAGGCAACGGCAAAATTGTTGAAAAGTGGTTGTTTGCCCCGATAATTCGTTGTTTTTGTGTTGATAACATTTAACATACTATGACCTTTTGATTGCTTTATTATGACCTTTTGATTGCAAATTGATGTTTTATTATGACCTTTTGATTGCTTTAAACAATATATGACCTATTGACAATAAAGTCATAATATGTTATAATCTCAAAAAAGGAGGTGTATACCTATGGACGATTTAAAGCCACTACAACTTGACGAAAAATATTATAGTGTTGTGGCAAATGATATTATTAGAGGCAAGCAGAAAATGACGCTTAGGGAAATGCAATTGCTACAGCTTGTTATATCTCAAATTGCCAAACACGACACAGAACTGTGTACATACACAACGACAGTTGTTGAACTGGCTCATTTCCTCGGCGTAAGTCGTAACAACCTTTACAGGGATTTAGACCAGATCACAGACAAACTTATGTCAAGAGTGATTAAAATTAATGTTGATGGTAAGTATAAAAAATTCAACTGGCTTCATATTTGTGAATATGATCCTGACACAAAACAGATAACATTACAATTGCATGATAGTCTGAAGCCGTACCTTACAGCACTTGAAAGATTTTACTCTCAAATAAAAATTGAAACTGTGTTGGCATTTAAGAGTTATTATGCTTTGCGACTATATCAACTGTTAGTATGCAATTGGGGCGAAAGCGGTCAATCTGAATATACATTTACGATAGAGCAAATCCGAGACTTCTTCCAGACAGAAGATAAATATAAACTCAATAGGGACTTACTTAACAAAACAATCAAGCCAGCACTTGCAGAAATAAATGACAGTGATTATTGTGTCGTTGAAGATTACACAGAGAATCATGCCAAAGGTAAAGGCTCGCCAATCGAAAGCGTTAGTTTTAGAGTACATCTTTGTAAAGATGCCGAACAAAAAAAGGGCATTTTGAGAGCTGCGGAAATACTCCGATACTTGAAAGCAGGTGATGCGGAGTGAGCGAGTATCTCAATATCTCACAGATAGCACGGGAACTGAATGTATCACGACAAGCCATATACAGCAAGCTCAAATCACCTGAGATATTAAGTGTAAAGTGTCAATACACTGTCCGACACAATAACAGAACACTTTACACTTCTGATTTTGTAAATGTCCTAAAACAAGCCTTTGAAAGTGTCAACACTGTCCAGACACTTGACACAATATGTCAAGAAGAAGTGTCAAGCCCGTTACAGTCTCAGCTTGATTTATTAAAGGCTACAATTGATACTCTCACGAATCAACTTGCAGAAAAAGACAAGCAACTATCAGATGCAGCAGCGGAACGAAGGCAACTGACGGAAGAACGTGAAAAGCTGACGTCAGAGAGACAAGCCACACTTGCAAGATTATTTTCTGTAGAGGATAGGAACAAGGAATTACAAAATGAATTGAACAAATACAAAGCCATTGCCGAAAGTAAGCAGACAGTTGTTGAAGTTGATGCCGTGAAGGAGCAAGCCCCTGCGGAAGAACAGCCGACACAAAAACCTGTTGAAGATCCTCCGAAGAAAAAATTATCCTTTTTCCAAAAAATTTTCCGAAGAAAGGAGGGCGAATAAATGACAACTGGAATACTCGCCTATAATGGCAGCAATGACAGATACGGTATACTTGTATGTGATTTATGGCACATAGAGGGCTTGCATTGTGGTCAATGCCTTGAGGTCTGGGACAGCTACACGGAACAATGGATAAGTACACGCATGGAAATGCACTATCAAGCCCCGACATTTCCGAAAAGTAAAAACAATGGATGGTATCTTGTCGGCACAAAATGGGAAGGCGAGAGCTTAGAGGGCTTAAAGGTTAGACTGAGCGACAGCGATTTATAAAAGGGGCTGGGGCTTCCCTTTTCAAGCGAACTTGTACGCCCGTGGGCGTACGTGTTCTTTGCTTGCAACTACAAGAAATTTACACGATTTGAGAAAATCCAAAGGAGAAAAAATGACAGATAACCATGAACCATACACGGAGAGAGTACACCTAAGACTGACAGTTGAAGAAAAAAAGATGTTACAGGACAAAGCAGCGGAAGCAGATATGAATGTATCTGATTATATCAGGGCGTTAGTTAACAATAAGCGAATAGTTGTAGCTCCCGATCTTCCGAAACTTGCTGTACAGACAATCAAAATCAACACAAATGTATGTCAGATTCTTTCTGTTGCAAAGGACTCCGGTACGATCTCAGCGGAACGTATTGAAGAAACTGAAAATAACATTGCAGCCATTCAAGACTTAATGTTAGAACTCATCAAAGAAATTCGATACCGCAAAGACAGAAACCGTTACAAAATATAAAAAACTTCCCTTATGCAGTAATCCGACCAAAGCACTTGCATAAAGGAAGCCAACCAATAAACCCACAAGGGGCGTATTGTATCTTTTAGTATATCACAAGTACGCCCCGAAAGTCAACCACGACCACAGGAGGCGTATTTTTATGTTATTCATTCTTATTGTCTGGACTATTGGCATATTTGCCGTAAGCCATTATCTCAAACACAGGCGATACCATAAGAGCGATGTGAAATTTTTCCGCTTGTATTCTGGCGTTCACGATCTCGCACAAATTGTCAATCAATTGCAAGAGTTGGAGGAACTGCAAACACAAAT
>JAZRJL010000060.1:0-3366 GCA_045645805.1 Clostridia bacterium | reverse complement strand
ATTAGAAGTAGAATACGCTAGTCTAAAAAAACGACTCGCCGAGCTGACAAAAGAAGAAAAAAACAAAGATACACTTACAGATGATGTGTTGAAGTTTTTTAATCTTGTAAAACAATATACAAGTATTGAAACATTAACAAGAGATATTCTTTTGACTTTTGTTGATAGAATAGAAGTTGGTGAAAAAATTTTACCTGAGGGCGTCATTAGAAATACGCATTTAAATAAACCTTTTACTCAAGAAATTAAAATACACTATAAGTTTATTAAAAACACTTTAGACAAACCCCAAAAACAGTTTCCTTTAATTTGCAATATGGAAACCTCATCCCCTGTGGATGTTCAACTTAAAAAGATTGTTTAATAATACTCAGATACACCTAGTGAAGTTGGTGTTCAGCTTAACGATGGATACAACGGTGAGCTTACTTCAAGACAGGCTGGTTCTATTGGTGGTCAGATGGTAAAAAAGATGATCCAGAAGTATGAACAGGACTTAGCTAACGGTCAGTAAGCTGCAGATTAATTGATATTTGTATAAAATCCGCAAATCAATCAGGCGTTGGTTTGCGGGTTTTATCATTTCAGATGCAAAATTTCCTTAAAGGCGGAGATTATTTTGAGAAACGGATTTGCTGAATTAAAGGGTGCAAAGGTTTATTTGTGTAAAAACGATATGCCGTGGGGAGTACTTACGGATTTTGCTATTGATGAAAAAAGTGGTAAGGTAACAGGCTTTTTTGTTAAAACTGCAAGTTTGATTCCGGTACCCGGAATTGTAAAATTAGCAAATATAAAACTGACCAAAAGCAAAAGGCTTGAAATTGATGATATTTCACTTGTCCAGACTTTTGGTCAGTTCAGTAAAGAAAACAGGGTTTTAAAATCCGATAAAATAAAAGGAATTATACTTTCAGGCAGTTTGATAAAAAAGATAAAAAATATTCATTTTGATATGGAAACAGGTGAAATCTGTGATGCTGTTATTGTTAAAAATATTATTGCAGGAAGGCAAACTGTTTTTATTAATAAAATATCGTTAAAAGACAATACTATATATGCAGAAAACTTTAAAGAGGAGGAATAAAAATGTGTAATTTTTCAGCAGGTATAGCTGTTGGTACAGTTCTTGGTGCAGCATTGATAATCGCTGTGCATCCAATGGATAAAAAATCTATGAAAAAAGCTTGCCGCCGTGCAGGCAGAATGGTAAACAGAGTTAACCATACCATAAGGGACTGGAACTAAGAAATCTGAAAACTGAATATATTCTGTGACAGGGATTGTAAAAAAAATTTACAGTCCTTGTTCTATATGTGGACAAAGTATCATATAAATTAAAAAAACTAAAAAAAGAGGTAATGATGTGAACAACAGACTAAAAGAAATTTTAAACTATATGCCCGAGAGATTAAAAAGAGTTCTTTACAAGACCTTTGAGCAAACCGGAGACATAATTCAGGAAATACGAATAAGAAACAAGTCACCGCTTATAATAAACTGCTTAAGCGGCAGCTTTGCTGTGTTGCCCGACGGGAAGATTTCTCCGGCAGTAGGAGGGGCATACATAATTGATAGTTCTGAGCTTAACAAAATTTTTTGTGCAATCTGTGAAAATTCCGTATATGCTTATGCAGAGGATATAAGACAAGGCTTTATTACCATACGTGGGGGACACAGGGTTGGTATAACAGGACGAGCAAATGTTTGCGACGGAAAAATTGAAAGCTTCAAAGAAATATCGTCTCTTAATATAAGAATTGCCCGTGAGGTAATAGGTTCTGCAAATGAAATAATAGGAGATATAATTCAAAACGGAAGAATAACAAATTCTCTGCTTGTAGCACCGCCAATGGGCGGAAAGACAACGGTTCTCAGGGATTTGGCCCGACAGATTTCGGATATGGGAATAAAAACAGCACTTGTTGATGAACGTGGTGAACTGGCATCAATTTACTGTGGTGTTCCGCAAAATAATGTAGGTCTTCAAACAGATGTAATCGAGAATGTCCCGAAAGCAGAGGGGGCTTTAATGATGCTTAGAACTATGTCACCGCAGCTTATCATAACAGATGAAATTTCTACTGCAAAAGACGCACAAGCCTTAATACAATGTTTTGGTATGGGTGTTTCAGTCATAGCAAGTACGCATGGCGAAAGCATCAATGAGGTAAGAAATCGTGAATATCTGGCCCCTATACTTGGTAATTCAGGCTTCAAACAGATAATTATGCTTTCAAAAGAGGGGCGGGGTCTTAATACGGGAATTATTGGAAAGACACAGGTGATATAAATGCTTTTGAGGCTTGGTATGAGTCTTTTATTGCTTTTCAGTTGTGGATATGCAGGAATTTTATTATCAAAGAGGTTTCAATTCAGGGTTATACAGCTTGGTGAACTTCAAAATGCACTTGTTCAGCTTGAATATGACATTGATTATTTATGTGTTCCGCTTGGTGAATCTTTTGAAAAAATTGCAAAAAATACAGAGTCAGAGCTTAAAAATGTATTTATATATATATCAAGACGATTAAAAGATAATCCGGGTTGTGATATGTATAGGCTGTGGAAACGTGCTTTTTCAAAATTCAGTATGGATATTGCATTGACAGATGAAGATTTGGCAGCTATGACCGAATTTTCCAAAATGCTTGGCCTAGGAAGTCGTGAAAAAGAAAAAAATAATATAAAAATTACACAAATGCGGCTTAAAATACTTGAAGAAAGTGCAAAATGCGATGCGGAAAAAAATATTAAAATGTATCGCGGACTAGGTTTTCTTGCAGGATGCTTTTTGGTAATTGTTCTTTTGTAATGATTTAAGTACATATGAGGAGGTTACTTTTATGGACGGGGTGGATTTGATATTTAAGGTAGCAGCCATAGGAATACTTGTTGCGGTTTTGAATCAGCTTCTTGTGCGGAGCGGTCGCGAGGATCAGGCAATGCTTACCACGATTGCAGGACTTGTTGTGGTTTTGCTGATGGTAATAGACCAGATAAGTCTTTTGTTTGATACAATCAAATCGGTTTTTGATTTATAGAGTGAGGCCTGCATATGGAGATTTTTAAAATTGCAGGACTTGGTATTGCTGCAGCCGCAATAGCTGTTTTTGTTAAAAACTGGAAGCCTGAGCTTGCAATGCAAGTATCCCTATCGGCAACGATTGTTATACTTATCACAATTTTACCTTATCTTAAAACGGCAATTAATATGCTAAAGGATATAAGTGAGCAGACAGGACTTGAAAATTCTCAGATTGGTCTTGTTTTAAAGGTTGTAGGTATTGCATATATTGCACAGTTTGCCTCAGAACTTTGTCGTGATGCAGGTGAAAATGCTGTTGCAACAAAAATAGAGCTTGC
>JAZRJL010000059.1:0-5435 GCA_045645805.1 Clostridia bacterium | reverse complement strand
CCGTCAGGAGGTGTCGGGGTGTACGCAAGTGTTCAAAGCGAGGCAATTTTTTGCCTGTTTTCCTTTGCTGCAGGAGCAATATGTGCCTTTTTGTATGACCTTATCCGCATAAGCCGTCGGATTGTTGCTGTAAACACGTCTCCGGTAGGTATTCAGGACATTTTGTTTCTGGTTGCGGCGGCGGTAATCATATACACGGCAGCATATATGAAAAATGGCGGGGAGGTCAGGCTTTGGGGCTTTTTTTGCGCCGTGCTGGGCGGTGCAGCGTATGCCTTTGTTGTAAGAAACCGCTTTGTAAACCTTGGAACAACTTTGCTTAAATGGTTTATAAACGGGGTACTGTGGCTTATTAAAACAGTAACCCTCCCCCTGAGGCTGTTGCTTCGTGCGGTGAAAAAGCCGGTGGAAATTATTGCATGGTACACAGGCAGAGGTCTGACCCGTGCAAAAAGGATTGCCGCAAGCGGGAAAAACCGTGCCTGTATGCGGCTTCGGGCAGCAAGATTTATGCTTAGAAAAAAATAGAAATTCTATTGACAAACCGCCGTTGTTTGAGATATAATACAATCAGACAATGGGGGTTTGTTTCATATGCACAAGGTTGCCCAAAGCCTCCGGTCAAATTCCATAGCCAAGGTGGGGAAGTTATGACCCTAAAGAAGTCAGAAAGAAGAAATTTAAGGTTTTCCGGCAAAACCCTTGCAAAAACCGTGGGGGTTCTGGCAGTATGCGTATATGTGGTGTTTACTCTGGTCAATCAAAGAATTACCCTTTCAAAAAAACACCAGACAATACTTGAGGAGCAGGAAAAAATTGCCGAGGCTACGATTGAACAGCAAAAGCTTGAAGACGAGCTTGAAAAGGCAAGCACTGATGAATACCTAGAGGGTATCGCCCGTGAAAAGCTTGGTCTTGTTAAAGCAAACGAACGTGTGTTTATTGATATTACGCAAAATTGATATTACATTGGTTTATTGACTTGAATAAACATTAATTTTTATATTTATTTTACATAAGGTACAGTACAGTACGCTTGAGGAGGAAATTTACAGATTATGCAGATTGAAGAAGGAATGATACTTCGCGGCAAGATTACGGGAATTGCGGCATTCGGTGCATTTGTTGAGCTTGAGGACGGCAAGACCGGTCTTGTTCACATTTCCGAGGTTGCCTCAACCTTTGTTGAGGACATTACAAAGCACCTTTCTCAGGGCCAGTCGGTCAATGTAAAGGTTATGTCTATTGACGAAAAGGGCAAAATAAGTCTGTCAATCAAGCGTGCGGCAGAGGAAAAGGCCGAAAAGAAGAAAAAAGAGCCAAAGCAAAAACGTAGCGGTGCTGTATCGGGTGTACCCGAGGTTTTTGAATTTTCTTCCCAGAGAGGACTGTCCGATATGTCTTTTGAGGACAAACTCTTAAAGTTTAAGCAGGACAGTGATGAAAAAATTCAGGACCTTAAACGCAACACCGAGGGTAAACGCAACGGCGGCTATAAAAGGAATTATTAAAAATTACAAGCTTCTTTAAACAGGAGGGATTTTTATGAACAGCTATACGTTTTTCTGGATTGCACTGGCTGTTTTATTTGGTGCTGTGGAAGCTACAACAACAAACCTTACCACCATTTGGTTTGCTGTTGCATCGGGTTTGATGGCATTTATTTCACTTTTTGATATAAGTGCTCCCGTTCAGCTTGTTATTTTTGCCTGTATTGTAACCGCTTTGCTGATTCTTACAAGACCCCTTGTGAAAAGGCTTCTTGCGAAAAAGACAGTTGCAACCAATGCTGACAGAGTTATTTCTCAAACAGGGATTGTACTTGAGGACATTGACTCGGTTGAAAACACCGGTCAGGTAAAGGTTCTTGGTCAGTGCTGGTCGGCAAAAAGCGAAAACGGCAAAATCATTCCAAAAAACACCAATGTTATTGTTGTGGGTCTTGAAGGAGTTAAGGTAATTGTTAAAGTAGCTGAGAGCGAATAAAAGCATTTATAAAGATTAAATTATCGGGTAATGATAATTTGTAGGGCAAGGGCTTGCTCCTGCCGTAATTAACCTGTTTGAAAGGAGAAATATTATGTTTTTATTTTGGATTTTAATTATTTTGGTTGTGTTAGTTGTTTCAAACATCAAGATTGTTCCGCAGGCTCATGCCTATGTTATTGAAAGACTCGGTGCATACAGCGGCACCTGGGGCGTTGGTGTGCATCTGCTTATTCCGTTTATTGACCGGGTTGCAAAACGTGTTACCCTTAAAGAACAGGTGGTTGACTTTAAACCCCAGCCTGTTATTACCAAGGACAACGTTACAATGCAGATAGACACGGTGGTTTATTTCCAGATTACCGACCCGAAGCTTTATACCTACGGTGTTGAGCTGCCTATGTCGGCAATCGAAAACCTTACCGCAACAACCCTCAGAAATATCATCGGTGATATGGAGCTTGACGAAAGCTTGACAAGCCGTGATGTTATCAATACAAAAATGCGTTCAATTCTTGATGACGCAACCGACCCGTGGGCCATCAAGGTTAATCGTGTTGAGCTTAAGAACATTATTCCCCCTGCAGGCATCCGCGAGGCAATGGAAAAGCAGATGAAGGCAGAGCGTGAACGCCGTGAGGCGATTCTTCGTGCCGAGGGTGAAAAGAAGTCGGCAATCCTTGTTGCCGAGGGTGAAAAAGCTGCCGCAATTCTGAAAGCGGAGGCTGAAAAGGAATCTCAGATTTTGAAAGCAGAAGCTGAAAAGGAATCTGCTATACGTATTGCCGAGGGTGAGGCTCAGGCGATTCTCAACGTTCAGGAAGCCGAGGCACGGGGTATATCAATGCTCAATGAGGCTGCTCCTACAAAAGCAGTTCTTACCATAAAAAGCCTTTCTGCATTTGAAAAAGCGGCTGACGGCAAGGCTACAAAGATTATTATTCCGTCCGAAATTCAAGGCGTTGCGGGACTTGCCGCAGGTATTAAAGAAATTCTTACAGAGGGAAAGTAATTTCCCTCTCAGAACATAAAAGACAAAAGATGTTGGAGGAAACAAAGATATGTCAGGACATTCCAAATGGGCGACAATAAAGAGAAAGAAAGGTGCACTTGATGCAAAACGCGGCAAGCTGTTTACCAAAATAGGCAGAGAGCTTGTGGTTGCAGTTAAGGAAGGCGGTCCCGATCCGGACAGCAACTCAAAGCTTCGTGATGCCATTGCAAAGGCAAAGGCAAGCAATATGCCAAACGATACAATTCAGCGAAGCATCAAAAAGGCTGCCGGCGAGGACAGTGCAAAGGAATATTTTGAGCTTACTTACGAGGGCTACGGCCCAAGCGGTGTTGCTTTTATGGTTGAAACCTTAAGCGACAACAAAAACCGTACCGCAGGCGATATGCGTCATTATTTTGACAAGTACGGCGGCAACCTTGGCCAGACCGGAAGTGTAGGCTTTATGTTTGACCGCAAGGGTCAGCTTGTAATTGCAAAGGCTGACAGCATTGACGAGGATACACTTATGATGGACGCCCTTGATGCAGGTGCCGAAGACTTTTCAGCCGAGGACGAGTGTTTTGAAATCACTTCTGCACCCGAGGACTTCAGCAAGGTGCGTGAAGCTTTAGAGGCAAAGGGCTACGAATTCGAGCAGGCAGAAATCAGCTACATCCCGCAAACCCTTACCGAGGTAACAGACCCTGACGCAGTTAAAAATCTTGAAAAGCTTATTGATATGCTTGAAGATAACGACGACGTGCAGAACGTATATCACACATGGGATATGCCCGAGGATGAAGAGGAATAAATATCATTAAAATTAAAGGCAAAGCCACCGGATAAATATCCGGTGGCTTTTTTTCATTAAAGCGTATTATAAAGGGAATAAAGCTTGGCATACTCACCGTTCTTTTCAATCAACTGACTGTGAGTTCCTTCTTCGGTAATTCCGTTTTCGTCAAGAACAAAAATTCTGTCACAGTTCTTAATTGTGGTAAGTCGATGCGCAATAGTTATTGTTGTTCTGCCAAGTGACAATTCTTTCAGAGAATTTTGAACATAAAGCTCGTTTTCGTTATCAAGTGCCGAGGTTGCCTCGTCAAGAATGAGTATCGGCGGATTTTTAAGAAACAGCCTTGCAATGGATATTGTTTGCTTTTGACCGCCTGAAAGCTTTAGCCCTCTTTCGCCTACATAGGTGTCATAGCCGTCTTTAAGTCCGGTGATAAACTCATGAGCACCTGCCGCCTTTGCAGCAGCGATTACCTCGTCACGTGAAGCGCCCGGCTTGCCGTAAACTATATTGTCAAAAACCGAGCCTGAAAACAAATACACATCCTGCTGTACCATACCTATATTATCCCTAAGTGATTTAAGGGTAATGCCGCGGATATCCGACCCGTCAATCAAAATGCTTCCCTTTGTCAAGTCATAAAACCTTGGTATGAGATTGCAAAGAGTGGTTTTGCCGCCACCCGAAGGCCCTACAAAAGCCACGTTTTCGCCTTGTTTTATATTAAAGCTGATTCCTGACAGAACGTTATCCAGATTATCCGAATATCCAAAGCTTACATTTTTAAATTCAATATTACCGTCAAAGCCTTGAACCGTTTTAGCATCATAGGCATCACAAATTGACACAGGCTGATCCATAATCTCGTAAAATCTTTCAATTCCGGTAATTCCTTTTTGGAACTGCTCGGTAAATTCGACTATACGACGGATTGAAGTAATAAGGGTCTGGATATACAAAAGATAAGCCACAAGGTCTGCAGGAAGAAGCTTGCCTCTTATCATAAATACCGAGCCGAGGACAATAACAGCAATATACATCACCCCGTCGGAAAACCTTGTTCCCGCCTGAAAAAGTGCCATATACTTATACGCTTTCTTTTTGGTATCAAAGAACTTTTTGTTACCCTTTCCAAACTTTTCACGTTCCAAATCCTCGTTGGCAAAGCTTTTCACAACACGAATCCCAAGCAGGCTGTCCTCAAGGTCAGCATTAAGCTCGCCGATTTGACTTCGCTGTTCCTTAAAGGCATTTTTCATCTTTTTGCGGAATATAAAAATGGACACAAGCATAATGGGCAAAAGCAGAAAAATAAGCGATGTAAACATCAGGTTTATTCTACCTAAGATAACAAAAGCACCTGCGATTTTTATTCCTGCAATGAAAAATTCCTCGGGACAATGATGTGAAAACTCGGTAATATCAAAAAGGTCGGTGGTGACCCTTGACATAATCTGCCCAACCTTGGTATTGTCAAAATATGAAAAAGGCAGCTTTTGAAGATGGTCAAAAAGGTCTCGCCGCATATCGGTTTCAAGCTTTGCACCCATAACGTGCCCGATATCTGCCATAAAATAATTTGCAAAGGTATCAACAATTCTTAAAAACAGATATATGCCACCAAGCCGCAAAACCGTATCAATAACAAGCGGCGCACCT
>JAZRJL010000058.1:0-6094 GCA_045645805.1 Clostridia bacterium | reverse complement strand
GGTGAAAAATCCGCGTCAACGCACTTTTTAACATTGCAGCCAAATTGCAGCGAAAGTGCAGCGCGTGTGTAATATAACTATGGTTTTGTAATAAAAGTGCAGCAAAAGAAAGTTTTTTGGACACGAAAATAGCCGATGCATCTGCATCGGCTGTCGTTGTTTATATTCGTTTTAGAAAAGTTGTCCCGGAAGTTTCAGTTTTTCTTTATAAGGGAATTTTTTATCAAATTCTTCTGCTTCTTCCTCTGGGAAAAGATATACCTCCGGCGGTCCATATTCTCCTGTGATACCGCTTAAATATCCCGGAATTAATTCTTTGCATAAGAAGAACGATGCATCCGCATCTTCAGGCAAACCGTGATAACGGATTCCGAATTCACTTGCAAAAGTGAAACCACTCTTTCCGTAAAAGCCGATATTGCCCTCAAAGCATACTGCACCAAAGCCAAGTTCGGTAGCTTTCTCAATTGAATAATCAAGTAGAATTTTACCATAACCTTGTCTTTTAAGCTTTGGTGTAATGCAAATAGGTCCCATTGTCAGAATGGGAATATTTCTTCCATCATCAGCCTTGATATTTGCTTTTACAAACACATTTTGCCCGATAATTTCGCCATCCTTTTCCATAACAAAATCAAGTTCCTTGACAAAGTCAGGATGCTCTCTGAGCTTCGTTATGAGATAGTGTTCAAGGCATCCTGGGCGGTATACATTCCAAAATGATTCACGAATCAAGTTTTCTACCACAGGGTAATCTTCTTTTCTTTCCAAACGAATTAAATAGTCATTTTTACTCATTATTTTTCTCCTCCTGATAATTGTTGACTGCAATGTTGGGAGGCTTGTGCGGATATTTTTACACAGCCTCCGGCTATGCCACAATATCCAAGGTGTTGTTTTTCTTCAAACAGCAATTCTCCTTAAAATAAAATATATAATCAAGCCTTTCGGCGTGATTTCATCTGATATTCAAATAAACCATGTTTTCTACAATAAAAATAAATCTTACCGCCGTACATTTTGGGAAAACGCACTGTGCAGTCTTGCTCAGGATATAGTTTTATCGTAAGCACCCTATCAAACCTTACATATGACACAAAGCTTATATAATGCTCCTTTGTCATTTCGTGGTTAAATTCAATGAAATAGTCATCCTCAATTTCAGAAATACTGATTGTGTGCTCATCGTCTGCCAAAACTGCCGTTAAAGCTTCAAGCTGTTTTCCGCAACACACAACCTGACTGTTTCCTGTTCCTTGCATAAAACTTCCACAGCATGGGCACACATAAAATTTTGTTCTTTTCATATTATTGGCACTCTCCAAATTCTGCTCCAGGTCGCCTGACAGAATGGTTTTCTCACTCACACCAAGTATATCAGCCAAAGCTGATACTGTTGATACATCAGGAAATCCGTGTCCCGTCTCCCACTTTGAAACTGTTTTCGGTACAATACCAAGTTTTTCGGCAACCTCTTTTTGTGTCATTCCTTTGGCTTTTCTTAAATCGCAAAGGAGTTTTCCGTTTTTACTTAAATTCATTTTTCTTTACCTCCACAATTTAAGTATAAAACAATAATATGAAATGAACAATCCACTATCCGTACACATTCAATATTACCAAACAAAAGGTATCAAACGATATTTGACTTTTTGCTTATACTCACGATAGCCATCCAGTTCCTTTTCAAGAAATTCTTCTTCACTCTTAATTCTCATAGCGATGATAAAAGGATAGCTAAGAAAAATCAAAAATGAATATATTGAACCCAATACAAGCGGTATAGACAAAAACAAAAAGAGTGTTGCACTATACATTGGATGTCTTACAATGCTGTATAATCCTGTATCAATCACTTTTTGCCCCTCTTGTACTTCAATAATGCGACTGAGATATGCATTTTCTCTGATTACCTCTGCATATAAGAGATATGCAAGCAAAAACATGGCTGTTGCACCAAACACTACTCCTTTTGGCAAGGAATACCACTGAAATCGAACTCCTAGTCCGGCAACAATAAACCCCGCCAAAAACATAATTCCGCTTAGAATTACAACCACTTTCTGCTTTGACTGTTTTTCTTTTGCATTAAGTCGCTTTTTTAGCAATTCAGGATTTCTAAACATCATTACAATCCCTGCGAAAAACATCGGAACAAACAAAATTCCCATAAGCACCCAACCATTAAAGAAAGAAAGCGTACCGGCAGGCACAAATATCAACAGCCCAATCAAAGCCATTCCGGAAAATATTTTAGTTATTGCCTGTATGAATAGTTTTATTGTCATAATAATCTCTCTTTCCAAAACAACAGAATCATAATAAATTCATGTTTTCCTTTTACAAAAATTAATTATGATTTTTTCCTAATGACCCAGTAGCAAATCCAATAAATAATTACAAGAACAAATTGAGAGTATCCAATCCATTTTGCAACATCGGGCATATCAATTAGTGCTGTAACTATCACTACTGCGCAACTGATTAAAAGATATATAGAAAATGTTGCACTTTTTGCTTTTTGAATAATTGATAGATTTCTTTCATCAGTTTCGTTGATTTTTTGCTTTTTAATACTATCCTCATTCTTTGTGATTTTCAAATATTGTATAATGCGTGCTACGCCTACCATTGCTACCGCAAAACCGAAAGCGGAAATATATTCATTTTCAGATTTAGTCGCAGTTACTCCGATGATCATTATTACACCAAGCACAATGCATATAACACCATAATGTAATCTTTGTTTAAGTTTCTTTTTGTAATCCATTTTAATCCTCCTCAAAAATAAATAAATCTTCGATTTTTGCTTCAAAGTATTTTGCCAACTTGAAAGCAAGCTGAAGTGAAGCTATATACTTCCCATTTTCAAGCGAGATAATGGTCTGCCTTGTAACATCAACTGCTTTCGCCAAATCATCCTGTGTTAATTTTCTTTCTTTTCGGTATTCTCGTATTTTATTATTCAAGAAATCACCTCCGCATACAGTAAAGCATACTTTACATTTTTATTATATACCATACAAAGAAAAATGTCAAGTATATTTTACATTTTTACAAAAACAAAAGATGTGACCGAAGCCACACCTTTGTCAAATTGGGATTTATTTATTATCTTTATCTTGTTTGGAAACCAGAATGATTGAACCGACAAGCAAAGCAACACCAAGGGTGAAAAATACACACCCTATTACAGTATTTAACTGATTAGCAAAAAAGCCAATCATTCCAGCACCACTAGCACAGCAAATTACTTGAAACACCTTTTTCATACAATTCCCTCCAACAAATTCTTATTTTCCTTTCTCTAAATACATCTCTTCTAAACAGAACCATTACAAACCTGTATGATTTTGTCTGCCGCACCTTTTGCACCCGAAGAGTTTTTAAAACCATCAGCAATCTTCTTGGCGTTATTCTTGTAGGTGTCAACACTTGAAATTTTATTTATTGCGTTCAAAATCGAAGTAGCATCCGGTTTATCAAGTTTTATACCCGCACCAAGTTGAGATACTCTCTCAGCAACACCTTTTTGCTCTGATGTTTGTGGTAGCATAACGAGTGGAACTTCAAAATATAAACTTTCACTGACGCTGTTCATTCCGCAGTGTGATACAAAGACATCCGCTTTTTTTAGAACTGCAATCTGGTCAACATGTGAATAAACCGATATATTTTCAGGGAGTCTTCCAAAGTCCTCGATTGACACCAAATTGCCAACAGACATTATCACTTGATAATCTGTTTTTGTCAAGGCAGATATACAAGATTTGTAAAAAGGCATCATGTCATTATTGACAGTTCCCATAGATATATAAATCAATTTATCCCTCTTTTTCTCTATTTCCTCAGTTGTAGGACGAATCGAGGGCCCGACAAATGCGTACTTTCCCGAAAAAGTTTCTGAACATGGTTGAAATTCGGGAGAAGTATAGACAATCGTGTGGGTGTTATCATCATTGCCAATAATATCAAGAATATTATTAACAGGATACCCCTTATCCTTTAGCCGTTTGACTTGTTTAGATGTTTTTGGCATTGCAAAGAGCATCTTAAACAAATCTCCGATACCTTGTTTCATAATCCTTGCCGAGTGTTGATTAAAGGCAAAAGTTGTTGTTGAAGAAACAAAAGGAATGCCAAGTTTCAGTGCAACCGCTTTTCCCCATAGTGCCATGGAATCTGCCACAATACAATCAGGCTTAAGTTCTGTCATTTCCCTGCAAACCTTGTCATCAAGAGCGAGTGTGGTATCTACCAATATCTTTGTAGAGAACACCAAATCTTTTCCCACACGGGTAGAGTCTTTGGCACTAAGTTTCTGCTCCATATCATAATCGTCACAGGATATAAATGTTGCACCTGCCGACTCGATTTTTTCACGCATAATGTTATATGAGTAGTACCACACCTGATGTCCGCGAGAAACTAATTCCTTAACAACGCCCAAGGTGGGGTTCGTGTGTCCGTGTGCAGGAATACAGAAGAAAACAATTTTGCTCATATTACTTCATCTTCTTTCTTGTACACCAGGATTTTTCGTTACATTCGGGGCATTTAAGATGTCTTGTAGTTAGTGTATGCGCACCCCAAACATATGCCCTAAAGGTCGGTTTGAATGTGTGTCCGCACTTTCTGCATTTATAAACGCCTGTTTCGTAATCAACCTTTACGGCGTAGGAAATCGCAATCCAAACCAAAACCACCGAAACCGCTATAAGAACAACTGCAGTCGAAGTATTTATAAATTTTTCTTCTGCAAGAATTGTGCTTACAACAAGCAAAGCGATGCTTAAAACTACTCCGATAACAGATAATATTATGTTACCTTTATTTTTCATTTACATATTCTCCTTCATTTATAACTTCTATGTAAAAACTGACCGGTCTGAATCCGTCATTGCAGGAAATCATAGCCGACTTTTTGTTTTTCATCCAGCCATCATAGAAATTTCCGCCACCATTTGAAAGTTCTTTCACAAAGTATTCCATACTTTCCCAAGCCGAATCACACATATTTTCAGGCTTTTCTCCACCAACGGAAATAAACTCCTGACCGAGCCTCATATCGCAGGTGTGCTCAATTGGGTTTTCATATTTTTCTATCAAATCATCATACCGTGCCATTTTCATAACGGTAATTCTACAATTTTGCATTATCCTTACTACCTCTGTAATTCCAATATTTTCTCTTTTATCTTATTCGCTGTTTTGATAAATTCTTCATCGCTTTTTCCTGTGGGATCATCAAGGTCCCAATCGTAGTGTTCTTTGCATGGAATATTGGGACAATGAACATTGCATCCCATTGTGATAACAATATCAGGGTCAGGAATATCCGAAATCAGCTTTGAATACTGTCCTTGCATATCTATACCGAAATGCTCTTTCATAATTCGCACGGCATCTTGATTTATCTCGGGCTTTGTTTCTGTTCCTGCAGAATAGCAATCGTATTTGTCCGAAAGATATGCTTTTCCAAAAGCCTCCGCTATTTGACTTCTACAGGAATTATGTACGCAAATAAATGCTATTTTAGTTTTTGACATGGAAAGGACACCTTTCTTCGATACATTGATTGTTCAGTTTAGAGCGTGAACACTTGATTTCGTCAAGCTCCATATGTATGCCGAGGTTTTCTGCGGTAAAAGCGACTGCCTCACGAATTGCTATATAAGAATCTCTCTTACAACAACGGGGTCCGCCGTTTTTACCGATTGCAGTAAGTGCTTGTCCTGTCATTTGATTAGAAAGTCCCCAGGTCTCTTTTGCAAGAGGTGTTGACTTAGTTATAATCGACATATACATACCTGTGCTGATACCTGCACCGCAGGCACCCCAAAATCCGCACGCTCCGCCGGGAACTTGCTTTCCTCTTGCTTGCATTTCAGAAAGTGCAGAGGTTAAATCAATCTCTCCGCCTGCGTTTTTGTATGCAGTAATGAGTGAAGCCCCCACCATAACATGATGCTCGGGGCCGTGCATATGGCAAAAGTCCATTGACATCATTTTTTCTAAAATCACAATAGGATTTTTAGATTTTTCATTTAAAGCTAAAGCAATAATTTCATCCATTCCGCTTGTGTGGCACTCA
>JAZRJL010000057.1:0-8503 GCA_045645805.1 Clostridia bacterium | reverse complement strand
TTTTTAATGGAAGTTCGTGTTTGGTTAGAACTAAAAAATTATTGCAAGTAATAAAATATTTTGTATATACCCATATCAAATGGATCATCACACAACTTGTCGCATAAAATATAAAAATTACCCAATCGCAACCCTTTTTTTACAGATAAATAATCTCCATCTTTTCTTTCTTCGCCTTTATACTCGCCACCCCTGTATGCCCAATCATAAAATTGCACACATTCTATACACTCACCTTTTTCGTTATACAATTCTACAATTCTAATGCCAGAATGTGGAGACAAATGGCTCATATCTTCGCTTTCTTTAAAGCGAAGCTTATTTAATGCTCTAACTAATTTTTTCACGTCTTTTTGTTCGTTTATCTCTTTGTCTATTCCGTCACCATAAAATATTATTTTCGCAGTTGCCACATCATTTGATTTAATTTTAAGGGAAATTGGATACCTAATTGCATCTATTAACGAAATAAGCATAACAATTCCAATTATTACACACAAAAGGATGATTATTTTTTTCTTCAAATTACCACTTCCTTTCGCCAAAATTCGACAATCTTTATATAAAGACTGTATAATCTGGATGCCAGCCTTTTTGAAATAGTTTATGTCAAGTCAGTAAAAAAAGATTCTACTTTATGTTTTTTATCAGTTCATTAACCTCGGCACCTGTTGGTATTGATTTGCTCGCACCTTTTCTGCTAACAGTAATTGAAGATGCTGCTGTCGCATATTTAACAGCATTTCCAATACCCTCTTTCATTTTCATACAAAATGCCCCAATAAATGTATCTCCCGCAGCTGTTGTGTCTACAACCTCAGTTTTATATGCTTTTTGATATTTTAAATAATTCCCCTCTGTGTACATTGATCCTTCTGCACCTAATGTTAAAACAACAGTGCTTATTCCATAACCTTTTAAGATATTCATGCATTTTTTACGGTTTTCATCTGTGTCAGGACATACTTTGGTAACAAATTCTGCTTCAGTTTCGTTTAGTATAAAAACATCTGTATTCTTAAGTAATTCCGAGGGCAACTCAACAATCGGTGCAGGGTTTAATATCACCTTGACCCCTGCCTTATGCGCTATATTTGCCGCATATGTAACTGTTTCAATTGGAATTTCAAGTTGCATAATAACAGCATCTGCCGCCAAAATAACATCTTTATTTCTATCTATAATTTCTTTGGACACCTGAGCATTTGCTCCGGCATCAAGAATAATACTATTGTCACCATTACATACTGTTATTACCGCAACTCCAGTATTGATATCAGTTCGAGCGATACATTTTGTGTCGATTCTGTTATTTTCAAGATTTTTTATTGAAATATTTCCATTTTCATCATTACCTACCGCACCAATAAAAGTGATATTTCCACCAAGTTTTGCTGCGGCAACCGCCTGATTTACACCTTTGCCTCCGCAGTTAATTGCAAATCCGTTTCCGGATATGGTTTCTCCGATTTTGGGCATTCGGTTTGTATTAATTACAATATCTGTATTGATACTTCCTATTACAACTATATTCATAATATTTGTTTCCTCTCCTTTTACTTATTATTTCGACAATTTTCGACATCCTTACTATGATTTTGTCAAATTAGGGATAAAAAAATTTATTTCTATCAAAGGCTTCCACTTGAGGGGAAGGCTTTATTATCCCTTTTATATCAAACCTTTATAAGGGATATAAGGTTTAGATGCAGCAGGCCCGTCAGATTGTCAAGCCAAGTTCAACACAATCTGCTTTATACTCCCTGAACAATTTATTTTCCTGCAATTTCTGCAATTTCCATTGCATCATTAATTATGACATCTGCACCGTTGTCTTGGATTTCTTCTTCGCTCCGAAATCCCCAAAGAACACCAATAGCATAAAGACCGGCATTTTTTGCGGTCTTCATATCTGTACCAGTATCACCTATGTAAAGACATTCATCTGCCGCCACCCCAAAGTGTTTCATAATCTCAAAAACAGCATCCGGCTCCGGTTTAAGCGGAACACCTGGTCTTGCGCCAAGGCAAAGGTCTATAAGGCCGTCCTCAAACAATTCATTTGCAACTTTTTTTGCTGTCTGGTCGTCTTTGTTTGAAAGTACAGCAACGCTCACACCTATTTTTTTAAGTTCTTTCAGCATATCAACTATTCCATCATATGGTGCAGTAAGATACATAAAGTCCTTGTCATAAATATCCACATAGTATGAATGAAGTTCTTTGTAGTCATCATTCTCTTTGCCAAGAGTTTTCAGCATACGCTGCACAAGTATATCCGAGCCATTGCCCACAAGCACTTTATAAGTATCTGTGGGAATGGAATCATATCCAAATTTATTAAGTGCGGTATTCGCAAAATATGAAATTGTATCAATGGTATTCACCAATGTTCCATCCATATCAAAAATACATAATTTTTTCATTTTCAGACCTCTTTATAAATATTGTAATTGTAAAAAAAAGGCGACCCTTTTAAAAGAGCCGCCAAAGTTTTTGTTTTTAAATTACACAAGCTCCAATATTGAAACTTCAGCTGCGTCACCACGTCTGGGTCCAATCTTTATGATTCTTGTATAACCACCGTTACGCTCAGCATATTTAGGAGCAATTTCTCCAAACACCTTTGTAACAACGTCTTCCTTTGTAATAAATGCAAGAGCCTGACGTCTTGTGTGAAGAGTGTTCTTTTTGCCGAGAGTAATCATTTTTTCAGCTAACTTCTGAACTTCCTTTGCACGGGTAGTTGTTGTTTCAATTCTGCCTGTTTCAAGGAAAGAAGTAGTGAGATTTCTTAACATTGCTATTCTTTGGTCAGTTGGTCTGCCCAACTTTCTCTGGTGTGCCATACTATCACCTCTTTCAATAAAATTGCATCCGATCGGTAATGCCTTTCGGAATTAGTCCTCGTTTGAAGCAAGGCAAAGTCCCATACTGTCGAGCTTTGCAACAACCTCTTCAAGCGACTTGCGACCAAGGTTTCTTACCTTCATCATATCGTTTTCGCTGCGGTTGGTAAGGTCCTGAACAGTGTTGATTCCGGCACGCTTCAAGCAGTTGTATGAACGAACCGAAAGATCAAGCTCTTCAATTGTTGTTTCAAGAACCTTTTCCTTCTTGCTTTCTTCTTTTTCTATCATGATTTCTGTGTTTTTAGCACTTTCTGAAAGGTCAATGAAGAGATTAAGATGTTCATTGAGTATCTTTGCAGCAAGGCTCACAGCATCGTGTGGGTCAATTGTGCCATTAGTCCAAAGTTCAATAACGAGCTTGTCGAAGTCGGTAATCTGACCAACTCTGGTGTTTTCAACAGTATAGTTAACCTTGTTTACAGGAGTGTAAATTGAGTCAACCGGAATAACACCGATAATTGGCTGAAGAAGCTGTTTGTTTCTGTCAGCAGAAACATAGCCACGACCTCTGTCAATAACTATTTCCATAAACAACTTTGCATCATCATTAAGTGTCGCAATGTGGAGGTCTCCGTTGATAATTTCAACATCAGAATCACATTTTATGTCACGGGCACAGATTTCGCCTGCACCTTCATGGTTGATGTAAATTGTCTTGGGTCCGTCAGAATGAAGCTTAACAGCAAGCTTCTTGATGTTAAGAATAATCTCAGTAACATCTTCTGTGACGCCCGGAATAGTTGAAAACTCGTGCAAAACCCCGTCAATTTTAACGGAATTTACAGCCACACCCGGCAATGAAGAAAGCATAATTCTTCTGAGTGAGTTACCCAATGTTGTTCCATAGCCTCTTTCCAGGGGTTCAACAACAAATTTGCCATAGGTGTTGTCTTCTGAAATATGAACACATTCAACTCTTGGTTTTTCAATTTCTATCATATTATCCCCTCCTATTCAAATTCATTAACATGAAAAGGTTTGATAGATTTAATTACTTGCTGTAGTATTCTACGATCAAGTGTTCTTCGATAGGAAGATCGATATCCTCTCTTTCAGCAAAAGCCACAACTCTGCCTTCAAGAGTTTCTTTATTCATATCCAGCCACTTGGGAACGATTCTTGATTCAGTTGAAGCAAGAACTGTATCAAACTTAGCATTTTGACGGCTTGTCTCGCAAACTGTGATAACATCGCCAACCTTTACAAGGTATGAAGGAATGTTAACCTTCTTGCCGTTTACAAGGAAGTGTGCGTGTGAAACCAACTGTCTTGCTTCAGGTCTTGAAACAGCCAAACCAAGTCTGTAAACTACATTGTCAAGTCTTCTTTCAATAAGTGTAAGAAGGTTTTCACCTGTAACACCCTGTGCTTTGTTTGCCATCTCGAAATAATGTGCAAACTGGCTTTCGAGAATGCCATATGCGCGTCTTACCTTCTGCTTTTCTCTGAGCTGTGTACCATACTCTGAAAGCTTGCGTCTGCCCTGACCATGCTGACCGGGAGCATATGCACGTCTTGTAATAGCGCACTTATCTGTATAACATCTGTCACCCTTTAAGAATAACTTCTGTCCTTCACGTCTGCATATTCTGCAAACAGATTCTGTATATCTTGCCATGCTTATTTCACCTCCTGCGATTACACTCTTCTTCTCTTAGGCGGTCTGCAACCGTTGTGGGGAATAGGTGTAACGTCCTTAATCATATTAACCTCCAGGCCTGCAACCTGAAGTGCACGAATAGCAGCTTCTCTGCCGCTTCCGGGACCCTTTACGTAAACCTCAACATATTTGAGTCCATGCTCCATAGCAGCCTTTGCAGCTGTTTCTGCAGCCATCTGAGCTGCAAAAGGAGTGCTCTTTTTTGAGCCTCTGAAGCCCAAACCACCTGCAGATGCCCAAGAAATAGCGTTTCCTGCAACATCAGTGATGGTAACAATTGTATTGTTAAAGGTTGACTTGATATGAGCCGCACCTCTTTCAATATTCTTCTTTTCTCTACGACGTCTGGTTTTCTTTACTGCCTTTGCCATAGTAAATTTCACCTCCTGATTTTAGCGGAGTCTTACGATACTAAATACGTAAAGACACAGCTTCAATTCAATCCTTATTTCTTTTTGTTGGCCATTGTCTTTCTCGGGCCTTTTCTGGTTCTTGCATTTGTCTTTGAACGCTGTCCTCTTACAGGAAGGTTTTTCCTGTGGCGAAGACCTCTGTAACAGTTGATTTCAATGAGACGCTTGATATCGAGTGCAATATCACGACGAAGGTCACCTTCTACGTTGTAATTGTCGATTTCAGCTCTGAGTGCAGATACCTCGTCCTCTGTCAAATCACGAACTCTTGTGTCAGGATTGATACCTGTTGCAGCAAGAATCTTCTTTGATGTTGAAAGGCCTATACCGAAGATATAGGTAAGTCCAATCTCAACTCTCTTCTCATTTGGTAAGTCAACACCTGCAATACGTGCCATACTTTCATTCACCTCCGAATAAATTTTTTCTGAAAAGTGTTATGCGGAGCAGAATTTCACTTATCACAGCAGACCTTTATCGCCCGCCGTTTTCATCAGCTTATACAAATTGGCATATAAGCCTGACTCTGCCCGACATATAGGGATAATTTGTTTTTTGCTTAGCCCTGCTTCTGCTTGTGGCGGGGGTTTTCACAAATAACCATTATCTTTCCTTTTCTTTTTATAATTTTACACTTTTCGCAAATAGGTTTAACTGAAGGTTGTACTTTCATGTTTCCTTCACCTCCCAAAAAATGTTACGCCAGCGCAAAATTCCGCATTTTGAGCTAACCATAATATTATAACACTGACTGTACTTTATGTCAAGTGTTTTTTGCTGATGTTTTTTTCAGCTTTTTTAACAAATATTCGCTAAAATCATATGCATTTTATGACTTTTAAAGCATTTGTTATTTTGCACGCCAGGTAATTCTGCCTTTTGTAAGGTCATAAGGAGAAATCTCAACAGTAACCTTATCACCGGGCAATATTCTGATATAGTGCATTCTCAGCTTGCCTGAAATATGTGCAAGAATTTTGTGACCGTTTTCAAGTTCTACCTGAAACATTGCATTGGGCAGTGCTTCAAGGACTGTACCTTCAACCTCCAAAACATCTTCCTTTGCCATTTACCCCACCTCCTTTTCTGTTTTAATTGGTATTTAATAATGAATGATTATAATTTAAACTCAAATCTTCTATTCAAACATACTCTCGGAAAATTCTATTCAGAGCTATTCATCATTCACTATTTCTTTTTAATGATATTTATTCTTCAAATTCCGATATTGCCCGTCGAAGCTCGGTATTTGTAACCTTTGCCCCTTCAGCAATCTTTGCAGCTATGTATTCGCTGAAGCCACCTGTCTTTTTGATATGCTTAATTTTCTTCTTTTTGGGAGTTCCCGTCTTACGGATATCCCCATCACAAATATAAGCATATATTCCTTCAACAGAAACAATAACAAACAGCTTACCACTGTCCCTGCCGGCTTTGGATAAAACTATATCACCTATACTAAAACTATCGTCCATATTAATTTCCATAGCCTTTCTGCCCACAAATAGTAATTGAAAATACTAACGCTTCCTATCGTGAGCAGATAAGGCGTATAATGGAAATTATGCACATCGCCGTTTTGTGCCCGAAAGGCACGAAAAATTCGGCGCTGCAATAAATTCCGCCGGAGGCATAACGTGATTTTTCACGTTATTACCTCTGTAATTAATCAACCAACGTCAAACACACAGGTCCGTTGCTTGTAATCAAAACTGTATTCTCATAATGTGCCGCAGGCTTTCCATCTGCCGTATAAACTGTCCATTCATCATCGCCGACAAAAATATCTTTTGTTCCCATATTTACCATTGGCTCTATCGCAAGACACATTCCGGGTCTGATACGTATTCCGCGGCGTGCCTTTTCAAAGTAATTTGGAATTTCAGGCTCCTCATGAAGCTCTCTTCCAATACCATGCCCGCAATACTCACGAAGTACGCTGAATCCGCCCTCTTCTGCAACTCTCTGAATTTCAGCAGAAATATCCGAAATTCTGAAGCCTTCCTTAGCAAATTCTATGCCTGCAAAAAAGCTCGCCTTAGTGGTATCAATAAGTTTCTGTGCCTCTAAGGAAATTTCACCTACACCTACGGTTCTTGCAGCATCACCATTGTAACCCTTGTAGCAGGCACCAACATCAAAGCTGACTATGTCACCCTCACAAAGCTTACGTTTGCCGGGAATGCCATGTATAACCTCATCATTTATACTAATGCACACGCTTCCCGGAAAACCACCATAGCCCTTAAAAGACGGCGTACAGCCGTGGTCTCTTATAAACTTTTCCGCCGCCCTGTCAAGCTCCAGAGTGGTAACACCCGGCTTTGCAAGCAGCTCCAAAAGTTTAAGCGTTTCACCGGTAACCTTACCGGCTTCTTTCATATATTCAATTTCAATTTTTGATTTAATAGTTACCATTTTACTCTAATTCCCGATTTAATCAGCAAGTGCTTTTAAAACCTCTTTTGTGGTTTCTTCTATTGTTTCCTGACCTATTGCTGTTTTAAGCATACCCTTTTCAGCATAAAAGGCTTTGAGCGGTTCGGTCTGTTCATAATATGTTGCAAGTCTGTCCTTGATTACCTCAGGCTTATCGTCTTCGCGTGTACGAAGCTCGCCGCCGCAATTGTCACAAACACCGTCGATTTTTGGTTTTCTGTGTTCTTTGTGGTAACTTGCACCGCACGACTTACATTCAAGTCTTCCTGAAAGTCTTTCAATTATTTTTTCGTCCTCAACCTCAATGGTAAGAACTTTATCTATATCAATATCAGATTTATCAAGGGCTTCTGCCTGATTGAGTGTTCGGGGAAAGCCGTCAAGAATAAATCCATTCTTACAGTCATCTTCATTTAATCTGGATTTTACAATCCCAATCATAATATCATCCGGAACAAACTTTCCGTCATTAATATAATTTTGAGCAATTGCTCCAAGCTCTGTTCCATCAGCAATATTCTTTCTGAGTATTGCACCTGTGGAAATGGTAGGAATATTAAAATGCTTTGAAAGTATTTCTGCCTGTGTCCCTTTTCCGGCTCCGGGAGCCGCAAGAATAATAAGTTTCATAATCGCCTCATAGCCTTTCCGTCTTTTTATGGATAAAATAAACTTTTATCCCAATATATAGTATAACAAAATCACTTACAAATTATTCCTCTGATTATATAAATAGTAAAAACTCCACAAGGGGTGCTTTGAAATGCGGTTAAAGCACCCCAAAACAGCCCCTGTAAAGCATAGAACTTTTTTGTCCTTAATTATTCTAAAAAGCCTTTGTAATGTCTGATAAGCATCTGTGACTCAAGGTGAGTAACTGTCTCAAGAGCAACACCAACAACGATTAAGAGTGATGTTCCACCGATTGAGAAGTTTTGAATATTGAGACCAATGTTCATGAAAATCGGCACTACTGCTATAAAGCCAAGGAATACCGCACGTGCAAGAGTAATCTTGTTGAGAACTCTGCTGATATATTCCGAGGTAGGGCGACCCGGACGGATGCCGGGGATAAATCC
>JAZRJL010000056.1:0-8617 GCA_045645805.1 Clostridia bacterium | reverse complement strand
AGAAGCCTGAAGAGGGAGGCATAAAAAAGCCCCAACGCAAATTTGCGTTGGGGCGTACTCAAAAGTATAAATTGAAACATTGTCAAATGAGACTTATTAGCTCCTCAAAGGCTTCAGAAGCTAACGAAAACAAATTAACCGCGCTCTCCATATAGTTCATATTTTCAACTTTCAGTCCAATATAAGATTTTGCTTTTTCAAGGTCTTTTTTTTCACCACTATCAATCCTATGTGCAGATGTATAATTTGAACGAAGGGTATTAAGATTAAGCAAAAATGTTATAAAGCCATTTGTTCCAATCTTATGATAAGACAAAAATTCGATAAGTTTTTTAATGCTCCCACTATCTTTAGTAAAACTAACTCTGCTGCTTTTCAAAGCAGGAACATTTATACTTTCAGTTAATACAAGATTAAAGTCCTTTATTAAATCGCTAAAATTAGCAGAATTATCGCTACCTAATACGACAAGACGGTTAATAATATTCTGCTGTGTACCGGTAGTAGGCTTAAATAAGACCCAACCAAACCTCTCTTGCCATTTCTTTTGAAGTTCATTAAAACAATCTCTAAAACGGAAATCAGGTGATGTGGCACGAGCACCCCAATTAAGTCCATTCATAACGGAATGAAACAACTCACTTTCTGTACGAGTGGAAGGAGAGATGTTATACCTTTTCCATAGTTGTTGTTCCTCATAAGGGAGTGACATTAAATCTTTAAGAAATACAGACACATACTCCAAATTGTCATTATCACACCTTAAACTAAAAAATCGTGTAGAAATCCTTAACGCTTCAATACAAGCTGTTGGATTGTTACGATATTGGTCTATAATAGCTTTCTTAAAATACACTCTTGTATATCTATTCTCTTCATCGTTACACTTAACAAGTTCGTCATTACAAGTATCTGTATTATAGCCAATAATAAATTCCTCGTATTTAGAATCAAAAACCGAAGCAAATTTATCAAAATTATCGTATTTGATAATCCTTTTGGCATAGAACCAATTTTGGAATTCATTGCCATTTTGTGTAATAGAGGAATTATAATTTGATAATGGTACAGATTTATCTGTTACTCCCATAGAACCAGTCCAATTTATATCAAATTCAATGTCATCAATATGACTTATATTGCAATTACATTCAGACTTTGCTATACAAACAAGATTCATTCTCTTTGCTGCAAGAAACGTTTTAAGATACCTATGCTTGATTTTAACCTCATTAGCACGAATAGTCAAAATTGATTTTTTTTCTCCACAATCAAACAATGAATAATCACGACTTCCATCTGTAAGAACTTCCTCATATAAGTTAAACATATATATAAAATCCTCGTGTATTCTTATTTGTTTTTTATAAGAACTGGAGTCGAAAAAATCAAGAATGGTAACAAGAGGCTCGATACCCTCTTTTACATAAGGCTTATAATAACGTGAACCGTTGCTACCATATAATGCACCACGGTCTGTATCTCGTATATCTTCATCATAAGATTCCAAACTTTTTTCACAAAGTTCTGGGTTAATTATATATGTCCAGCGATAGCGAAATATATCAAAGCAATCATTTTCTCCTTTGTGTATACTTTCGCGTGAATACAAAGTAACCCACTCTCTATCAACAAAAGCGTTGTTAATTTGTTCTTTAATGAAATCGTGATCAAAATCAAACTGTAGTAAAGTCGGTTTGTTTTCCATAAAAAAATTATATATATAGAATCTACACAAATAGCGTGCCAAAGACACGAAAAAATAAGCAAAAAAGTAAGGCCATATCAATAAACCTATGAATGTTAGGAAGATATTGTAAATCAAGGAATTTGACAGACTGACAAAATGAACTGCCAAGATGTCATAAGAAATGGTAGTTAATGAAAATCCCCGACGCAAATTGCGTCGGGGCGCGGGGCGTATCTCCATAAGGTGCCAGAACCTCTGTTCTTATTTTGTAATCACGTCAAAAAGTTCGCCAAAACTTCGCACGACATCGTATTTGACATCACTGCCTGAAATAGAAGAGAAATGTTGCTTTGCACATTCTATCTTTGCTCCCTCGATACCGCTAATGTTACTGCTTTTTACAAGGTATTTTGAAGCACCTTTTGTTTCTGCAACAAAATAGATGTGCTTAACTACTCCCTCTTTGAACACTATAGCCCAATCGGGGTTGTAATGCCCCATAGGGGTATTGATATAAAAACCGCGAGGGAGCTTGGTGTAAACCTCGACAATATCATCGCGCCTTTCGAGTTCTTCAGCAAAGGGGCGTTCAGTATTCCAACTATCAACGACAACAAGGTCATACAACGACTTTTTGGACTCAATGGCATTGACTCCCAATTTGCCACGAAGAGTATTTTCAGTAAATATATCGCTGTCAAACCTTTCTTCGAGCTTATGGTATTCAATATGCTTGATAACGGCAAGGGCTTTAACCTCGTTAATGATATTGCCTACCTTTATGATAAACTCTTCGGGGTTGAGCCTGAATTGGTGGAATGTGGCAGGCTTAATGCCTGTCAGTATCTCCACAATAGCACGGCGAGTAAGCCCGGTGCTTTCAACAAGGCGGCCTACAAGGTCATACTTGACATTGTCGCCTACGGACTCTGTAACGTGGATAGTACGCACTTTGCCTGCTGTCATTGCAGTACCTGCTTCCAACTCTTCCTTGTCGCGTATATTCTCCAACGAGCCTGTACCTATAACAATGCGTATCTCGGTAACATTCAAATTCTCGTCAATCTCCTTTATTGAACCTGCAACAAGTTCGGCTGTGTCAAAATCAACAGTGTAATAGGTGCGTGTGTTGATACGACGCCACAATTCCTGGAACTCCTGCTTCTTGAATTTGGCCTCGTCGAAGTGCGCTTCACGGGCGTTTCTTGAATTTTCAGGTTTGAGCAAGTCGGGATTGAATACTTTGTCGAGAATAACGCCTATACTATCTTTTGCATCGTTATAATCTCCAAAGTCGAGCTTGCCCTGCTGTTTGTCATCAAAGTATTTCTGTGTGAGCTTGCCTTTCTTTACATAGCCATTAGATACAAGTTCTTCGTGTATCTCAACTGCCTGCGAAGTGGAAAGGGTGCGCTTCTCTCCATTGGCGAAAACAAGTGTCTTGCCGGTAAAGAGTGTTGCTGTAACAACAATGGGGCGTGTGGAAACAGAACGTGCAAGTTCATCTTGCAGACCTTTGGCAAAGTCGTCGTAACTTTCACTTGCAATAACGGTGAGTACGTTTGTGTCAAACACGGCACTGCCTAAAACATCTTCGTCCTGACGCTCTCCATTCTGATTTACACAAAGGCGCATACCTCGGCCAACCTCTTGACGCTTCTTGATTTCGCTATTCGAGGATTTGAGCGTACATATCTGAAACACATTCGGATTATCCCAGCCCTCTTTAAGGGCAGAGTGCGAGAAGATAAAGCGTACTGCAGAGCCTTTCACTCTTGGATTCATTGAAAGCAGGCTTTCTTTATCTTTCATAATAAGTGTGTAGGCATCGACATCGGCACTGTCCGATGTGCCTTTCTCAACCTTTGAATCAACAAAGTGGCCTTTCTTGTCTCTTGAAAAATAGCCCTGATGTGTTGCCGACACGCTAATGCCTGCAAGGTATTGGAGATATTTTTCGTCGCCGAATGTGGGCTGCATTTCGGAGAGTACGCGAATATACTCTTCTTCAAATATTTCGGCAAACTTGCCATTGCTTGTGCCACCGCCAGCCTCGTAAATGCGGTAGTTCTCCACTTGGTCGATGAAGAAGAGAGAAAGCACCTTTATCCCTTTTGCGAACAAGGCACGCTCACGCTCAAAGTGGGTGCGTATTGTTTCCCTTATCTGAATACGGCGTATCAAATCTTCATTCACTGCACCGATAACATCGCCCTCATACAGCAATGTGCCATTGAGGAAACGAACAAAGCCATTAACGCCGTCGATACGGTCAATAATGAAATTGTTGTCGTATTCGGCAAGTTCGCCACTGTTCGGGTAGAGGTCGAAGCCCTCGCCGACCAATTTTGTAATTGGCTTTGTAGATGTTTGTGTCTTAACATCAAACCCTATGCGTGCCTGCGGAGCTGCACCGTTCTTGCCAGGTATAATACTTTCAAGGTAAACGTAACCGTTTGTTGCGGTAGAACCTTGTTGAGTGATACCCAGCACCTCAATTTTCTTAACGAGCTTTTTGTTAAAAGCGTCTATCGCATCGAGGCGGTAGATATGATTGTATAAATCTTCCTTGCGGTGTGTGGCACTATACAGCAGTGTGAATAGTGGATTAAAGTCCTTCAATCGCTCACGGGTTGCGTTCTTCTTATCTGCGCCGAGTACGCTCTGTGGCTCGTCGATGATAAGAATTGGATTAGTGGCAGCGATGACATCAATAGGCCTTCTGAAACCGAAATCTTCCAATTTCGATGTAAAGCGACGGGCATCTGCACCACGAGCATTGAACGCCTGCGTATTGATAACCATAACGTACATATTGGTATCGAGCGCAAAAGCGTCAATCTGCGAAAGATTTTTACTGTCATAAACGAAATGTTGCAAACGCTTGCCGGAGTACTCCTGTGCGAAGTGATCCTGCATAATTTCGAGGCTCTTTACCACGCCCTCACGAATGGCAATGCTCGGTACGACAATTATAAACTTACTCCAGCCATAGAGCTTGTTAAGTTCATACATTGTCTTAATGTAGGTGTAGGTCTTGCCTGTGCCTGTCTCCATTTCGATAGTGAGATTCAATCCCTCACCTACAAGGTGTGTGATTGGCTCCAACTCCTGCGACATCTGTATTTCGCGAATATTCTGCACCAATGAATTTTCATCGGGCATAATAGGCTCATTGCAGATACCCAAAGCGTCAAACGCTTCCTGCTGTTTAGGGCCTTTCTGCTTGCCCTTATCAAAGCGGTATGAAAAGCCGTCCGAATATCGCTGACCTATAAAGACATCGGTAACAGCACGAGCAGCGTCGCGCTGAAAAGCCTGTTGTTTGAATTTGAGCTTCATAGTATCAACGAATATTAAATCACACGAACCTTATCCCTTACCTGTTCCTCGCTCCAGCCACATTTCTGTTTGAAGAGTTCAAACAAGTTCATCTTAAATGCCGACTCACTGAAACAACTGTCGCGGAACACGACACGAAGCGGTGAGAGTTCTGCAATGGCAGATATAACATCTTCGTTAATATCTTCGGCAAAGCAAGCGACAAGGTCGCCGTCGTTCACATTGTGTATTGTTTTTCCGGCAACGGTAAAGTGGCTCAATGGCAACGACAACTGAACGCCCCAATCGAGCATACAGCCGAAGAGCAGAGAGAGGTCGCTTGTACCGTCCTTTATGTTTTCAATCTGCGAGAACAAATCTTCCTGTTTAAGTTCTGAAGGTGCAAAATAGACATCATTCATAAAGCTGTCCTCGCATTTAAATACGCGGAAACCTGTATCAAGGTTCGCTGCTTTTTCTCCTGCTTCTTCCTTGATTTTCTTTCCTGCACGACGAATACGCTCTTTGCCTATCTCGCAAATATTTTTATACCCAATCTTAAAAGCTTCACTTTTAATGTCAATCGGTTCAGGCAACTGTACCATTATAAATTTACGACGACCACCGTCCTCGGCATTAAGTTCCATTACAGCATGAGCCGTAGTTGCAGAACCTGAAAAAAAATCTAATACAAGAGCATCTTTATGTTTTAATGTATTAAATAGAAACTTAACAAGACCTATCGGCTTGGGGTTGGAAAATGGAGTCTTATTTTCAAAAAGCTCCTTCATTTCTAAATTGCCGATTTGGTTTATTGGGTCAACAATTAAGTTCATAAAGGCTCTACCAGCTCTCTCACGGATATTTCCCTCATTATCTACATTTTGATATACCTTGTATTTGATTGTATAAGCAGAACCTTTACTTTTATTAGACTTAACAAACTCCAAAAACTTATTTTCAATACCCCACTTTACTTTGTCTTTACTCCATTTCCAAATCCACCCGTCATTATAAAAACTATCTCTTCCATTTGGATATATCAAACCTCCATCGGGAGCCTCAATGCCAAAATTCATTGAGTCAGAATATTGTAAACCTCCTCTGTCCAGAGTGTCATAGTAGAATTTACCTCTAACATCTACAAATTCATCTTCAAACCTATAACGCTCTACATTTATCGAATCTTCGTCTCTTCTCCAGATATTATTCTCTAAAGTGATATTACGCTGCTTTGTATATAACAATATCGATTCTGTAACGACAGCAATATCTTTAGCGTCATTAGCACCTGTTTTCTTACGCCAATCAAACTTTGCGACAAAATTTTGCTCACCAAAAACCTCATCACAAATTTTTTTCAAGTTAGCAACCTCGTTATCATCAATAGAGATAAAAATAACACCGTCCTCTGACAACAATGCTCTTGCAACAAGCAATCGTTCATAAATCATAGAACACCAATCGGAGTGGAAACGAGAATTACTATCAGGATTTTTACGGAAGCGATTACCTAATTCGTCAATATTGCCAGCCTTCAAATCGTATTCGTCTGCTTTTACCGCAAAATCATCACGGTAAACAAAGTCATTACCAGTGTTATATGGAGGGTCGATATAAATCATCTTGATTTTACCCAAGTATGATTTTTGCAGGAGCTTCAGCACCTCTAAATTATCACCCTCGATATAGAGGTTTTCGGTAGAATCCCAATCTACACTCTCTTCGGGGCAGGGGCGCAGTGTCTTGTTAATGGAACTCGCTGCCTCACGGCGTGCGGCATTCTTGCCTACCCAAGAAAAGCCGTATTCTTCATCTGCACCCTCATAGGCGTTATCGCCCAAGAGTTCACGAAGTGTGGTAAAATTGATTTTGTGTGATATTTTACCTGTCTTTTCGTCGCGCACCTCTGTAAAGCAAGAGGGCATTATTTGATACAGTGCATCGAGGTTGAGTTTACTGCCTGACGCTGATGTGAGTGTCATTCTTTCGAGTTCCATATCTTTGTTCTATTTAATGTCGTTAAGTTGTTTCTTCAGTCGCTTTATCTCGGCGTTTATTTCTATCTGTTTATTATATTGTTTTTCTTTGTTCAGCTTCTGCTGTAAGAGTTGTATCTGCTTTTGGAGCTTCGATTTTTGTTCATCGCTCTTAATCTGCTCTGTAAGGGTGTTGCCCTCTTGCACGGTGATTGAGCCAATGGTGGCAACGATGTTTTCCCAAACGGCATCGAGGTCGAGGCCTGTAAGCGGAATGTTCAACGTGTCGCACTGTTGCCAAGCGGAGTATATCAGCTTCGTGTGATGAATGGCAAGCTGTGCCTGTTCTTCAAAGTGCAGCAAAAAGAGGATTTTCCGGGGTATGAACTTTGCCAATAGTTCAATGTTCTTCGGGGCGTATTCGCGACGCTTCAACGAAACCTCTATCACATAGAAGTCGGCAATTTCATTTCCGGCCTTTATTGTGGGTATGGTACTTTCGGCAACAACGTGGGTGATAAACATACGGCTTATGTCGGCATCGAAACTATCTCGTTGCGATGCTGTCAAGTCGAACTTCTCAAAGACTTTTGTCTTATGAAGTGGCTTGTTTATTTCGGTTCGTTGCGGTAGGCCGTACATTGGTTATTGTATTTTTGTCGGTTGGTTTTCCTTGACTGTTACGTTCAAGTTAATTGGCTGTTGCTCCGAGGTGTTGGTAACTTTCACGTTGAGGGTGTCGGGGAGTATATCGGGAAACTTATCTATTGAAATAGACTTTTCTTCTTTGATAGCAGAAATGACTTGCTCTAAACTTTCATTATCTGACTTTTCAGAAATCCATTTACTTATGAAAGGAGAAGCAATACCAACAGCAAAGGCTGCAAGAATACCTAACAAAGTCAATAAATTTTGTTTATCAACATTTACTTGTTCAAGCGTTCTAAACTTTTTATCTACAAAATCCTGTAACCTTTGTAAGGGGTAAATTATAGCATTTCCATAAGTAGCTAAGTCTTTAACAAAATCAAGATTAACATTCTCTTTGGACTTAACAGGACCTAAAGCAATTAACGCTACTTGCTTACCATTAAATTCTGTATTGCTTTCAAAATAAAAATTATCAGAAGTTTCATCATATTTATACTTATCCCTATCAAACAATAAGTAATAACCCTTTTTTGAGCCACTAATCATTTCAGAAACATTCCTTTGAAATTTGATAAAACCATATTCTTCTAATTCTTGAAGAAAATAGATGAAATCACAAATTTTAATATAGTTGTGATTTACCTTATTTTTATCTGCTTCGGTATCTGATTTAGAATAAAAAACGATTTTAGGGTCGTCCGCAATCTGGTATTTCAATGCAAAACAGTCCAAACTCTCCCGAATAAATTTGGCAACTTGCAATCCTACAATATCATTATCATTCTTTAATCGCAGAAACTTCTTAATAAGATTCTTTTCCTTATCTGAAAACTCTCTCATACTCCTACTTTATCACCAAAAAACATATCAATTCAAAATCATCAAGGCCTTGTATCTCTTCGGTGAAGAGTGTGCCTTGTGTGCCACTCAAAAAGCTGTCGATGTCGCTCTCTTCCTTTACATTGATAATTGAGGA
>JAZRJL010000055.1:0-22752 GCA_045645805.1 Clostridia bacterium | reverse complement strand
TATTGCCATATATCCTGATAATAACTATTATCAGACATGCACTTTTTGGGCTTAGAATGGTAGCCAAATATTTGTCCATAACTATCCTTAGCTATCCAATTACATCCACAAGCTTTTGCATAGTCAATGGCAAGTTGCTCTCTATCTGTTGGTTTGTATATTTTTATAATCGACAAAACTTTACCATTACCATAATGCCCAACAAGGAACTCTCTTAATGGAATTCCAGACTCCATCCAAGTATTTTTGTATGTACGATATTGGATTTTTAAGTTACTTAGGATACGATATAATGTCGTATGTTCTTGTCCTGTTATTCTAAACTCTTCATTAGGCTCAACACCTAGTATTTCAAATATTTGTTTTGTATAATCCGTCATATAACATTACCTCCTTATAAAATGAGTGTTTAATGTGTTTGTTTGTATTTTTCACATCACCGTCCTCTTTGTTTAAGTCGCCCACACTATATTATTCTCCATTTATTTGAAAAAAGTTTGTAAAAATAAAAAAAGACCAACATTGTCGTTAGCCTTAACTTCTTTTAGATATATTTAATTTTTTTAGTATATGGTCGGTTTAAAATGTATTTTTTTAATAATACAGAGTAACATCCTCCTCGTTTGCAGCTTCCATCTTAAATCTGTTCATAGCTGACTTTGCTTCAGGAACCATTGTCTTGTTGTTTCTTGAATTGTTTGACATCTTAAATTCACCTCCCTTTTGTTTCAGAAAAACAATTTAATCTGTTTATCTGTCTTCGGTAATATTTTAACCTCATGCTTATTAAATACTCATTGTAATATTTTCTAATTATGACAGATTTATATTTTTCGGGTTGACATTTTTTTCATATTAAGATATCATATATACGTCTAAACTTTACAAAGGAGAAACCTGACTATGAGGAAAAAGCTTGCTGAAATTTCATCATTTGAAACAGTGCTGTGTCTTTTTGTTGTAATGATTCACGTTCTTTCAGACAGCATCAGCCGGTATCCCATTGGTTCAGTTCCGTCGGGGATATCATTTATATTCTCACGTACAATTACCTTTGTTGTGCCTGCTTTCATTATTTCATCAGGCATCAAATTCACCCATACATATAATGACGGAAGCTTCAATTATTTTTCGTTTTTAAAGCGACGTATTACAAAAATTTATATTCCATATCTTATTATGGCAACAATATATTATCTTTATTTTGTATTTCACAGAAATTATTTTCACTTTGAATGGAGTGCCCTTTTTAAATACCTGTCTCTTGGTACAATTGCAGCTCCCTTCTATTTTGTTATAATAATTATGCAGCTGTATATTATTGCACCGTTAACCTATCATTTTTGCAGAAATATTTCGCCGGTTGTTGGTCTTATTCTTGCTGCAGTTATCACAATCTTATCAAAGTACCTTATGTTGGACTTTCGTTATTCGGACCGTGTATTCCCGGTTTATTTCATTTACTGGATAATTGGCTGCTATATGGGTCTCAATTTTGATATGAACCTTGACAAGCTTAAACGGACAAAGGGTATTTGGATAATCCTTGGCTTGATTTTTACCGCACTTTATTCGGGCGTTGCATATATGGAATTTTTAGGCTGGTTTCACTCCTTTTGGACCGAAATTCTCAAAATTGCATTTGCAGCCTTTGCATCAATTATGTGGCTTATTATAATGCCTGAATATGCACACGAAGGAGCGGATATTCTTTCGCCTGCAACCTTCTACATCTATCTTATACATTGTCTTGTAATTTTTGAAACAGAACACATAATGGAAAAACTGAGCATTACTTCTGTTCCGCAACGTTTTTTCATAATATTTTTCTCAGCATATATAGTATCTGTTGCTTTGTCGGTAATATATTCGCAGTTAAAAAGCAAACTATTCCGATAAATAATATAAAAAATTAACAATAAATTCAAAAATCCCTAAAGCCCTTGTCCCATATGGATTTGAAGAGGTTTTGGGGATTTTGTGTTATTGACTTGTTTTACAGTTTCTGGTATAATTAAATAAATTAAACCAAATGAAACGGAGGCGACAATATATTGTGAAAAATTATTCTTCTATTCCCGATGAGGTTTATAAATTTTCTGAAAAATCAGTTAAAAATACCTCCTTTGACCCACAGCTTTATGCAGTACACGAGGTAAAACGAGGTCTCCGCGACCTTGACGGCAAAGGTGTTGTCACCGGTCTTACCGAAATTTCATCTATAATTTCATCAAAAATGATTGACGGAGAAACCGTTCCTTGCGATGGAGAGCTTTGCTATCGCGGAATAAATGTCCGTGACCTTGTTGCTGGGTTTGAAGCAGATAATCGTTTTGGCTTTGAAGAAACGATATATCTTCTTCTTTTAGGTGATCTTCCTGATGAAAACGAATTAACTCAGTTTTCTGAGCTTCTTTCTTCATACCGGACTTTGCCTACAAACTTTGTTCGTGATGTAATCATGAAAGCACCTAACCCTGATATTATGAATTCATTGGCAAGAAGTGTTTTGACCCTTTATTCTTATGACAAAAACGCAAATGATCCAAGCATACCAAACAATTTAAGACAATGTATACAGCTTATTGCAAATTTTCCGCTTCTTGCTGTATATGCCTATAATTCTTATATGCATTTTACAAAAGGAAAGAGCCTTTATATACACCGCCCGTCTGCAAATCTTTCAACAGCTGAAAATATTTTGCGTATATTAAGACCGGATAAAAAGTTTACCGAGCTTGAAGCAAAGCTTTTGGACCTTTCACTTGTTCTTCATGCCGAACACGGCGGAGGCAACAATTCAACCTTTACGACACACGTTGTTACCTCGTCAGGTACAGACACTTATTCTTCAATCGCAGCATCCCTTTGCTCCCTTAAAGGTCCAAAGCACGGCGGAGCAAATATAAAAGTTAAGCTTATGTTTGATGATATAAAAAAGAATATCTCAGACTGGTACGACGAAGATGAAATTTCAAACTATCTCGAAAAGCTTTTAAATAAGGAAGCGTTTGATAAAAGCGGTCTTATTTACGGTATGGGACACGCGGTTTATTCACTATCTGACCCACGTTCTGAAATATTAAAGGAGCACATTGGTCTTTTATCAAAAGAGAAAAAACGGACAAAAGAATTTGAACTTTATACCAAGGTTGCAAGCCTTGCACCAAAGGTTATTGCAAAAAAACGAAAAATCTACAAGGGCGTAAGTGCAAACATTGATTTTTACAGCGGCTTTGTGTATTCAATGCTTGATTTGCCTGAAGAGCTTTATACTCCCATCTTTGCAATTGCACGCGTTGCCGGATGGAGTGCCCACAGAATTGAAGAGCTTATAAATTCAAACAAAATCATACGCCCTGCATACAAGGCAATTGCCGAAAAAGCAGAGTATATTCCGTTAAAAGACAGATAACTCAAAAGGCTGAGACAAAATGATTTTATTTGGTCTCAGCCTTTTTTTAATAAATAATATTTATGCTTTATGTAATCCATACTATTTTAAAATACACTTTAGATTGTTTCAATTTTTATAAGGTTTGTATTTCCCGATTCACCGTTGGTGTTTCCTCCGGTGATTATTATTTTATCATTCTTTTCAAGATTAAAAACCTCAGCCGCTGTCTTTTTTGCAACATAAAACAAAACCTCAGTTGATGGATAAGCCTCAACCATAACCGGAGTAACTCCCCATGAAAGTGCAAGCTTTCGCCATGCTCTTTCATTGGTTGTAAGCCCAATAATATCCACAGACGGTCTGAAACGGGATACCATTCTTGCCGTCATTCCTGAATGTGAACACACAACAACCGCCTTTGCCTGCAAATCAATAGCCATACCGCAGGTAGAATGTGAAATTGAGTCAATGGTATTTTTTATAATAAAGCTGTTGTTTTTAAATCGCTTGTCATAATGAATATTTTGTTCGGTTTCCTGTGTGATTCTTGCCATTGCTTCAACTGTTTCAACAGGGTATTTGCCTGCAGCGGTTTCACCCGAAAGCATAACGGCACTTGACCCGTCATAAACAGCATTGGCAACGTCGGAAATTTCAGCACGGGTCGGACGCGGATTGTAAATCATTGATTCCAGCATTTCAGTTGCAGTTATTATGCGTTTTCCAAGGAGACGGCATTTGGTTATAAGATGTTTTTGAATTGCAGGTAATTTTTCGTAGGCAATTTCAACACCCATATCTCCTCTGCCTATCATTATACCTGAGCACTCGCTGCATATCTCTTCAATATTATCAATACCAGCCTGATTTTCAATCTTGGCAATTAATTCAACATCAGGATTTCCGTTTTTATGCAAAAAGTTTTTTACATCAAGCAAATCCTGCCTGTATGACACAAAGGAGCACGCAATAAAGTCAACACCCTGTTCAATCCCAAATAAAAGGTCAGCCTTATCTTGCTCGGAAAGATACTCCTGCTTTAAAACCTTGTTTGGAAAGCTCATACTCTTTCTGTCCGAAAGCTCGCCACCCGCAACAACCTTGCATACGACATCGGTTTCATTTACGTCAATAACATCAAAAATAACTAGACCGTTATTTACAAGTATTCTGTCACCCACGGACATATCCTTTGTCAAGCCCTTGTAACTTACCGAAACACGCTTGCTATTTCCAATTATATTTTCGGTTGTAAAGCTGAATGTATCACCGTCATTTAAAAAGATTTTTTTATTTTCAAATCTGCCTATTCGGTATTCCGGACCTTTTGTGTCAAGTAATATAGCAATCGGAAGATTAAGCTTTTCACGCACCTTTTTTATAAGGTCAATATTCCTTTTATGCTCGTCATGTGTACCGTGTGAAAAATTCAATCTTGCAACATTCATACCTGCAAGGCACATACGGCTAAGGGTTTCCTCATTATTTGATGCAGGTCCTATCGTGCAAACAATTTTTGTTTTTCTCATATATTAACACTCCATTTTGTTAAGTTTTTTAATATCCTGTAATAATATAACATATATTTTAAATTTTGTTAAGTGTTTTTTTATAATTTTATATTTTTAACTAAATCTTTGCCAAAAACATTACATTTTTAGATACTTGTTCCTTGACAATATTTGAAGAAAATGCTAAAATTATTGTGTTTTATTTTAAACAAATAAGAAAAAACTTATGAGGTGTAAACAAATGAGCTTTTTACTTGACGGCTTTGCGGCAGTTACCTGGCAGCAGCTTGTAATGTATGCTGTAGGTATCCTACTTATCTATCTTGCAATCAAAAAAGAATACGAACCTTCACTCCTTCTCCCTATGGGTTTTGGTGCCATTTTGGTTAATCTTCCGTTTTCAGGTGTTTTAAACCAGAATATAGAGGGCATCGGCGAGGTTCAGGGCATTATCCAATGGCTTTACGAAATAGGAATTGAAGCCTCCGAAGCAATGCCTCTTCTTTTATTTATAGGAATCGGTGCAATGATTGATTTTGGTCCGCTGCTTTCAAACCCAAAGATGTTTTTATTTGGTGCAGCGGCACAGTTTGGTATATTTTTTACAATCACCGTTGCAGTTTTGCTTGGATTTGACATAATTGATGCTTCTTCAATCGGCATTATAGGTGCAGCAGACGGTCCTACATCTATCCTTGTATCTCAGGTTCTTAAATCAAACTACATTGGTCCTATTGCGGTTGCCGCCTACTCATATATGGCTCTTGTGCCCATAATTCAGCCGGCTGCAATCAAGGCAGTTACCACAAAAAAGGAACGTCAGATTCGTATGCCATACAATCCCGGAAAGGTTTCAAAGGGTCTTAAAATTGCGTTCCCTGTTATTGTAACATTTATTGCAGGCTTTATTGCACCGTCATCAGTTGCTTTGGTTGGATTTTTGATGTTTGGAAATCTTCTTCGTGAATGTGGTGTTTTAAATTCACTTTCAGAATCTGCGCAGAATGTTCTTGCAAACCTTGTAACACTTCTTTTAGGTATTACAATTTCGTTCAGCATGGTGGCAGAAAACTTTGTTAAATGGGACACAGTTCTTATTATGGGTCTTGGTCTTGTTGCTTTTGTTTTTGACTCAATTGCAGGTGTATTTTTTGCAAAATTCCTAAACCTGTTTTCAAAGAACAAAATCAATCCTATGGTCGGTGCAGCCGGAATTTCCGCATTTCCTATGTCCGCACGTGTAATACAGAAGCTTGGACTTGAAGCAGACCCTCAAAACCATCTTCTTATGCACGCAGTTGGTGCAAATGTTTCAGGACAGATTGCGTCTGTTCTTGCAGGTGGTATGATACTTAACCTTGTACCCCAGTTTTTGAAATAACGGAGGATTTTTGATATGAATATAAATATGCTAAATCTTGAAATTGCACTTAAACTTATGGGACTTGGTATGCTTGGAATATTTATTGTTATGGCTGCAATCGCCCTTATCGTTTACGGAATTACAAAAGTAAAGAAATAAATTAAACGGCAGAGCTTTTCTCTGCCGTTTAATTTATAATATTCCCATATGTTCAAGGAGAATTTTTATTCCCATAAATATCAGTATTATTCCGCCCATAAGCTCAGCCTTTGATTTATATTTGCAACCAAAACGATTTCCAAGAACAAGACCGATTGCTGAAAGAACAAAAGTTGTAATGCCAATAAGCGAAACCGCAGTAACAATTGCAACCTTTAAAAACGAGAACGTTATACCAATCGCAAGGGCATCGATACTTGTGGCAACCGCAAGCGGAAGCATTGCTTTTGCAGAAAATGATGAATCAATTTCCTCGGCCTGTTCTCTTGATTCCCTTATCATATTAAAACCGATAACCCCAAGAAGAATAAAAGCAATCCAATGGTCAATACTTTCTATAAGACCTTGAAAATTACTTCCCAGCCAAAAGCCCAAAAGTGGCATCAACGCCTGAAACCCACCAAAATAAATGCCAACCGTAAGTATATTGCAAATCTTTATTTTGTTTGTTGATAAGCCTTTGCAGATTGCAACAGCAAACGCATCAGCAGATAACCCCAAAGCAATAAAAAACAATTCTAAAATTCCCATTTTAAACCTCTTTTTCTAAGTATTAGTAACAGTTTTTTTATTCTAACAGATATTATAAAATATTTCAAGTAATCTTAACAATTTTTGTGTTTGATTTTTACATAATTTATGATATACTAGTAATAATTACATAAGGAGGAATTAAATTGCTATTTCACGACAAAAAATTAAAAGATATTTTAAATCATTTTGAAGTTACACCCGACACGGGATTAAGCAACGACCAAATCAAGATTTTTACAGAGAAATACGGTAAAAACCGTCTTGCTGAAAAAAAGAAAAAAAGCATTGTTCAGCGTTTTTTTGACCAATTCAAGGATGTAATGATTCTTATTCTTCTTGCAGCGGCAGCGGTCTCTTTTGCTATTGCCTGCATAGAAAGAAACCCAAAAGAGTTTTTTGAACCTGCACTTATCCTTTTGATTGTCATTGTTAATGCCGTTATGGGTGTTATGCAGGAAAGCAAAGCTGAAAAGGCACTTGATGCCCTGAAAAATATGTCAGCACCTCATGCAAAGGTTATCCGTGGCGGTGTTGAAAGCATAATTGATGCTGCTGAGCTTGTACCGGGTGACATTATTCGTCTTGAAGCCGGTGATTTTGTGCCTGCTGATGCACGCCTTTTACACAGTGTCAGCCTCAAATGTGAAGAATCCGCACTTACCGGTGAATCCGTTCCCACCGAAAAGGATGCCGAAGCAGTTATTGCTGAAAATGCACCCCTTGGTGACCGAAACAATATGATTTTTTCAGGCTGTAGCGTCACCTATGGTACAGCCACAGCTGTTGTTGTTTCAACCGGGATGGATACCGAAATGGGCAAAATTGCAAACCTTCTTGATTCTGAACAGGAAACACAGACACCTCTTCAAAAAAAGCTTGCTCAGCTTGGCAAATATTTAGGTATTGTTGCCCTTACCGCCTGTGCTATTATTTTTGCGGTGGGTCTTTCAAACAACATTCCTCCTATGGAAATTTTTATGACAGCTGTATCCTTGGCGGTTTCTGCAATTCCTGAAGGACTACCTGCTATTGTAACAATTGTCCTTTCAATCGGCGTCCAACGTATGGTAAAACGCAATGCCCTTATCCGAAGACTTCCTGCTGTTGAAACTTTGGGCAGCGCTTCTGTAATATGCTCGGACAAAACAGGAACTCTCACTCTTAATCAAATGACCTTAGTAAAGGCATTTACCGATGGTTCAGACAATACAAGTGATGTAAAAACCGAAAATTCAGAAGATATCAACAAGCTTCTTTGCTATGCTACACTTTGCTGTGATGGCTCTGTAGTATTTAATGACGGCAAAGAACAGCATATAGGCGACCCAACCGAAACCGCTATTGTTCTTGCAGCACACAAAAGCAATATGCCAAAGGATGAGCTTAACAAAAAATATCCCCGTGTTGCAGAGCTCCCCTTTGACTCGGACAGAAAGCTTATGAGTACCGTTAATATAATTGACGGCAAGAATATTGTTATTGTAAAAGGTGCCTTTGATATGATGGCATCCCGTTGTATTTCAGGTGACATTGAAAAGGCAAAAGATATTGTGGATGAAATGAGCCGAAGTGCTCTTCGTGTTCTTGCTGTTGCATATAAAGAAATTGACAGCGTACCTACTGAACCGACTTCTGACCAGCTTGAAAACGATTTAATATTTATGGGTCTTGTAGGTATGATTGACCCACCCCGTCCCGAGGCAAAGATAGCAGTCAGCACCTGTCGCAAGGCAGGTATTAAACCCGTAATGATTACAGGTGACCATGTTGTAACAGCTTCGGCAATTGCAAAAGAGCTTGGAATTTTGCAGGAGGGTGACCGTGCAATTACCGGTGCCGAGCTTGACAAAATGACAGATTCTGAGCTTGATAGTGCGGTCGAAAGTATTTCGGTTTATGCCCGAGTTTCTCCCGAAAATAAAATTCGCATAGTTAAGGCTTGGCAACGAAAAGGCCAGGTTGTTTCAATGACCGGTGATGGTGTAAACGATGCACCTGCCCTTAAAGCAGCAGATATCGGCTGCGCAATGGGTATTACCGGCACAGACGTTGCCAAAGGTGCTGCCGATATGACCCTTACCGACGATAACTTTTCAACCATTGTTGAAGCGGTACGTGAGGGCCGTGGAATTTATGCAAATATCAAAAAGGTTGTTGGTTTTCTCCTTGGCACAAATATTGGTGAAGTTATTACCGTTTTTGCCGCAATGCTTATGTGGCACAAAAGTCCCTTCCTTTCAATGCAGCTTCTTTGGATAAATCTCGTAACCGACAGTCTGCCTGCTGTTGCACTTGGTATGGAGGCCGTTGAAAGTGATATTATGGATAAAAGACCACGTCCAAAAAACGAAGGTATTTTTGCACACGGACTTGGGATAAGGATTGTTCTTCAGGGATGTATGTTTGCGTTGCTGACACTTGTTGGCTTTTATGCAGGTGAAAGCTTTGGTGGCAATATTGAAAGCGGCAGAACAATGGCATTTTTGGTGCTTGCACTTTCGCAGGTTATACAAAGCTACAATATGCGTTCAGAACATTCTTTGTTTAAAACCGGCTTTTTCACCAACAAAACTCTTAACAAAGCGTGTCTTGTTTCAATTCTTTTAGTATTTCTTGTTGCATTTACACCTTTGCAAATTGCATTTGGTCTTGTAACATTGCCTATAAAGCTTTATTTAATTGCATCAGGTCTTATTATTATTCCGCTTGTTGTAATGGAGCTTTCAAAGCTTGCCGGTTTAATTAACAACAAAAACTAATATATAATGGCATTCCGGATACATTTTTTCGGAATGCCACTTTTAATAAAATTATTACTAATTTTTTGTGATATTATTCGATAATATTTTACAATATTTTATGCAACAACCTCTTGTGTATTTTTAAATATTGTAGTATAATATATTGAAAAAATAAACTGTGGTATAGGAGACATACAAATATGAACTACAATTTCGATATGTGGAACGGCTTTGAAGGCGGTTCATGGAAAAAAGAGATAAACGTTAGAAGTTTTATACGGCATAACTATACCCCATACAATGGTGACGAAAGCTTTCTTGAAAGTCCTACACAGGACACTCTTGACCTTTGGGGACAGGTTCTTGAACTTTCAAAACAGGAACGTGATGCCGGCGGTGTTCTTGATATGGATACAAAGGTTATTTCTACAATAACTTCTCATGGTCCCGGATATCTTGACAAAACCAAGGAGAAAATTGTAGGTTTTCAGACAGACAAACCATTTAAGCGTGCTCTTATGCCTTACGGCGGTATCCGTATGGCTGAAAAAGCTTGTGCGGATAATGGTTATACAATCGACCCGCAGATTAAAGAATTTTTCACTACTCACAGAAAAACTCACAACGCAGGTGTATTTGATGCATATACTCCCGAAATGCGTGCTTGTCGTTCAAGTCATATAATCACAGGTCTTCCTGATGCATACGGCAGAGGTCGTATTATTGGTGACTATCGACGTGTTGCACTTTACGGTGTGGACAAGCTCATTGCAGATAAAATGGCACAAAAAGAAACTACACGTTCAGCAATGTATTCTGTCATTATCCGTGACCGTGAGGAAATTGCAGAGCAAATACGCGCACTTACAGAGCTTAAACAAATGGCTCTCAGCTATGGCTTTGATATTTCAATGCCTGCAAAAGATACCAAAGAAGCTATTCAATGGCTGTATTTTGGCTATCTTGCCGCTGTAAAGGAACAAAATGGTGCAGCAATGTCCCTTGGCAGAACATCTACCTTCCTTGATATATACGCACAAAGAGATATTGAAAACGGCATTTATACAGAAAAGGAAATTCAGGAAATGGTTGACCATTTCATTATGAAGCTTCGTCTTGTTAAATTTGCCCGTACTCCTGAATATAATGCCTTGTTCTCGGGTGACCCTCAATGGGTAACAGAATCCATAGGCGGTATCGGTATTGACGGCAGACACATGGTTACAAAAATGTCTTACCGTTATCTTCATACCCTGTCAAACTTAGGTCCCGCACCTGAACCAAACCTTACTGTTTTGTGGTCAACACAGCTACCCGAAAACTTTAAACGTTATTGTGCAAGGATATCAATTGAAACCTCCTCTGTTCAGTACGAAAACGACGATTTAATGCGTCAGACTCACGGAGATGATTATGCTATCGCTTGTTGTGTGTCTTCAATGCGTGTCGGTAAGGAAATGCAATTTTTTGGTGCACGTGCAAACCTTGCAAAGTGTCTGCTTTATGCAATCAATGGCGGTGTTGATGAGATATCAGGCAAGCAGGTTGCTCCCGAGTTCAGACCTATCACATCTGAATATCTTGATTATGATGAGGTTATGTCACGATATGACGAAATGATGAAATGGCTTGCGGGTGTGTATGTAAACACACTTAATATAATTCATTATATGCATGATAAATATTGCTATGAAAAACTGCAGATGGCACTTCACGACAAATCTGTTACACGTTGGTTTGCAACAGGTATTGCAGGGCTTTCGGTTGTTGCAGACTCACTTTCAGCAATTAAATATGCAAAAGTAAAAACCATACGTAACGAAGCCGGCATTGTTGTTGATTACGAAATTGAAGGCGATTTCCCCAAATACGGAAATGATGATGACCGTGTTGATTCTATCGCATATGATATTGTCCACAGATTTATGGAACATATCCGTAAAAATCATACTTACCGCAACAGTATTCCTACCACCTCTATTCTTACCATTACATCAAACGTGGTATATGGAAAAAACACAGGTGCAACACCTGACGGACGTAAAAAGGGCGAACCCTTTGCCCCGGGAGCAAATCCAATGCACAGACGTGATACTCACGGTGCTGTTGCTTCCCTTTCAACAGTTTCAAAGCTTCCGTTTGCCGATGCACAGGATGGTATTTCAAACACCTTCTCCATTATCCCCGGTGCACTCGGTAAAGACGATAAGATTTTTGTCGGTGATATTGAAATAGACCTTGACTGTGCAAACGGAAACTGCTCATCCCCCACTCTTTTTGAGGGACTTGATGATAATATTTAAATAAGGAGGATTTTAAAAATGGCAGCAACACAAAACCAAATAGATAATCTTGTATCATTACTTGACGGCTATGTTGAAAAAGGCGGTCACCATCTAAATGTAAACGTTTTCACCAAAGAAACCCTTCTTGATGCACAAAAACATCCTGAAAAATATCCTCAGCTTACCGTACGTGTAAGCGGATATGCTGTTAATTTTATTAAACTTACAAAAGAACAACAGGACGAGGTTATTTCAAGAACCTTCCATGATAAGATTTAACAAATGAAAGGCCATATTCATTCGGTTGAAAGCTTTGGAACAGTCGACGGACCGGGAATCCGCTATGTTGTTTTTATGCAGGGTTGTCCGCTTAGATGTAAGTACTGTCACAATCCCGATACCTGGCAAACAAATATTGGCAAAGAGGTTTCGGTTGACGAACTCCTTACAGAATATCACAAAAACTGTTCGTTCTATCAAAAGGGCGGCATAACCATAACCGGCGGAGAGCCTCTTTTGCAAATTGAATTTGTTACTGAGCTTTTAAAGGCAGCCAAGGAAAAGGGTATTCATACCTGTATAGACACCTCAGGAATAATCTATAACCCAAATAATCAAGCTTTAATACAAAAATTTGACGAGCTTATTAAATATACCGACCTTGTTATGCTTGATATAAAACATATAGATTCTGAAAAGCATAAACAGCTTACAGGAGCGGATAACAAAAACATACTTGCATTTGCAAAATATCTTGACGAGCATAACGTTTCGATATGGATAAGACATGTTGCTATAAAAGGTATTACGTCAGATTATAATGACCTGTTTTCTCTTGGTGAATTTATCGGGGGACTTAAAAATCTTAAGGCATTAGACGTTTTACCTTACCATACTATGGGTATTAATAAATATTCAGAATTAGGTTTGGAATATCCTTTAACGGATATTGCCCCTACAACAACCAAAGATGCTGAAAATGCAAAAGAAATTATAATTGACGGAATACGAAAAACGAGAGAAATATTAATCCTTTAAGAGAGATGTACCAGGTGCATCTCTCTTAAAAAAGACAAATAAATTTTGATTTATTTTTGTAATATTTCGTTATAAAACATTGACACTTCTTGTCATTTGTGATAAAATAGATGAAAATGTCAGAAAGGAAAACACCATGAACTGTATTTTAAAGGATGCAAAGGTTTATATAGATGGCAAATTCACACAGCAAGATGTTTACATTGCTGACGGTACATTATTCCTTGAATACACTCCTCTTTTTTCCAACGCTACAACTATTTCTTTTAAAAATAAATATATTTTCCCCGGTTTCATTGATGTTCACGTACATTTAAGAGAACCGGGTTTTTTGTATAAGGAAACCATAGAGACCGGCACAAAAGCTGCAGCACACGGTGGGTACACAAAGGTTTGTGCAATGCCAAATCTAAATCCCTCCCCCTCTACTATTGAAAATTTAAAAGTCCAGCTTGATGCTATAAAAAAAGATGCCTGTATAGGTGTATTCCCCTACGGCACAATTACCCATGGCAGTATGGGCGAAAAGCTTTCGGATATGGATGATATGTCGGATTACGTATGCGGTTTTACAGATGACGGCAAAGGTGTTCAGTCGGCAGATATGATGCTTTCGGCAATGCTTAAGGCTAAGCAGCTTGATAAAATAATTGCCGCACATTGCGAGGATAATTCACTTCTAAACGGCGGCTATATTCACGACGGCGAATATGCAAAAGAGCACGGTCACAGTGGCATATGCTCGGAAAGTGAATGGGGTCCCATAAAACGAGACATTGAGCTTTTAAGAAAGTCCGGTTGTAAATATCACGTCTGTCACATTTCGACAAAAGAAAGCGTTGAGCTTATAAGACAGGCAAAAGCCGACGGAATTGACATAACCTGTGAAACCGGACCTCATTACCTTCTTCTTTCAGACAATGATTTGCAGGAAGATGGCAGATTTAAAATGAATCCGCCAATCCGAAGCGAAGCCGACCGACTTGCACTTCTCGAGGGTATAAAAGACGGAACGATAGATATGATAGCAACCGACCATGCACCTCATTCGGCTGAAGAAAAGAGCAAAGGCCTTGAAAAAAGCCTGATGGGCATTGTGGGCATTGAAACAGCGTTCCCGCTGCTTTATACAAATCTTGTTAAAACAGGCTTTATCAACCTTGAAAAATTGATTTCGCTTATGTCCGATAATCCCGGCCTGCGTTTTGGTATAAGCAACGAAATAAAAAATGGCTCTCCGGCAAATATTACTGTATATGACTTAGAGGAAAGCTATGAAATAAATCCCGACACCTTCCTTTCAAAAGGAAAAAGCACACCCTTTACAGGAAAAACAGTTTTTGGAAAATGTCTTCTTACCATGTATAATGGTAAAATTGCATGGAAAGATGAAAATATAAACATTCAGGAGGAAAAAATAAATGGCTAAAAGAACAGACATCAAAAAAGTACTTATAATAGGCTCAGGTCCGATTGTTATCGGTCAGGCAGCAGAGTTTGACTATGCAGGAACACAAGCTTGCCTTGCCCTCAAAGAAGAAGGCTATGAGGTTATTCTTGCAAATTCAAACCCTGCAACAATAATGACCGATACAACAATTGCAGACAAGGTTTATATGGAGCCTTTGACCCTTGAATATGTTGCTCGCATTATTCGCTATGAAAGACCTGATGCAATTGTTCCGGGCATTGGCGGACAAACAGGTCTTAACCTTGCTATGCAGCTTGAAAAGAAGGGTATTCTTAAAGAATGCGGTGTTGAGCTTTTGGGTACCAAAAGTGAAAGTATTGAACGTGCCGAAGACCGCGAGCTTTTTAAAGAGCTTTGTCAATCCATCGGCGAGCCTGTTATTCCTTCTGAAATCACATATTCTCTTGACGAAGCAAAGGAAGCCGCAAATCGAATCGGCTATCCCGTTGTTCTCCGCCCTGCATTTACACTTGGCGGTACAGGCGGTGGCTTTGCTTATAACGAAGAAGAGCTTATTGAAATAGGTACGAACGCATTCAAGCTTTCACCCGTTTCTCAGGTTCTTATCGAAAAGAGCGTTAAAGGCTACAAAGAAATTGAGTTTGAAGTTATGCGCGACTCAAACGACACAGCAATCACCATATGCGGTATGCAAAACATTGACCCCGTTGGTGTTCATACCGGCGACTCGATTGTTGTTGCTCCTATTCTTACGCTAAACGACCACGACCTTAAAATGCTCAATGACAGTGCTATAAAAATTATCCGTGAACTCAAAATTGAGGGCGGCTGTAATGTCCAGTTTGCACTTAACCCCGAAAGCTCTGAATATTATCTCATCGAAGTTAATCCCAGAGTTTCACGCTCATCTGCACTTGCATCAAAAGCAAGCGGATACCCTATCGCAAGAGTTACCGCAAAGATTGCTGTTGGTATGGCTCTTGAGGATATTTCTATTGCAAATACAAATGCAGCTTTTGAACCAAGACTTGATTATATTGTTGCAAAATTCCCTCGCTTCCCCTTTGACAAGTTTACCTCAGCAAACAACAAGCTTGGTACACAGATGAAAGCAACCGGTGAGGTTATGGGAATAGGTTCAACTCTTGAAGAATGTTTGCTTAAATCAGTACGTTCACTCGAAATTGGTGTAAATCATCTTTGGATGTCAAAATTCGACAATATGACCGAAGCTGAACTTCTTGAATATATTACCGAATTCCGTGACGATACAATCTACGCAGTTGCACAGCTTTTAAGACTTGGCAAATCCGTTGACGAGCTTCATAAAATTACCAAAATTACAGCTTACTTCCTTGAATGTATCAAAAAGATTTGTGATTTTGAAGAAGTAATTAAAGCTAATCCAAATGACGCTGTAATCCTTAAGGATGCAAAGGTTATGGGTTTCAGTGATTCATACATTGCAAAGCTTTGGGGCGAGAACGAGCTTCATGTATTTGAAATGAGAAAAATGCATAAAATTATGCCCGTTTACAAAATGGTTGATACTTGTCACACAGGTGCATACATCCCATACTTCTACTCAACCTATACCGGCACAGGCGATTCAAGAATTACTGACAAAAAATCTGTTGTTGTACTTGGTGCAGGTCCTATCCGTATCGGTCAGGGTGTTGAATTTGACTATTCAACCGTACATGCTGTTACAACCATTAAAAAGTCAGGTTATGAAGCAATTATTATAAACAACAACCCTGAAACAGTTTCAACCGACTATACAACAGCTGACAAGCTTTATTTCGAGCCTCTTACAACCGAAGATGCTATGAATATTATCCTCTTTGAAAATCCTGAGGGCACAATTGCATCTCTTGGCGGTCAGACCGCAATCAACCTTGCACAGCCTCTTACAGACCGTGGTGTTAAGATAATCGGTACCGATTGCGAAGCAATTGACCGTGCCGAAAACCGTGATGCTTTTGAGAAAATTCTTAAAAAGCTTGGTATTCCTCAGCCAAAGGGCAAGGCTGTTACCAAAATTGAAGATGGCGTTAAGGCAGCCGAAGAAATTGGCTATCCTGTACTTGTTCGTCCAAGCTTTGTTCTTGGCGGCCGCGCAATGCAGATTGTTTCAAACGAAGCAGCCCTTCGTCACTATCTGAAAACAGCGGTTGAGGTTGACGAGGACAAGCCTGTTCTTGTTGATAAATATATTGTAGGTAAAGAAGTTGAGATTGACGCAATCTGCGACGGCAAAGATGTATTTGTTCCCGGTATTATGGAGCTTGTTGAACGCACAGGTATTCACAGCGGCGACTCAATCAGTGTGTATCCTACCTTCAGTATCTCGGACAAGGTTAAAAAGACCATCCTTAAATACGCAAAACAGCTTGGTTTGGGAATTGGCATTGTTGGACTTTATAACATTCAGTTCATTGTTGACAAAAATGACGATGTATATATTATCGAGGTTAACCCACGTTCTTCACGTACTGTACCTTTCCTTTCAAAAGCAACAGGTTACAGCCTTGCAGATATTGCAACAAATGTAATCTTAGGCAAGAGCCTTAAAGAGCAGGGTATTAAGAAAACCTATCCCGTTGAAAAGAATCGTTGGTATGTAAAAGTTCCCGTTTTTTCATTCAGCAAAATCCGCGGACTTGATGCGTACCTTTCACCTGAAATGAAATCAACAGGCGAAGCAATAGGATATGACGACAAGCTTAACCGTGCTTTATACAAAGCACTTCAGGCATCCGGTATGAAGCTTCAGAACTACGGAACAGTTCTTGCAACCATTGCAGACAGTGATAAAGACGAGGCGCTCGAGCTTATACGCCGTTTCTATAACCTTGGCTTTAATATTGAAGCAACTAAAGGTACTGCAGAATTCTTTAAAAAGAACGGAATCCGTACCCACGCACTTGAAAAAATTGGTGACGGAAGCGAGGAAATCCCAAATGCAATTCGTCAGGGTCATATTTCCTACCTCATCAATACCAGTGATATTACATCATCAGATTCAAAACATGATGGTCACGAAATACGTATTCTGGCAACAGAGAATAATGTAAATCTCTTTACTGCCCTTGACACAGTTTCGGTTCTGCTTGATGTTCTTGAAGAAAACACAATAGGAATCTCAACAATTGATGCATAGTACAAAAGAAAGGTAGATTCTGCCGTGAAGCAACAAATTTTTAAAATAACTAAAAATGAAAAAATTGCAAAAGATGTTATGCTTATGACTCTTTCGGGCGATACAAGTGATTTGTCTCGCCCCGGGCAGTTTGTTAATATCAAAATTGAAGGTCAGTTTTTAAGACGTCCCATTTCGGTTTGTGACTATACCCCCGATACACTCACACTTATTTACAAAATTGTAGGTGTTGGTACAGAAGAAATGAGTAAATATCCCATTGGATACGAGCTTGACATTCTTACAGGTCTTGGAAACGGTTTCAGCACCAAAGAAAGCGGCGACACTCCGCTTCTGATTGGTGGCGGTGTTGGTGTTCCGCCAATGTATAATCTGTGTAAAACCCTTATTGCTGAGGGCAAAAAACCAACGGTCATACTTGGTTTCAATACTGCAGAAGAAGTATTTTTCGAAAAAGAGTTTAAGGACCTTGGGGCGGATGTATTTGTTACTACAGTTGACGGAAGTCTTGGCAAAAAAGGTTTTGTAACCGACGCAATGAAAGACCTTTCATACTCCTACTTCTTCACCTGCGGTCCTGAGCCTATGTTTAAAGCAATTGAAAGTATTGCGATAACTTCGGGTCAGTACAGCTTTGAAGAACGTATGGGCTGCGGTTTTGGGGCTTGTATGGGTTGCTCATGCAAGACCAAATACGGCAACAAGAGAATTTGCAAAGACGGACCTGTTCTTGTAAGGGAGGAAATCATATGGTAAATACAAAAGTTACCCTCACGGGAATTGAAATTGATAACCCCATAATCCCTGCAAGCGGAACATTTGGTTTTGGCTATGAATTTGCAGAGCTTTATGATATAAACCGTCTTGGTACATTTTCATTTAAGGGTACAACCAAAGACCCTCGATTCGGCAATCCTACTCCAAGAATTGCTGAATGTCCAAACGGTATGATAAATTCTGTAGGTCTCCAAAATCCTGGTGTTGAAGCAGTTAAATCTGTTGAACTTCCAAAACTTAAAGAAGTTTTTCACAAGCCAGTTATGGCAAATGTAAGTGGTTTTTCACTTGACGAATATACCTATACCTGTCAGGCACTTGATAGCGAAGAACAAATTGGCTGGTTTGAAGTAAATATTTCCTGTCCCAATGTTCACGGTGGGGGAATGAGCTTTGGTACTTCCCCTGCTTCCGCATCTGAAGTTACAAAAGCTGTCAAGGCAGTTACTACCAAGCCGGTGTTTATCAAGCTTTCACCAAATGTTACAAACATTGTTGAAATTGCAAAGGCCTGCGAAGATGCAGGTGCAGACGGAATAAGCCTTATTAATACACTTCTGGGTATGCGTATCGACTTAAAGACAAAAAAATGTGTTATTGCAAATAGAATGGGCGGCTTTTCAGGCCCTGCAATCTTCCCGGTTGCTGTCAGAATGGTGTATCAGGTTTACGAAGCAGTTAAAATTCCTATCATCGGCATGGGTGGTGTATCCTCGGCCGAAGATGTGATTGAAATGATGCTTGCAGGTGCGACCGCTGTTCAGGTAGGTGCGGCAAATCTTGTCGAACCCTTTGCCTGCAAGAATATAATTGACAATTTACCTGCCGTTATGGAAAAATACGGTATCAAAGATTTAAACGAAATTATTGGAGGTGCTCACTAATGGGTAAGGATGTAATTGTTGCATGTGACTTTGCAAACAAAAAAATGGTTTTTGATTTTTTGAACTTATTTAAAGAGGAAAAACCCTTTGTAAAAATCGGTATGGAGCTTTTTTATGCCGAGGGTCCCGAAATTGTCAGAGAAATAAAAAAACGTGGACACAAGATTTTTCTTGACCTCAAGCTTCACGACATTCCCAATACAGTAAAAAAATCTATGTCTGTTCTTAAAAATCTTGATGTTGATATGACAAACCTTCACGCGTCAGGTACAATTCCCATGATGCAGGCTGCAATCGAAGGACTCACCCGCGAAGATGGCACACGTCCAATCCTTATCGCTGTAACTCAGCTTACCTCAACAAGTCAGGAGGTTATGACATCTGACTTGCTTATCAACGAGCCTATTGACAAGGTTGTTATGCACTATGCAGAAAATGCAAAAAAAGCCGGTCTTGACGGTGTTGTATGCTCGCCCCTTGAAGCCGAAAAGGTTCACAATGTATGCGGCAAGGACTTTATAACAGTTACCCCCGGTGTTCGTTTCGCTGACGGCGAAAAGGGTGACCAGGTACGTGTTATGACCCCTGCGCAGGCAAAAGAAATTGGCTCGGACTACATAGTTGTAGGCAGACCCGTTACAGCAGCAGACGACCCTGTTGCAGCTTACAGAAGATGCGTTAATGAATTTGTAGGATAAGGAGAATATAAAAATGGAAACAAAAATTTTAATTGCAAAAGATTTACTTAAAATTAAGGCTGTTTTCTTCCGCCCCGAAGAACCCTTTACATGGGCAAGCGGAATAAAAAGTCCCGTTTATTGTGATAACCGCTTGACACTTAGTGATGTTGAAGTTAGAACAGATGTTGAAACCGCACTCGCTGAAACAATAAAGGCAAACTATCCTGAAGCCGAGGTTCTTATGGGTACTTCTACTGCCGGTATTGCTCACGCAGCAATCACAGCACATCTTATGGGACTTCCTATGGGTTATGTACGGTCAGGTGCAAAAGACCACGGCAGACAAAACCAGATTGAGGGCAAGCTTCTCCCCGGACAAAAGGTTGTTGTTGTTGAGGACCTTATCTCAACAGGCGGCAGCGTAATCGAGGTTGTAAACATTCTTCGTGAAGCAGGTGCTGAGGTTTTGGGTGTTGTTTCAATCTTTACCTATGGTATGCAGAAGGGTCTTGACAGACTTGAAGCTGCAAATGTAAAAAATGTCAGCCTTACAAACTTTGACACGATTGCCGAAGTTGCAGCAGAAAATGGCTATATCAAACCCGAAGACATAAAAAGACTCATTGCATTCCGCAACAACCCATCCGACGAAAGCTGGATTGGGGCATAGATATTGATTTTTCCAGCTTCCCTGACCAGCCCGTGGCAGGGAAGTCTGTTTAAATTCTGCGGGCAGAAAGGTAATGAATTTTAATGCGAAGCGTACTTGATATTAAAGATTTATCTGTATCGGAAATAGCAGAATTACTGACTGTTGCAGATGATATCATCAATAATCCCGAAAAATATGCTCACAAGTGTTCCGGTAAAAAGCTTGCTACACTTTTTTTTGAACCTTCAACACGTACAAGACTCAGCTTTGAAGCGGCAATGTACGAGCTTGGCGGAAATGTTTTATCTATGGCTGATGCAGGCTCAAGCTCTGCATCAAAAGGCGAAAGTGTTGCAGACACTGCAAAAGTTATTTCCTGCTATGCAGATATAATTGCAATGCGTCATCCAAAAGAGGGTGCACCTATGGTTGCATCTATGAATGCCTCTGTCCCCGTAATCAATGCAGGTGATGGTGGTCATAATCATCCTACCCAGACCCTTGCTGACCTTTTGACTATTCACCGTGAAAAAGGACGTTTTGACAATTTAACCGTTGGACTTTGCGGCGACCTTAAATTTGGAAGAACTGTTCATTCCCTTATTGCAGCTCTTTGCCGTTACACAGGTATAAAATTTATCCTCATTTCACCTGATGAATTAAAGCTTCCAAGCTACGTGAAAAACGAAATTAAGGAAAGTGGTTTTACTTATATTCAGACAAAGGATTTGTCCGAATATATGCCTGAGCTTGATATCCTTTATATGACAAGAGTTCAAAAGGAAAGATTTTTTAACGAAGAAGATTATTTAAGATTAAAGGACAGCTACATCCTCACTCCCGAAAAGCTCAGTAATGCCAAGCAGGATTTATGCATAATGCATCCTCTACCCCGTGTAAATGAAATAAGTGTTGCTGTTGACAATGACCCAAGAGCTTGTTATTTCAAACAGGTTTTAAATGGTAAAATTATGCGAATGGCACTTATTCTCAAACTATTGGAGGTGTAATATATGAATATCGATTCAATAAAAAACGGAATTGTTATTGACCATATTGAAGCCGGCAGAGGTATGGAAATATACAACCTCCTCCGCCTCGATTTGCTTGATTGCCCTGTTGCAATAATAAAAAATGTTATAAGCCGCAAAATGGGTAAAAAGGATATTATTAAAATTGATTGCGAGCTTGACCTTGATATGGATATTCTTGGTTATGTTTCGCCAGATGCAACTGTTGATATAATAAAAGATGGTGAACTTATCGAAAAGAAAAAAATGACCTTGCCAGAAAAATTGACAAATGTTATATTCTGCAAAAATCCCCGTTGTATAACTACAACCGAGCAGGAGCTTCCTCATATATTCAATCTTACCGATAAAGCACAACGTATATATCGCTGTGCATACTGCGAAACTAAAGGTAATTAATTGGGAAGGTAATTTTATTATGGAAACACGTATTGCAATAATTGGTATAATTGTTAATAACCTTGATATTTCCGAGGAAATAAATAAAATCCTGCACGATTATAATAAATATATCGTTGGACGTATGGGTATTCCCTACAAAGAAAAGGGCGTATCGGTTATGAGTGTTGTTTTTGACGCACCTAATGATATTGTTGGTGCTGTTTCAGGCAAGCTTGGTATGCTCCCCGGGGTATCGGTAAAAGCTGTATATTCAAAATAATTTTAATTGAAGGGCTGTGGTATTTTGACAAACTGTGACCTCATAAACAAACTTAATACCGACGGTGTTTTAACTAAAGATGAATTTATATGTATTTTAAAAACCTATACCCAGGAAGACTTGGAATATGCACAAAAGCTTGCAGTAGAAATTTCTGAAAAACATTTTAAAAAGCAAATCTACATCCGAGGTCTTATTGAATTTACAAATATCTGTAAGCAGGATTGCTTTTACTGCGGACTCCGCTGCAGCAACAGCAAGGCCAGCCGCTATCGCCTGACAGACGAACAAATTCTTGATTGCTGTGAAACCGGCAACAAGCTTGGCTTTAAAACATTTGTTCTTCAGGGCGGTGAAGACCCTTATTTTGATGATGATAAAATG